>NZ_JAWCTQ010000008.1:0-196258 GCF_032423885.1 Streptomyces tamarix | reverse complement strand
GCCCCCCCCGCGGCCGTGGAACAACCCGGCGGGTCGGCTACTTGAGGTAGACGAGGCCGTCGGTGGTGACGGTCGGGCGGCCGGAGGTGCCGACGACGACGATCTTGACGGTGTGCTTGCCGCTGGTGGCCCAGGTCTTGGTCCAGATGGCGTCGCGGTACTTGGTGGTGGCGGACTTCAGGTCGACGGTCGCCGCCTTGACGCCGTCGACGTACACGTACGCCTGGCCGGAGGTGGCGGCGCGGGAGACGACCCAGGCGGCCGAGCGGCCGGTGAAGGTCCAGGTCAGGCTGGCGTTCTTGGTGGAGCTGGAGAAGGACTTGCCGCCCAGGTAGCTGCTGGAGGACTTGGCCGCCCACGTGCCGTACTTGGCGGCGGAGGTCTCCTGGAGGATCACCGGGGTGCCGGCGACGGAGGCGGTGGAGGTGTTGCCCGCCCGGTCGTGGGCGGTCATGCTCCAGGTGGTGGCGGCGCCGGACTTGGCCGTGTGGGCGGCGGAGTACACCGTCGGGCCGTACGTCTTCGCCACGGGGCTGGTCAGGCGCACTTCCTTCAGGGAGGTGCTGTCGGTCGCCTTCCAGCTCAGCGTGAGGGGCACGGCGGCGGTGTTGACGGTGCCGGTGCGCAGGGCGAGCGCGGGCTTGGTGGTGAAGGTGGGGGCGGTGGTCTCGGCGACGACGGTCACGGCGGCGGTCGTGGCGGTCTTGCCCGACTGGTGGACGGCGCGGACCTGGACCTTGCGGGTGCCGGGGGTCAGCGTCACCTTGCCGGAGGTCGCGGTGGCGGCGGCGGTGGCGGCCACCTTGCCGTCGACGAGCAGGTCGTACTGCTTGACCAGGGCGGCCGGGGTGGTCGCCGCCCAGTTCACGGTGACGGACGACTTCGTGTAGTACGTCGTGCCCGACGCGCCCGCGCCGGTGACCGACTTGACCGCCAGCCCGGCCACCGGCCCGGCGGCCCAGGAGCGCAAGGTGGGCAGCGAGCCGTAGAAGGCGTCACCGGGGCACTGGGTGTTGTAGCCGTCGCGGTGGCCGTGGATCGTGGGGAAGGAGAGCTGAGCGCCCTTCGCCCACGTCTTTCCGGAGTAGCTGCGCCCGGCGTCACCGGCGGTCAGGGTGGTGGTGCCGGCCGGGTCGACGCCGTACTGGCCCAGCTTCCACGCGGCGATGCGGGCGACGGAGGTCAGCGCCGCCTGCGAGGGCGCGGCGTCGGTGTAGGTGCCCAGGACGGAGATGCCGGTCGTCTCGGAGTTGAAGCCGTAGGCGTGCGCGCCCATCACGGGCAGGTCCACCCCGCCCTTGCGGCCCTCGTAGACGGTGCCGCACTTGTCGACGAGGAAGTTGTACCCGATGTCCTTCCAGCCCAGTTGCTTCACGTGGTACGCGTAGATGCCGCGCACCACCGCGGGCGCCTGGTCGCACGTGTACGCGTTGGACTCGGCGGTGTGGTGGACCACCACCGCCTTGACCCTGCCGTCCGGCAGGTACCCGGGGGCCTCGGGGCTGATCGACTCGTCCGCGCCCCAACCCGCCCGGGAGGTGATCGGCGGACGCGGCACGGTCGACGGCGGTGGGGACGGCGCGGTCGCCGTGGGGCTGGGGCTCGCCGGAGGCGTGGACGGCACGGACGGCGCGGAGGACGTCGGCGTCGGCGCGGCGCTCGTGGTGGGCTGCTCGGTCGGCGGCTCGCTCACCGGCGGGGTCGTGACCGGCTCCTGCGGGGACGTCACCGTCGGGACCGGGACCGGGTCCGGCGCGGGCTCCACCGGCCCGGGCGTCGTCCCGGTCGGGGTGGGCGTCGCGGTCTCCTCCAGGGCGAACGCCGCCGGCGCCATCCCCGACACGGTGCCCGTCTTGGGGTCCACCATGTCCAGCCGCAGCCCGGCGGGCAGCGCCTTGGACGTCGTCCCGCCCGCCCGCAGGCGCACCTCGACCCCGTCCGACGGGCCGACCCACGCCGGTTCCGTGCCCCCGCGGGCGGCGCCGCTCTCGCCCTGGCCGCTGTCCCCGTCCAGCCGCAGCCACGACGACCACTGCCCCGACCCGACGGCGCGGGTGCGGACCTCGACCGTCCCGGTGACCCGCGCGGCGGGCTCGGTCCACGTCACGCCGAGCATGCTGAAGGGCTTGGTCCCCTCCTCCTTCAAGACCGCCGAACGGCCGTCGGCGCTCGCCGCGATCGGCTTCGTCCGCGCCTCGGCCGCGACGGGGCGGGGCTTGCCGTCCCCCGGCCCCGCGGCCGGTTCGGTGCCCGTGGCACCCTGCAGGACGACCACACCGGTGACACCCGCCACGGCGACAGCCGCCGCCATCACTATTCGACGCCGCTTCACGCAGCCCCCACCCCTAGATCCTGATGCGCGAGGAACCCCGTACGACCCATACGCCTCGCGTCCCTGTGCGTACGCAGGCTACACACACGTGAGCGGCACCCCCTTCCCGCCTCACGGTTCTCCGCATGGAACGGGGCAGTCCGGGCACGCGCCCGCGGACGCACGCCCGGAAGGGGTTCGAAGCACCGCTCAGCCTCCGGGGCCCCGTCGGACGTGCAGCGACATGCCGCAATGATCCGCTTTCCCGCTCGGTGTCTTCCCCCGCGCGTTCACGCGTGCGACGTGCAACGTCACAGAGGGCCAGGACGGCACGGCGCCCCCGCCCGCGCGAACTCCCGGAGGGCCCCGGACGCCGCCCCACCCGCCGGCGCCCCCGTCCCGGCGGACCGGACCGGGAGGCGGCGGCGCCCTTCCGCTCGGGTGCGGCGGAAACGGCCGGAGGGTCCCCCTCGTCCCGGCGGTGACGCCGGGCGTGACGGAGGGGGAGTGCGCGGTGCCGGTGGGCGGGCCGGCGCGGCCGGTGCGCCGGTCCCGTGCGGCCACGGCCGGGGCCCGCAGGCCACCCGGACCGCGTCGTCAACACTGCAATTGGCACATGTTCTTGGCGCATACCCCCCAAGCGATTGGCATTACCGCGATCCTCTGGGCGCCTATAAAGTTGAGACCACAACGCGCTCTGCGTGTTTGCGCGGACCTGTGCAGAGCGTTCAGTGAACCTCCGGCCGGCTGATGTATCGCCTTCGCGGGAGGCTCGCACGAGACCCTACGAGAGGAGCAAGGCAGCAATGCCCGTTTCCACCCCCGAGGGCCTGCACGACATGCAGAAGCTGCTTGTCGACTGGGTGCGTGAATTCCTCGAAACCCCGGACGCGACCCTGGACGACAATTTCCTGGACCTGGGAGGCCACTCACTCCTCGCCATGAACCTCAACGCGCGTGTCCAGCAGTATTTTGGTCAGGAACTCGACGTGAAGACCCTGTTCGAGCAGTCGCTCGGCGAGGCCATCGCGGAACTGCATGCGCGGACGACCGCGCAGCAGGCGGCGTGACCCGTTCACCAAGCCCACCCCCACCAGAAGCTGGAGTAGCCGTGAGTGACAAGACGTCGGATTTTCGGCTGACCCCCGAAGAGCTCGCCAAGTTCGAGGAGCAGGGCTTCATCGGACCGATCAAGGTCTATGAGCCCGAGGAGATGGAGAGGCGCTGGAGGGAGATACGCCGCGCCATTCCCGACCGGTCGCGGGCGATCTACCCGGAGGACTCGCTGGGCGCCGTCACCAACCTCTCCAACTACGACCGGCACCTCGACATCGACCTGCTCAGCGAGCACATCATGCAGCGGGCCATCGTCGAGCGGGTGGCCTCCATCCTCGGCCCGAACCTGCTGTGCTGGCGCACCGAGTTCTTCCCGAAGTACCAGGGTGACGAGGGCACGGACTGGCACCAGGCGGCGACGTTCGCCCACTCCAGCGGCCGTCCCCAGATCCAGTGGCCCGCGCAGAACGACGCGCCCGCCTTCGGCGGCACGATCACCGCCTGGACGGCGTTCACCCACTCCACGAAGGAGAACGGCTGCCTCCAGCTCATGCCGGGCACGCACCGGGTGATGAACTACGACGAATCCCTCGGCATGTCCTACAACCCGGACACGATCAACAAGCGGGAGAAGGAAAGCGTCAGGCGCGGTTTCTTCGGCTACGACTACCGCGAGCTCCAGAAGGACCCGAACTGGCGCCCCGACGAGTCGAAGGCGTTCTCCCTCGTCATGCAGCCCGGTGAGTGCGTCATCTTCTGGTCGACCCTGATGCACGGTTCGCTTCCGCACACCGGCAGCAAGAAGGACTACCGCATGGGGTTCGCGACCCGGTACGTGCCGACCCAGGTCAAGATCTACCCGGACCTCGACGACGTGTCCGAATACGGCGGCACGATTCCGCTGGAGAACTACGCCGCCGTTCTCGTCGCCGGCAAGGACGAATACGGCATCAACAAGCTGACCGACCGGAGCCGGCGCGGTCACAGGTTCGTCCCGTGGGATTTCCGGCAGCCCGTCGGAAACTGACGCCCCACCGGAACGCACCGACACGAGCCCGGCTGCCACGGCCATGAGCATGCGGCCGGGGCCGAGTAACGGCGCGTCAACCGCGACGCCCGTCCGGGCGAGGCGGCGGAGCAGCCAGCCACTTCGCCGCCGAATTCACCGCACCGCCCGCCAGACCGAGGAAATCGTCACCGGTCCGTGCCGCCGATGCGGCCCCCGGCCATGAGAAAGCCGGGAAAAGGACCGCGGCGACCCGGACCGGCGGCGTCCGGTCGCGGCGCACGCGCGCCCCGCCCCGGAACGGCGTGACCGGCGACCCCCCTCACCGGCCACGCCGCTCCGGGCCCCCTCCCCCTCCCGGAAGGCGCACCGATGGCCGTGCTCGCCCTGTTCCACCACGCCGGCGGTTCGGCGGCCGTGTTCCGCCGGCTGACCCGGCTGCTGCCCGACCACATCACGCCCCTGGTGGCCGAACTCCCCGGCCGGGGCCGCCGCTGGCGTGAGCCCACCCTCCACACCGCCGAAGAGGCGGTCCGGGACCTGACGGACCTGCTGGTCCGTCAGGTCGGTACCGACGACGAACTGTCGATCTTCGGCCACAGCATGGGCGCCTACCTAGGGCTCGGCGTGGCGGCGGCCCTGGAGCGGCGCGGCGGACCGCGGTGCCAGGTGCTCTTCGCCTCCGCCAACCTCGCCCCGCAGCGCGCCGTGCCGCTGTTCGCCGACGGCGCCCCTCCCGCATCCGACGAAGAGGTGCTGGAACGCGCCGCGCGGTACGGCGCGCTGGACACCGCACTGCTCCGCGATCCGCACATCGCCGCCCGCGCCGTCTCCCTGCTGCGGGCCGACTTCGACATCTGCGACTCGTTCGTCCGCACCATGTCCTGGACCGTGACCGAAAGCCGCATCGTCGTCTGCCGGGGGCGGGAGGACGCGTTCGGCGACGAGCACACCGACCAGTGGCAGTGGAGCAGCGTCCAGCCGCTCACCACCCACACGTTCCCCGGCGGCCACCTCTACCTGGAGTCGGCCGGGGCCGAACCGCTCGCGGCGACGATCGAGTCGGTCATGACCGAACCGGCGCAGTCCCCCACCTGATCCGGCCTGGGAGCAACCATTGACTAGCGTACGGAATTCCCCCGGAAGGACCTTGCTCGCGCACGAGCTGTTCGAAGCCCGGCGCGACCTCCACCCCGACCTGCCCGCCATGGTCTGGGGCGACAGGACCCTCACCTACGAGGAGCTGGGGCGCGACTCGGACCGGCTGGCCCTCGCGCTGCGCTCGGCGGGCGTCACGGGACAACCGGTCGGCGTCTTCTTCGAGCGCGGGTTCGCCATCGCCGTCGCGGTGCTCGGCGTGCTCAAGGCGGGCTGCGCCTACGTGCCGCTCGACCCGGCCTACCCCGACGAACGGCTCGCCGCCATGGTGCGCGACAGCGGCGCGAGGATCCTGCTGTCCGACAAGGCGATCCTCGACCGGATCCCGGTGCCGGACGGCACCCGCGCCACCGCCCTGGAGGACCTCCTCTCCGCCGTCGAGGACACGCCCCGGACGACGGCACCGGCGATCGGACCGGACTCGCTCGCCTACGTCATCTACACGTCCGGGTCCACCGGGGTGCCCAAGGGCGTGGCCATGCCCCACGGCCCGCTGGCCAACCTCATCGACTGGCAGTGCGCGCACTCGTCGTGCGGCACCGGGGACCGGACCCTCCAGTTCTCCGCGCTGAGCTTCGACGTGTCCTTCCAGGAGCTGTTCAGCACCTGGGCCTCCGGCGGGACGCTGGTGGTGGTCGACGACGCGACGCGCCGGAGCTGCCAGGCCCTGATCGAGCTGATGAACCGCGCCTCGGTGCGCCGCATGTTCCTGCCGTTCGTCGCGTTGCAGGCGATAGCGGAGCACGCCAGCACGGTCGGCGCGTGGCCGGTCTCCCTGCGCGAGGTCATCACCGCCGGCGAACAGCTCCAGGTGAGCCCCGCGGTGCGCGCCCTGTTCCAGCACCTGGACGGGGCCGTGCTGGTGAACCAGTACGGCCCGTCGGAGACCCACGTGGTGACCTCGCTCGAACTCGACGGCGATCCGCTGACGTGGCCGGACCAGCCCAGCATCGGCCGGCCCATCACCAACGCCGAGGCGTACGTCCTCGACGAGCACCTGCGCCCGCAGCGGCCCGGCGTGCCCGGTGAGCTGTGCATCGGCGGCCCGGTGCTCGCGCAGGGCTACCTGGGCATGCCCGACGTGACCGCCACGCGGTTCCGGACCGTGCCGGGCGTGGCCGGCGGGGGGCGGATCTACCGGACGGGCGACCTGGTCGAGCTCCTGCCGGACGGCACCATCCGGTTCCTCGGACGGCTGGACGACCAGGTGAAGATCCGGGGCCACCGCGTGGAGACCGGCGAGGTCGAGGCGCGCCTGCGGGCACTGCCGGAGGTGGCCGACGCGGCCGTCGTGGTGCGGGAGACCGCGGCGGGCGGCAAGCAACTGGTGGCGTTCTGCGTACCGGCGCACGGCGCCCGGGTGGTCGCGTCCGCGATCCGGCGGAGCCTGGCGGTGCACCTGCCCGGCCACATGATCCCGTCGTCGATACGGGACCTCCCGTCGTTCCCGCTGACCCCGAGCGGCAAGGTCGACCGCAAGGCGCTGGCACGGCGGCTCTGACCGCGGGGCGGCCGGTCCGGTACCGGCCGCCTCCCCCGGACGGCTCCGGCCGTCCCCGTCCCGGATCCGGCCGCTCCACTCCCGGATCCGGCCGTTTCGGTCCCCGAGAAGGCAGGAGTGAGGAGTGTCGACGCACGGTCCGGCCTTGAGCGCGGGGGAGAGCGGCAGCGTAGCCGGGGTCGTCCTGGTGGACCTGGCCCTGGTGCTGCTCGCCGCCTTCCTGTTCGCCACCTTGGCCAAGCGGGTGCGACAGCCCGCAGTGATGGGCGAGATCGTCGCCGGGATAGCGCTGGGGCCGAGCCTGCTCGGGCTGCTGCCCGGCGACCTGCCCCGGCTGCTCTTCCCCCCGGAGGTCCGCCCGTACCTCGAAACGCTCGCTCAACTCGGCCTGGTGCTGTTCATGTTCGGCGTCGGCTACCAGTTGAGCCTTTCACACGTCAGAGGCGTCGGGAGGCACATCGCGCTCGTGTCGTTCAGTTCGGTGGCCCTGCCGTTCGCCCTGGGCGCCGGGCTCGCGCTGCTGCTGTACCCGTGGCTCGACCAGACCCAACTGAGGACGCAGGGGGTGCTCGGCCCGGCCCTCTTCCTCGGGGCGGCGATGTCCATCACCGCCTTCCCGGTCCTCGCCCGGATCATCACCGAACGGGGCCTGCAGAAGCAGCGGGTGGGCACGGTGGCCCTGGTCAGCGCCGCGATCCAGGACGTGATCGCCTGGAGCGTACTCGCCGCGGTCGTCACGATGGTGAGCGTCAGCGGCCTCTGGTCGTTCGGGCGCACCGTCGGCGGCGCGGTCCTCTTCGTGCTCGTGCTGCTCTTCGCGGTACGGCCGGCCCTGTCCTGGCTGCTGGCCCCGGAACGGCGATGGGCGGGCAGCGGCACGACCGTCCACGTCGTGCTCTGCTCCGGCCTGCTGACCAGCGCGTGGATCACCGACGAGATCGGGCTGCACGCGGTGTTCGGCGCGTTCCTGTTCGGCGCCGTCGCGCCCCGCCACCACATCGACTCGACCGCGCCCGAGGTGCCGGAACGCATCGACCAGACCAGCCTTCTGCTCCTCCCGGTCTTCTTCACCGTGACCGGCCTCTCGGTGGACCTCGCGGGCCTCGGCGCGCAGGGGCTCGTCATGGTCCTCGCGATCGTCGCGGTGGCCTGCGCGGGCAAGTTCCTCGGCGCGGCGGGCGCGGCGCGGCTCACCGGGGCCACCGGACGCGAGTCCGCGGTCCTGGGCATCCTGCTCAACGCGCGCGGACTGACCGAACTGGTCGTCCTCAACGTGGGGCTGAGCCTGGGCGCCCTCGACACCCGGTTGTTCACCGCCATGGTCGTGATGGCGCTGGTCACCACGGTGATGACCGGACCGCTGCTGACCCGGTACCAGGCCGACGGCGCGTCGGGTCCGGCGACAGCGCGGCAGCCGAGGAAACACACGGGGGAGGGCGCGGTCCGATGACGACGATCACGACGAGACGGATTCCGTCCCCGTCCGCGCCGTCCCCGTCCACCGCGCCGTCCCCGCTCCGGCTGCCGCTGCGGGGCCGCGAGGACGAGATGGCGCGCGCCCTGCGGGCACTGGAGTTCGGCGCCGACGGCGGCTGCGCCCTGGTGGCGGTGGAGGGGCCGCCCGGCTCCGGGAAGACCCGGTTCCTGGACGAGTGCGTGACCACGGCGGAACGGCTCGGCTTCGTGACCGGACACCGGTTCCCCCTCGCCGGCCCGGCCGGTCCGATGGGCACCGGCACCACCGACCGGCCCCGGCTGATCGTCCTGGACGACGCGCACTGGCTGGGAGAGGAGGCGAGCGACGCGCTGCTCGCCCAGCGGTACGCCCGGTACGGCAGCAGGGCGGTGGTCTGGCTGGTCGCGCGCCGCCGCGGGACGGGGGCGAGGAGCCTCGACGCGCTGGTCGCCAGCTCCATCGGGCACACCGAGCGGATCACCCTCGACGCGCTCCGCGCCCCCGCGGCGCTCCAGGTGGCCGTCGACGTCCTGGGCGTCCCCCCGTCCGCCCCGCTCGCCCGGGTGCTGCACGGCGCGGGCGGACACCCCAGGCTGCTCGTGGAACTGCTGGAGGGAATGCGCGAGGAACACCTGATCCGGGTGGGGCCCCACGAGGCGCAGCTCGTCGAGGAGCGCATCCCGCAGCGGCTGCGGGCACTCCTCCAGAGCATGCTCCTGGAGTACCCGGACGAATGCCGCCAGCTCCTGCGGGTGGCGGCGGTCCTCGGCCGGGAGAGCACGGTCGACGACCTCCTGCCCCTCCTGCGCGTGCCGCCGTCCGCCCTGCTGCTCACCCTGGACCGGACGATCACCACCGGGGTGCTGGCCGTCGGCAACACCCGTGTCCGCTTCCCCAACGAGTTGCTGTGGCAGCTCATCGTCGACTCGGTGCCGGCCACGCTGCGGCACGCGTTGCGCCGGCAGGTGGCCGACGCCCGGCCGGGGCCCGGGTCGGGCGCCCGGCCGGCGCCCGACCCCGAGGCCCGGACGCCGGGGCCCGGGGCCCGGACGCCGGTGCCCGCCGGGCCGCCGGACCTCAACGGCCAGGAGCACAGGATCGTCCAGATGGTCGCCGAAGGGCTGACCAACAAGCAGATCGCCCGGCGCCTCGAAATCTCCCCCCACACCGTCAACTACCACCTGAAGAAGCTCTTCCGGAAGGCCGGGGTGAACTCCCGCATCGCCTTGCTGCGCGAGACCGGCTGGAACGACCGCCCCGACGGCTCACCCGAGCCGGGGCCGCGCGTCGGCCCACGGACGGGCGCGTTCGAAGGCGGCGGCCAGACCTAGGAGGCGGTCTTCGGCCCCGGGCGCGCCGACCAGCTGGATGCCGACCGGCAGGTTCCCCGCGGCCCGCCCCGCGGGGAGCGAGACCGCGGGCTGCCCGGTGATGTTGAACGGGTACGTGAAGGCCAGCCAGTCGGCGTACTCCCGCCACCGCTCCTGGAACCCCGAGCCCTCCGGAGCCGCCCCGAGCGGAGGCGGGAGCACGGTGAGCGTGGGGGTGAGCAGGACGTCGTAGCGCGTCCAGAAGCGCAGGACGTCCGCCGCCCGGCTCTGGGCGGCCGCGATGGCCGCGCAGTAGTCGACGGCGCCCAGCCGCTCGCCGTACAGGGCGATGTCGAGGGTCGTCGACTCCAGTTCGGCCAGGTGCTCCGGCGGCACGCCGCGGACCATGGCGGCCACGTTCGTCGCGATGACCGTCAGCAGGGGGTCCAGGAGCCCGCCGAGGTCGGGCGCGGCCTCGACCACCTCGACCCCCAGGGCCTCGAAGGCCGACACGGCCTGCTCGAACACCTCCCGCACCTCGGGGGCGACCGCGCCGTGCGGCGGCGTGCCGGTGTACGCCACGCGCAGCCGCTCCGGCGGCCGGTCGCAGGCGGCCAGGAACGAACCGGACGGCGCGGGCAGCCCGTAGGGCTCCCCGACGACCGGGCCCGCCATCACGTCGAGCATCAGGGCGGCGTCGCGGACGGTGCGGGCCACCGGGCCGTTGATGACGTATCCCGCCCACTGCTCCTGGGAGGCCGGCGCCCACGAGGTGCGTCCGCGGGTGGGCTTGAGCCCCACGACCCCGCAGGCGGAGGCGGGCGCCCGCACGGAGCCGGCGCCGTCGGCCGCCAGGGCGAGCGGTCCGATGCCGGCGGCCACGGCGGCCGCGGCGCCGCCGCTGGAGCCCGCCGGGCCGTGCTCGGTGTTCCACGGGTTGCGGGTGGCCGGGAAGGCCCGGTTGTCCGTCGTAATCCGCAGCCCGAACTCCGGCATGTTGGTACTGCCGACGAGGATGCCGCCCGCCCGCCGGAGCCGGGCGACCGACTCGCTGTCGAAGCCCGGCTCGTAGCCGGTGAACGGCAGCGACCCGTAGGCGACGGGCAGGTCCGCCGACTCGTTGGCGTCCTTGATGGTGAACGGGACCCCGTGCAGCGGGCCGCGTTCCTCCGGCGGCAGCGCGTCCGCGGCGCGCGCGTCCGCGAGGGCGCCTTCCGCCCGCACGGCGACCACCGCGTTCAGCAGCGGGTTCACCTCTTCCAGGTGGGCGAGGACCGCTTCGGTGACCTCGACGGCGGACAGTTCCTTGTTCCGGATCAGGTCGCGGAGCTCGGTCGCGGGCGTGAAGACCGGCGGCCCCGCGGGCGTGAGGCCCGGTGCGTTCATCTACGGTGCTCCCATGCGGGTCGGGGCCGGGCGTCAGCCGGCCGCTCGTAAGAGGGCGAGGACGATCTCCACGCACCTGTCGGCGAGCCTCGCCGCGCGCTCGTCCGAGACCAGTCCCTCGGCGTAGGTGAAGTTCCAGGCGAGCTGGTGGTGGCTGGAGTTGACGGTGGCGACGAACGTGCCCACCACCGACAGCGAGGCGACGAACTGCGCGCCCGACGCACGCCACGGGCCGATCGCGTCCGGGAACGGGAACCGGCCGATGTTGGAGATGCAGAAGTTGATCGGGCCCTTCTCGTCCAGGTGCCGCACGAAGGGCATGCTGTCGGCCAGGCTCTGCGGCCCCGAGCTGCCGATCAGGCGGATCATGGAGAACTGCTCGCCCCGCGCCTTGCGCGCCCTGAGGTCCGCGCTGATCTCCCGGGCCGTCTCCCACAGCGGACGGGCCGCCACGTGCTCGACGAGGGAGGGGATGGTCGCCACGTAGCTGCCCACGTCGTCCGGGGCCACCGACGGTTCGAGGTCGCCGCGGAAGTCGACCGGGGAGCCTATCGAGTACCACGTCGCGTCGGCGGCCCCGGCGTCCGTGGCGACCGCGCGCACCATCGCGGCGGTGAGCACGCCGTGGACGGTGACCCCGCGGGCACGGCACGCCAGGGCGAGGCGGTCCAGCGTCGCGGCGTCCAGCGACCGGTGGAGGAACCGGGTGCGGCGCCGCTCGAAGGGGACGGCCAGGTCGGCGTCGACGCGGCGCGGACGCAGCCGCCGGAGGTCGTCCTCGTCCCGTTCGGCCTTCGCCTTCGCCCGTGCCTCTCCCGCCGCGCCGCGGTGCCCGGCCGGGAAGAGCTCCTCGGCCGCGGGCAGGACGGCACGCGGTTCGACCGGGTGGCCCGCCGCGAGTTCGGCCCACTGCCGCAGCAGGGAGATGACCGTGGTCCCGTCCGCGATGACGTGCAGCAGGCTCAGGATCAGGTCGTGCACCTCGCCGTCGGGCCCCGGGCCGGTGAGCACGGTGGCCGTGGCGAGCGGCCCGGCGCGCCAGTCGACGCGGCCGTTGACGAGTTCCCGGTCGATGACCCGCGTCCAGCCGTTCTCGACGGCGTCCGGCGAGTCGAGGACGCGGTGGTCGAGGGGGATCGGGCGGCCGTCCACCGGAGCGAACCGGGGTTCCCGCCCGGTCGCTCCGGCCTCGATCGCCACGCGCAGCAGCGGGTGGCGGTCCTGGAGCGCGGTCAGCGCCGAGCGCCACCGCGCCGCGGGGACCGGGCCGTGCACGCGGACCCGCCCGATGACGTTCAGGGGTGATATCTGGTCGGCGATCCAGTACCAGCGCTCCAGCGGGCTGAGTTCCCGCCGCACCGCCTGGACGGCCGTGGAGGTCGTGGACACGTGTGCTCCCCGGCGGTCAGTCGACGGGTGACGCGGAGAGCGGCCGGAACATGGCGGCGCTCGCCCGGGTCTCCGGGGTGGTCTGCCACGGCGGGTTGGTGCCGAAGGCGAGCAGGACCTCCTCCCCGTCGGCCCGGAACGTGACCGGGTCGCCCTTCTCCACCCACACCATCTCGTGCGGGCCGGCGGTCACCGAGCCGCCCTCGAAGTCCACGGCGAACCGCCCGGACAGGACGACGATGAACTCGTCGTAGCTGGGCACCCACTCCATGACGTCGCCGGGGTGCAGGCAGGCGTATCCGGCGCCCATCGACTTCGGGACCCCGTCGTCGGCCAGGTCACCGATGTAGATGCGGGTGTCGGCGAACTGCTGCCAGTTCGCCCGCTTCGTGTCGTACGCGTGCGCGGCCATGGCCGTCTCCTCTCTGTGGTCTCCGCGTCACACGAGCGGAGAGATCTGCTCCTCGACGCCCAGCAGGGCCTTGCCGTACATTTCCTCGATCATCTGGGGCTGGAGGATGGCGTGCCGGGCGCCCACGGCCGAGTCCCGCCAGATCCGCTGGAGCGGGTTGGCGTCGGCGAAGCTGCCCGCGCCGTGCGCGGTCAGCAGGAGGTCGATCGCCTCGGTGACGTGCCCGACCGCGCCGCTGAGGTCCGCCCGCGCCCGGAGCCGGCTCAGCGGGTCCAGGGCCTCGCCGCGCGCCGCCGCCGCGTCGATGTCGTCGGCCGCGCGCCGGACGTGCAGGTGCGCGCTGTCGATCTTCTGTGTCGCCTTCGCGAGCTGGAGCTGGAAGGCCGCCGAATCGCGCTGCTTCTCGAAGAAGGTGAACGTGATGGCCTTGGCGGCGGACCTGGCCTTGACCAGTTCCAGCGCCGCGCGGCCCAGACCCAGCTGCGGGGCCACCAGCGGGGCCCCGGTGAGGAACTGCGCGATGGCCGCGCGGGGCAGGCTGCCGCCGGACCGCTGGGGCGGGTATTCGCCCGCCATCGCCTTCGGCACCGACAGGACCCGGTGCTCCGGTACGAAGATGTCCTCGGCCACCAGGCAGTTGCTGCCGGTGGCGCGCATGCCCGCGACGAACCAGCTCTCCTCCACCGTGTAGTCGGTGGCGGGCACCAGCGCCATGCCCTGGTCGACGATCTGTCCGGTGGAGTCCGGGACGGGGAAGCCGATGAGGGCCCAGTCGGCGTGCCAGGCACCGGAGGCGTAGTGCCACCGGCCCGAGACCCGGAAGCCGCCCTCGACGCGGTGGGCGGTGGCGCTCGGCGTGAGCACACCGGACACCTTCGCCTCCGGGTCGGCCTTGAACACCTCGTCCTGGGCCTGCTCGGGGAAGAGGCTGACGACCCACGCCACCGAGTTGCAGACCGAGACCACCCACGAACTGCTGCCGTCCCCCTCGGCGAGGACCGCGGACACGTCGATCAGGGTGCGCAGGGACGCCTCGTGGCCGCCGTACCGCTTGGGCACGGCCAGCTTGAACATGCCGGCGCCCACGAGGGACTTCACGGTTTCCTCGGAAAGCCTGCGGTCGCGCTCCGCCTGTTCGGCGTTGCGGGCGAGGAGCGGAACCAGTTCGCGCGCGCTGCGGAGCAGGTCGGACGACGCCGGAGAAACAGGGGACTTTTCTTCTGGGGTGACGGTCATGGAATTCTCCATATCAGCGGGCGAACGCCGCTATCTGGTCGGTGATGGAAGTGTTCTGCCGGTCCGCGAAGGCGGAGTGCGTCCCGAACATCCGGCGGCCGTAGACGAGGGGCGCGGCGGCCCGCGCGCCGGAGACGCGGGCCACCAGACTGAGTAACAGCAGATGGTCCCCGCCGGTGACGAACCGCTTCGGGAGGCACACGAGCCAGCCCGGCGCGTCCCGCAGCCGCGGCAGCCCCTCGTCCACGTACCACTCGACTTCGGCGAACCGGTCGGCGACCGGGGAGGCGAACGCTCCCGCGACGGCGGCCTGCCCGGCACCGAGCAGGTTCACGCCGAACCGGCCGGTCCGCCGGATCTTCGGCAGCAGGGCGGAGCGGTGGTCCAGTGCGATGGTCACCATGGGCGGACGCAGGGACAGCGAGGCGAGCGAACCGACCGTCGTGCCGTGGGGCCGACCGTCCGCCATCGCCGTGACCACCGCCACCGGGGTGCAGACATCGGCCATGAAATCCTTGAACTCTCGCTCCGTGACCATTCCTTCTTCCCTGGGTGTGAAGGGGGCAGGTGTTCTTCGCGGAATTTCCGGCGGGAGGAGCTTTGTCGGCGGGGTTTCAGCCGTGAATTATTCGGTCGACGTTTCTTCGTGAACTCGACGCTGCGTACGCTATCCAGGGGGCCGGGGCGCGTCCAGCGAATCCATTCGGTACTACTCGAATGCGCAGTCGGCCCCGGCCGGGCGGCTACCCCTGCCGCCGGTCCACCGGGTCGGGCGCCCCCACGGAAGCGGTGATCCCGCTGAACCGGCGGTCCAGCAGGGCGTCGGGGAGCAGCCGCGCCCAGCGGCCCATGCTGCGCGCGTCCGCGCCGACCCAGTACCGGGTTCGGGGGCGTACGTCGGTCAGGGCGCGGACGACCGCGCGGACGAAGTCCTCGGGCGTGGTCCTGCTCGCCAGGGCCTGCTGCCCGTTGCCCTCCATGAACGCCCCGAAGGCGGACCGGTAGAGCTCGGCCACCGCGGGGGGCGCGTCGCTCAGCACCCGGTCGCCCGCCTCGGACACCTTGTTCCAGATCGGCGTGAGGATGGCGCCCGGCGCCACGATCGACACGCGCACGCCGGTGGGCGCCAGTTCGCGCCGGAGGGCGTCGCTCAGCGCCTCCTTGGCGAACTGCGCCGCGGAGTAGGCGCCGAGGAACGGGACGGCGGCCTTGCCGAGGCCGGAGGTGACGTTGACGACCCGCCCCCGCGACTGGCGCAGCAGCGGCAGGTGGGCGCGGACCATCCCGAGGTGCCCGACCACGTTGACGTCGAGCTGCCGGCGGAACTGGTCGCTGTCCACGCACTCCAGGGGGCCGGGGACGCAGATGCCCGCGTTGTTCACCAGGCCCCGCAGCCCGCCGTACTCGCGTGCGGCGAGCTCGGCCGAGGCCCGCACCGACGCGTCGTCGGTGATGTCGATGGGGACGGGGCGGAGCCGGCCGTACAGCGACTCGGCGAGCAGTTTCTCCCCGTCCTCGCTCCGCCGGACCCCCGCGAGGACGTGGAAGCCGCGGCTCTCCAACTCAAGGGCGCACTCCCGGCCCAGCCCCGACGAGGCGCCGGTGACGACGACCGCTCCGTGCGCCGGGAGGCGCCTCCTCGCCGGAAGGCCCCCGCGCACCGTCCGTCCCGTCATCGGTTCGTCCCTTCGTCCACGTCGGGGAGGAGGCCCGCGCCCGGGAAGGTCAGGGCGGGTTCGAGCTTGCCGACCAGGTTCCGGTGCGACATCCACCGGAAGTACCCGTCGCGGACCCTCCGGCGCACGGGCCCCTGCGACTGCTCGAAGTCGCTGATCGACCGGGTGGCTTCCACGATCATCCGGGTCCGGTCGTACCGCGCGGCCTCGTAGCCGCGCAGCCCGCTCGGCACGTCCGGGGCGTGCTGTAGGTGCTGCGCCAGGACGGCGGCGTCCTCCATCGCCATGGCCGAGCCCTGGCCGAGGCTGGTGAGCATCGGGTGGGCGGCGTCCCCGAGCAGGGTCACCGGGCCGGTGCCCCAGGGCTGGAGGAACGGGCGGTCCTTGGTGTTCAGCGTCAGCAGGTCCTCGGGCGGCGTCACCCGGATCGCCTCCCGGACCTCGTCGGGCCAGCCGGAGTAGGCGGCGAGCACCCCGGCCTTGCCCCCGCTCCAGGTGCTGGACTCCTCGAACGGCATGTTCTTCGTGCCCCACCAGTAGAGGCGCCCCCGGCCGATGTCGACCAGGCCGAACCGCATCCCGTCGCCCCACAGGTGCACCACGGAGCCGGGCGCGAACCGCGGGTGGCTGTACTCGGTGATGCCCAGCCAGGCGATGTACCCGCTGTCGCGGACGGGCTCGTTCGGCCCGGTGAGCTGCCGGCGGATGGCCGAGTTGAACCCGTCGGCGCCGACCAGGAGGTCGGCCTCGGCCCACTGCCCGTCGGTGAAGCGCACCCGTGCCCGGTCGCCGGCCACCTCGAACCGCTCCGCGGCGGCGTTCAGCCTGATGGGCACGTCCGCCGCCTCGTCGAGGAGCGCGGCCAGCAGGTCGGCCCGGCTGATGCACACGCAGGGGACGCCGATGCGCCGGGTGATCTCGGGGAAGGGGAACTCCCGGATCAGCCTGCCCTTCCAGTCCTTGACGTGGTACGTCTCCATCACCCGGCCGCGCTTCTCCAGGCCGAGGTCGATGTCGAGGGTGGCGAGCGCCGCCGTGGCGTTGCTCATCACGGAGAGGCCGAACCCGGCGGCCCTGAGCTCGGGGGCCCGTTCGAACACCTCCACGTCGAAGCCCACGCGCCGCAGCGCGATGGCCGTGGTCAGTCCGCCGATGCCCGCACCGACGACGATGGCCGTCCTTGTCCCATTCATGTCAGCGCTGCCCGCTTTCGCTCGTCTGGAGTCGGATGGTCCCGAGCACCGTGCCGACGATGTCGGACACGCGCGGTTCCTCCATGATCGTGAGGTGGTCGCCCTCGACCTCGACCACCGAGAGGCGGCCGGCGGTCCGCTCCCGCCATCCGTTGGTCGGGTCGGCGTGCATGCTGTCGATGGCGGTGTGCATCTCCAGCAGGACGCCGGGCAGCGGATCGCGGGCCCGGATGAGCACCATGTCGTAGTCCACGACGCCGGGCCGGTAGGCGAAGGCCGCGCGCCAGTTCGCCTCGTAGACCCGGAACAGCCGGCGTACGACGGCGTCGCCGCTGCCCGCGGGCAGCACGCCCTCGTCGATGGCCAGCTTGGTCATGAACGCGAACTTCTCGTCCAGCGTGGTCAGGCCGGGCGGCAGGAGGTCCCCGGCCGTGGCGCTGCCGTGCTGGAGCCAGAGCAGCTCCCAGAAGAACCAGCCGAGCAGGGCCTCGTCGTCGGTCCACGGCCGCCGCCCCGGGTTGAGCGCCGTCGTGTCCAGCAGGATCAGCGACCCGACGCTCTCCCCGGCGGCGTGGAGCTGGCGGGCCATCTCGAAGGCGACGAACCCGCCGAAGGACCAGCCGCCGATGTGGTACGGCCCGGTCGGCTGGACCCGGCGCATCGCCTCGATGTAGTTGGCCGCGAGCCGCTCGATGCCGCGCACCGGTTCCGTGCCGACGTCCGCCCCGGCCGCCTGGAAGGCGTAGAAGGGCTGGTCCTCCGGCAGGTGCTTGGCGAACGGCATGTAGCACAGCACGTTGCCGCCCATGGGGTGCGCGAAGAACAGCGGGGGCCGGGTGCCCTGCGGCCGGATCGCCACCAGCGGGTCGAACCCGGTCGTCGCGGTGCCCGCCGAGCGGAGCCGTTCGGCCAGCTCGGCCACGGTCGGCGCCACGATGAAGTCCGACAGCGGAACCACGGTGCCGAACCGTTCCTCCATGAGGACGACGAGGCGCATCGCCGTGATCGAGGTGGCGCCGAGGTCGAACAGGTTGTCGTGCACGCCCACCTCGGGGATCTGGAGCAGGTCGGCCAGCATCTCCGCGAGGGCCCGCTCGTGGGCGTCCCGCGGGGCGACGCGGCCGGTCCGCTCCTCGTGGGCCAGCGGCATCTCGCGCAGCGCGGCCTCGTCGCGCTTGCCGTTCGGCGTGAGCGGGACGGCGGGCAGCCAGGCGAAGTGCGTGGGCACCATGTACTCCGGCAGCTTCGCGCGCAGGTGCCGCCGCAGCCCGTCCAGGTCCGCGCGCTCGGCGTCGCCGACCAGGAAGGCCGCGAGGAAGGCGTCGCCGGCCGCGTTGCGCCGGGCGACCACGGCGATGTCGGTGATCGCGTCGGGGTCGCCCGCCGCGGCCTCGGCGGCGACCAGCTCGACCTCCGCCGGTTCGACCCGGTAGCCGCGGATCTTGACCTGCCGGTCGGCGCGGCCGAGGCAGACCACGTTCCCGTCGGGCAGCACCATGCCGACGTCACCGGTCCGGTAGAGCAGCCCGTCCCCGGCCGGGTCGGGCACGAACCGTTCTTCCGTCAGGTCCGGCCGCCCGGCGTAGCCGCTGGCCAGACCGGCTCCGCCGATGTAGATCTCGCCCCGGCACCCGACCGGGACCGGGCGCATCCCCGTGTCCAGGACCAGCAGCCGGGCCCCGTGGATGGGCTGCCCGACCGGAGGCAGCGCGGGGAAGGTCCCCGGCTCGCCGGTCATCTCGTAGAACGCCGCGGCGTGGGTCTCGGTGGGACCGTAGTGGTTGTCGAGCACGAGGTCCTTCAGGGAGGCGCAGAAGCGGCGGATCTCGTCCGTCATCCGGAACTGCTCGCCCGAGGAGCACAGCACGCGCAGGCTCCGCGGCACCAGGCCGAGGGCGTTGGACGCCTCCGCCAGTTGCTGGAGGGCCACGTAGGGCAGGTGCATGCGCTCCACGCGCTCCCGGTCCATCAGCCGCAGCAGTCCGGGCATGTCCCGCCGCAGCTCCTCCTCGATGACGACCAGCGTGCCGCCGCCGCACAGCGTGGAGTACAGCTCCTGGAACGAGACGTCGAAGCTGAGCGGGGCGTACTGCAGGGTCCGGCCGCCCTCGGCGGTGCTGGGGATCCCGTTCTGCCAGGCCACCAGGTTGGACATCGAGCGGTGCGGCGCCGACACGCCCTTCGGCCGTCCCGTGGAGCCCGAGGTGAACAGCAGGTACACCTCGTCGTCCTCGGAGATCTCCGGCAGCTCGGCCGTGCGGTCGGTGTCGGCCAGCGAGTCGTAGGAGACCATCCGGACCCTGGGCTCCAGGAGGTCCCGGTGCTCGGCGTCGACGACGACGCAGGCCGGCCCGCCCTGCTCGATCATGGCCCGCAGCCGGTCCACCGGATAGGCGGTGTCCAGCGGCATGGTCGAGCACCCGGCCTTCGCGGTGCCCAGCATCGCGGCGACGGTCTGCGGCGACCGCCCCATGGCGATGCCCACGCGGTCGCCGGGGCGCACACCGGCGTCCAGCAGGCCGGCGGCGACCCGGGTGGCGATCCGGTCCAGCTCCGCGTAGGTCCACGTCAGGCCGTCGGAGACGACCGCCTCCGCCTGCGGCGAGCGGCGCGCCTGGGCCTCGAAGGCGCGCACCACGTTCGTGCGGGGCCGCTCGGTCCGCGGGGCCCGGGGGGCGGGGGCGAGGAAACCGAACTCGACGGCGTCGTCCGGGTGCTCGGCGATCTCGCGCAGGATCCGGACGTACGCGTCGGTGTACAGCCGCCCCTGCGCGGGGGTGAACGTCCGGCCGGAAAAGTCCAGGCGAAGCCGGATGCCCTCGTCCACCGGGTCGACCATGGCGTTGACGACCAGGGAGAAGTTGGTCTCCTCCCAGACCGCGAAGCCGCGGTCGTCGATCCCCGGCGTCCGGAAGACCTCACCGAGCTGACGGAAGTGGATGAAGTTGAACAAGGTGTCGACCAGTGACGGACGGCCGAGATCGTCCTGGATGACCGCGAGCGGCACCCGCCGGTGCGGGTAGCTCTCCCGTTCCCGGTCCACCACGTGCCGCACGACGTCGAACCACGCGTCCGCCTCCGCGGTGAGCCGCAGGGGCAGGGTGTTGAGGAAGAGGCCACAGGTGCGCTCGGCGCCGTCGACGTCCGGCCTGCCGTGGGTCACCAGACCGGTGGTGACGTCCGTCTGCCCGGAGAAGGCGCGCAGCAGCAGGACGTGCGCGGCGAACAGGACCGCCTTCACCGGAACCCGCCGGTCGCGGGCGGTGGCGCGCACGGCCTCGGCGAGGTCGGCGGGCAACCGCAGGTCGTACTCCGTCCGCTCGTCCGTCCCGGGCGCCTCGTGGGGGCGGAAGCTCTCCAGGTGCGGCTGCGTCGCGCCGGCGAGCTCGGCCCGCCAGTAGGCCCGGCTCGCCTCCGCGTCGATGGCCGCGCGCTCCTCGGCGACGTGCAGCGCGGCCGAGGGCGGCACGACGTCCGGTACCGGCTCCAGGTCCAGCCCCAGCAGGTGCCCGTAGTCCCGCAGGAGCTCGGACACGAGGTTGGCGACGCTGCCGCCGTCGAGGATGGCGTGGTGGAAGCTGAAGACCAGCTCGACCGTGTCGGGCAGGACGAACGCGCGGAAGTGGTACAGCGGCGCCCGGTCGAACCGGTAGTCGTACCGGCGCCGCTGCGCGACGTGCTCGCCGATGGCGGCCTCGGCCCCCTCGACGGACGCGCCCCGCAGGTCGTCGACGTCCAGCCCGCCCTCGACGGTGGAGTGGACGATCTGGAGCGGCTCGGAGTACCCGGCGAGGGCGAACGACGACCGCAGCACCGGATGGCGCCGGACGAGGCGGTCGAAGGCCGTCCGGAACGCCGCCTCCTCCCACGGCATGGCCAGGCTGTACCGGAAGACGTCCTTGTACGTCGCCGAGTCCTGCTTCTCGCGGCTGTGGAACAGCAGGCCGAGCTGGAGCCGGGTGACCGGGTAGGCGTCCTCGTACGTCTCCAGGCGGGCCCGGTCCACGTGGGAGACCAGGCCGAAGGGGCGCAGCGCGGCGGAGGCGGTCCGGTCGTCGGGCCCCGCGGCCGCCGAGATCTCGGCGCACTCCGCCAGGGCCGCCACGGTGGGGTTGCGGACGAAGTCGTCCATCGTGAACCGGATGCCGGCCTTCTCCGCCAGCGCCCGCACCCGGAGCATGCTGATCGAGTCGCCGCCGATCACGAAGTAGTCCGTGTGGACGCCGACCCGGTCGGTGCCGAGCACCTGCGCCCAGATGTCGGCGAGCACGGCCTCGTGGGTGTTGCGCGGCGCGTCGTCCCCGTCGTCGGGCGCGCCGATCGACGGGGCGGGCAGCGCCTTGCGGTCGACCTTGCCGTTGGGGGT
Organism: Streptomyces tamarix; assembly: GCF_032423885.1. Lineage (NCBI taxonomy): Bacteria > Bacillati > Actinomycetota > Actinomycetes > Kitasatosporales > Streptomycetaceae > Streptomyces > Streptomyces tamarix. The sequence continues at coordinate 174,802 of NZ_JAWCTQ010000008.1, read as the reverse complement.
GAGGGGGAGGCGGTCGAGCCGTTCGAAGTACGACGGGATCATGTAGCCGGGCAGCACGTCGCCGAGGGCCGACCGCAGGCGGCCCGGGTCGAGGTCGCCGTCGGCCGTGCAGTAGGCGACGAGGACCGGGCCCCGCCCGCCGCCGGGCCGGTGGTCGACGACCACGGCGTCGCGGATGCCGTCCAGGGCGACCAGCGCGTTCTGCACCTCGCCCAGTTCGACCCGGTTGCCGCGGATCTTCACCTGGTCGTCGGACCGGCCCAGGTACTCGATGGTGCCGTCGGCGAGCAGGCGGGCCAGGTCCCCGGTGCGGTAGAGGCGGCCACCGGGGCTGAAGGGGTCCTCGACGAAGCGCTCGGCGGTGAGTTCGGGGCGGTTGAGGTAACCGCGGGCGACCTGGACACCGCCGATGTGCAGCTCGCCCGGAACGCCGACGGGCTGGAGGCGGCCGTGCCGGTCGAGCACGTAGAGCGTGGTGTTCTCCACCGGGCGGCCGATGGGCACGCGGGTGACCGGCCCGTGGGACGCGGGCGGGCAGTCGAAGTAGGTCACGTCGACCGCGGCTTCGGTGGGGCCGTAGAGGTTGACCAGGCGGGGCGCGTCGCCGTCACCGAAGATCCGGTTGAACTGGGCGACCCGCTCCGGCGGCAGCGCTTCGCCGCTGCAGAAGACGGAGCGCAGCGAGCCGGCGCCGCCGAGGCGGTCCGGGCCGTCCTCCAGCAGGTCGAGGAACGGGCCGAGCATCGAGGGCACGAAGTGGATCACGCTCACCCGGTGTTCGCGTATGACGCGCGCGAGCTGCTCGGGGTCCTTCTCCCCGCCCGGCGGCAGCAGCACCACCCGGGCGCCCTGGACGGCCCACCACAGCAGCTCCCACACGGAGACGTCGAACGAGATGGGCGTCTTCTGGAGCAGCGTGTCGCCCGGACCGATCGGGTAGCGGCGCTGCATCCACATCAGCCGGTTGCCCACGGCGTGGTGCTCGACCATGACGCCCTTGGGGCGGCCGGTGGAACCGGAGGTGTAGATGACGTAGGCGACGTCGTCGGAGCGCGAGGTCCGGCCGAGCGGCTCGGCGGAACCGCGGTACAGGTCGGAGATCCGGAGCACCGGGGCGTCGGTGGGCGGCTCCTCGCCGCCGCTCCCGCCGCGCAGGACCAGCTTCGCCCGGCAGTCCTCCAGGAGCAGCCGGATCCGCGCGGACGGGTAGCCGGGGTCGACGGGCACGTAGGCGCCGCCCGCCTTGAGGATGCCGAGGAGGCCGGGGAGCAGCTCCGGGCCGCGCTCCGCGAGGATGGCGACGCGTTCGCCGGGGCCGACCCCCCGCTCGCGCAGGGCCCGCGCCACCTGGTTGGACAGCCGGTCGAGCTCGGCGAAGGTCAGCGTGGTGCCGGAGCCGTCGTCGACCACGGCCGTCAGGTCCGGGGTGCGCGCCGCCTGCTCGGCGAAGAGCTGGTGCAGCGTCTTCTCCCGCGGGTAGGGCACCAGGGCGCCCTGGCGGCGCCGCACGATGTCCTCGTACTCGTCGTCGGTCAGCATGGGGAGCTCCGCGACCGGCAGGTCCCGCAGGTCGAGGCCGCGGCGCAGGAGCTGCTCGACGTGCCCGGCCAGCGCCTCCGCGGTGAGGTGCCCGTCGAACACGTCGTCGGCGTAGTCCAGGTCGACGCGCAGACCGGGCTCGTCCTCGAACGCCTGCACCATGACGGACAGGGCGTTGGCGGCGTGGACCGGGGCCATGACGGTGGTGGTCCGGGCCACTCCCGGGATCTCCGCGGGCCGGGGGAAGCGCAGGTAGGAGACGGTGACGTCGAACAGCCGGCGGCTGTCGGCACCCCGCGCGGGCGCCTCCCGGAGGATCTCGCCGAACGGGAGCCGCTCGTGCTCCTTGAGCTCGTCGACCAGCGCGCGGACGCGTTCGGCGAGGTCGACCAGGGACGGGTCGCCCTCCACCGGGATGCGCAGCGGCAGGTTGTTGGCGAACTGACCGACGGTCGCGCGCTCCTCGTCGGTCCGGCGGTTCAGGAAGGGCACGCCGAGCACGACCTCGTTCTCCTGGTGGATCCGCCCGAGGCACACCGCGAACGCCGAGAGCAGGTAGGCGAAGGGGGAGGCCCCGGCGTCGAGGATGCGCCCGACGAGCGCCTCGTCGACGGAGAAGGAGTACCGGCCGCGGCCGGGCGGCGTCGTTCCGGAACGCGAGAAGAGCGCGGGCGCGACCCCCGCCAGGTATTTCCGGTAGAAGGCGCGGTCGTTTTCGCTGTCCGCGTCGTCGGACGGCGCGTTGAACTCCTGAATGGATTTCCAGTACGAAGGCGAATCGGCCTGCCGCGCCGGAGCCGCCGCGTTTTCCCGGTCGGCCGGAGCGTCATTTCGCCCCGCCGCGCGGGCACGGTAGTCGGAAAGGATCCGCAAGGTCATCGTGTTCAGCGCCCAGGCGTCGGTCACGATGTGGTGCGAGGTCAGGACGAGGTGGACGGCGGCCGGCCCCTCGATGAGCACAGCGGCCCGGAACAACGTCCCGCCCCGGACGTCCAGCGGCCGGCCCAGCTCCTGTTCGCACCAGATCCGCACGGCGTCGGCGGGATCCGGCTCACCGGAGAGGTCGACGCTCTCGTACGACGGCGTCCACTCCTCCGGCGCGTCGGAGGCGGGCCAGACACGGGGGACCCCCTCGCCGTCCTCGCCGAACCGCAACCGGAAGGCGTCGTGCTCGCGCACCGCACGGACCAGGCACGCGCCGAGCAGTTCCCGGTCCACGGCGCCCTCCAGCCGCTCGTGGACCAGTACGTTGAATTGGCAATTCCCTGGTGTGCGCGCTTCGGCCGCCCAGATGTCGCGCTGGTAGCCGGTCAATTCGAGGGCCTTGGATTCAGCTGCCATCCCCACTGAATTCCGCTCCTTCGCCTGTCATTCGTACGCGAATAAACAACGGCTCCGGTCAGGCTAGATGAGAGGTGTTTCATGCGGCTACTACGTGATCGAGTAGGGCATTCAGGTGAATGCGTAGGGGCCCGGCCGCCGTGCCGCGCGAGGATCGGGACCGCGTCCCGCGCGGTGCGGGCCGGTGCGGTCGGGGTCCGTCCGCGTGCGGGCGCCGGGGCGTGGAGCGCCGGCCGTGGGAGCACGGCTCCGTACGGGTGGGGTGGACCGGCCGGCGCCCCGCCGCCGGCCGCGGACGCGACGACCGCGCCGGTGGGGACACGACGGTCGTGCGGGCGGGGACACGACGGTCGTGCCGGTGGGGTCACGAGGGCCGCGTCAGCGCGATCACGACGGCCGCGCGCCGGTCGCGGGGCCCGCCGGGCCCGGCGGGCCCCGCCACCCGTCCCGGTGGAGGGGCAGCGCACGGGCCCGGTCAGGCCCGGGCGACGAGGTCCAGCTCCGCCAGCGCGGCCGCGGCGTCGGCGGCGTGGCCCGAGGAGTGGCTCTTGGCCAGCGCCCGGTTCAGGTGGCGTCTGGCGGCCTCCCGGTCGCCGCGGAGACGTGCGGCGAGCCCCAGGCCGATCTCGGCACGGACCTCGCCCCGGCTGTAGGCCCGTTCGGCCGACACGGACAGCGCCCGCTCGTACAGTTCCGTCGCCCGCCGGGCGTGGCCGCCCGCCAGGGCGGTCTTGCCGAGCCAGGTCAGCGCCTCGACGACCTCGGTCCACAGCCCGAGTTCCTCGGCCACCACGAGGCCCTCCCGGTGCAGCCGCTCCGTCCGCGCGTGGTCGCCGTCGCGTTCGGCCGTGAGCGCCAGGGCCCGGGTGGCCCGGAGCTGGCCCCAGCGGTCGCCGACCTCGTGGAACAGCGCGGCCCCCAGCTCCGCGTGGGACTCGCCCCGGGCCGGGGCGTGGCCCGCCAGCTCGACCAGCGCCGCGGCCTCGCCCCAGCGGTCCCCGGCGGCGCGCGCGCCGGCCAGGCTCGCCTCCACCAGCCGCCGCCCCTCGCGGTGGTGCCCGTGGCCGGTCAGACCGGTGCCGACGAACCACTGCAACCGGGCCCGCAGCACGGGCTGGTCGACGCCGGCCGTCGGGTCCTCACCCGCCGGGACCGGTGTCGTGCCGGTCGACGACGTGCGCAGCTCGATGCCGGTCAGCCAGGCCCGCGCCGCCAGGCGCGCGGCCGGGGCGGCCCCGCCGTCGGCGGCCAGCGCGGCCTGGAGCGACCTGCGGGCCTCGGTGAGCCGCCCGCGCAGGAACCAGTACCACGTCAGCGCGTTCACCAGCCGTACCGCGCATCCGGCGGCGTCCCCGGCGACCGCGAGGTCGAGGGCGCGGCGCAGGTTGACCGTTTCCGCGTCCAGGCGCTCCAGGCAGCGCCGCTGGTCCGGGCCGCGCAGCCGCTCGCTCTCCCGCTCGGCCAACTCGGTGTAGCACCGTACGAACCGCGCCCGGACGGCAGTCTCCTCGCCCGACTCCGCCAGCCGTTCGGCGCAGTACGCGGCCACCGACTCCAGCAACCGGAACCGGTTCGCCTCACGGACCACCAGCGAGCGGTCCACCAGCCGGGACAGCAGGTCGGGCACCCGCTCGGCGCTCAGGTCCCGGTCGGCGCAGACCGCCTCGGCGGACGGCAGGGTGCAGCCGTCCGCGTGCACGGCGAGGCGCCGCAGCACGGTCCGCTCGTCCGCGGTCAGCAGCTGCCAGCTCCAGTCGAGCATGCTCCGCAGCGTCTGCTGCCGGGCCGGGAGCCCCCGCACCCGGACGTCGGGCGGGGTGAACCGGTCGTCCAGGGAGGCGGCGAGCTCGGCCGGGCTCAGCGCGCGCAATCGGGGCGCCACGAGTTCCAGGGCGAGCGGGATGCCGTCGAGGCGGCGGCAGATGGCGGAGACGGCAGCCGCGTTGTCCGCGTCGAGGGCGAAGCCGGGCGCCGCCGCCGCCGCCCGCGCCACGAACAGCTCGACGGCGCTGGACCGGGCGACCACCTCCGGGTCGGTGTGCTCCGGCAGCGCCAGCGGGGGCACCGGATGCACCACCTCGCCGGGGATGTCGAGGGCTTCCTGACTGGTGACCAGCAGGTGCCCCGCGGGCACCGCCGACAGGACGGCACCGGCGAGCACGGCGACCGGCTCGACGAGGTGCTCGCAGTTGTCCAGCAGGATCAGCAGGTGCTTGTCGGCCACCGCCTGGCACAGCCAGCCCACCAGGTCGTCGAGGTCCGGCTCGGTCGCCGCGGTGTCGCACAGGCCCAGCGTCGTGATGACCCGCTCGGCGATGTCGTCCGGGGTGGACGCGGCTCCCAGACCGGCCAGTTCGACCAGCCACACGCCGTCGGTGAATCGTTCGGCCATGTCGCGCGCCGCGGCGATCGCCAGCCGCGTCTTGCCCACTCCGCCCAGACCGGTGAGCGTGACGAGGCGGGTGTCCGCACCCGGGCCCAGCCGCGCCCGCACCTGGTCCACCGCCTTCCGTCGGCCGATCAGCGGGGTCAGCGGCGCGGGCAGGTTGGTACGGCACGACAGCGGCGCGACGGCGGGCGCGGCCAGCCGCGGCTCCTGGCGCAGGATCGCCTCGTGCAGCGCGGAGATCGCCGGACCGGGCGACGCCCCCAGCTCCTCCGCCAGCTGGCGCCGCAGTTCCTGGAAGCTCTGCAGCGCGTCGCCCTGCCGCCCGGCCCGGTACAGGGCGCGCATGTGGACCATGCGCAGTCGTTCGCGCAGCGGATGCCGCGATACGAGTTCTCCCAGCTCCGCCGCCAGCGACGTGTGCTCGCCCAGCGTCAGCCGCACCTCGGCCTGGTCCTCGACGACGGAGAGGCGCAGCTCCTCCAGCCGGGCGATCTCACCGCGGGCGAACAGGGACTCGGCCACATCGGCGTAGGCCGGGCCCCGCCACAACGCGAGCGCGTCGGCGAACAGGTCCCCCTTCACCGCCGGCTCCTCCTGGGCGCGGGCGCGCTCGGCCAGTTCCTGGAACCGCAGCGCGTCCACCACGCCGTCCGCGAGCAGCAGCCGGTAGCCGGCGGGCTCGCGGACCACCTGGTCCCGCCCGAGCACGCGGCGGAGCTGGGAGACCTTGGTCTGCAACGTGTTGGCCGACCCGCCCGGCGGGTTGCCCGCCCACAGGTCGTCGATCAGGCGGTCCGCCGGGACCGGTCCGCCCCCGTGGATCAGCAGGTTCGCCAGCAGGGCGCGCACTTTCGCTTCGGGGACCTTGATCGGCCGCCCCTCGGCGTCCCAGACGGCCAGCGGGCCGAGCACCCCGTAACGCATGGTCGCAGTGTATAGCCGAGCGACCGTCAGGAAATCGTGCGTGACGACCGGCATGGTGGCGGGGCACGTTCTCGAACTCGAAACGCAGGGGAGTGCCATGAGCACAACGACCGTACGCAGGGCCGGGGCGCGGGAGTGGGGAGGCCTGGCCGTCCTCTCGCTGCCCACCGTGCTGCTGGGCCTCGACGTCACCGTGCTGTACCTCACCCTCCCGTCGCTGGCGGAGGACCTGCGCCCGAGCGGTACCGAAGAGCTGTGGATCATGGACGCCTACGGCTTCCTGATCGCCGGCTTCCTGATCACCATGGGCACGCTGGGCGACCGGATCGGCCGCCGCAAGCTGCTGATGCTCGGTGCCGCCGCCTTCGGGGCCGTCTCCGTGCTGGCCGCCTACTCCACCAGCGCCGAGATGCTCATCGCCGCGCGCGCGGCGCTGGGGATCGCCGGTGCCACGCTGATGCCGTCCACCCTGGCGCTGATCAGCAACATGTTCACCGACCAGCGCCAGCGCTCACTGGCCATCGGCGTCTGGGCGACGAGCTTCGCGCTCGGCATGGCGCTCGGGCCGGTGGTCGGCGGCGTGATGCTGGACCACTTCTGGTGGGGTTCGGCGTTCCTCCTCGCCGTCCCGGTCGCGGTCGTGCTGCTGGTGGCCGCGCCGGTCCTGATCCCCGAGTACCGGGCGCCGCACAGCGGCCGGTTCGACCTGCTCAGCGTCGCGCTGTCGCTGATCGCGATCCTGCCGGTGATCTACGCGGTGAAGCGGTTCGCCAAGGACGGCTTCGACGTTCCCACGATCGCCGCCACGGTGATCGGCCTGGTCTTCGGGGTGCTGTTCGTGCGGCGTCAGGGCCGGCTGGCGAGCCCGCTGCTCGACGTGCGCCTCTTCACCAACCGCACGTTCAGCGCCGCGCTGAGCGTCCTGCTCGTCGGTCTCGTGGGCGTCGGCGGCTCGATGCTGCTGATCACCCAGCAGCTCCAGCTCGTGGAGGAGCTGCCCCCCGTCGAGGCGGGCCTGTGGATGGGGCCGCCCGCGCTGCTGATGTTCCTGGCCGCGATCGGGGCGCCGCTGGTCGCGCGCCGTGTGCCGCCGGGGATCGTGGTGGCCGCCACCCTGGCGCTGTCCATGGTCGGGTACGTGCTGCTCACCCTGGTCGACGCCTCGGGCGGCATCGCCCTGATGGTGATCGGTTTCGGCCTCGTCTACCTCGGACTGGGGGCGATCGCGGCCCTGGGCACGGACCTGGTGGTCGGGGCCGCGCCGCCGGAGAAGGCCGGTTCGGCCTCGGCGATGTCGGAGACCGTGCAGGAGCTCGGCCTCGCCCTGGGCGTGGCGATCCTGGGCAGCCTGGCCACCGCGGTCTACCGCAACCGGATCGACGACCAGATCCCCGCCGGTACGCCGTCCGAGGTGGCCGACGTGGCGGGCGACAGCCTCGCCGGCGCGGCCTCGTCGGCACACCGGATGCCCGAGGGCTGGCTCGACCAGGCCAAGGAGGCGGCCACCTCCGGGCTGAACACCGCGATGCTCGTCGCCGCGGTGTGCACCCTGGTGCTGTCGTTCCTCTCCGCCGTCGTGCTGCGACACGTCGGCATCATCGGGGGCGACGAGCCCGGGGCCGACGCGGCCGTACCGGTGGAGCCCTCCGAGTCGGAGCTCTCCAAGTCGGAGGTCTGACCGCGGCGGACCCGGCACCCGCCGCCCGTCGGCGGGCGGGGACGCCGGGGCCGGTGGGCGGCGCGGGGCCCCGGCCCCCGGTTACTCGGTGACCTCCGCCACCACGTTCCGCGCCAGCCGGATGAAGGAGCGCAGCGCCGGATGCTGATTGTTGGACGCCCAGACCAGGTAGACCGGCACGGGTGGGGCGTCGCGAATGGGGAGGTATCTGATCTCCGCGTGCGGGTGCATCCAGGCGGTGGAGGCCGGGGTCACGCCGATCCCGACACCGGCGGCGATGTAGGTCTGCCAGTCGTCGATGGTGTCCACCTCCACCGCCACCACGGGTTGCCTGCCGTCCTGCCACAGGTCGAGGTTGGTGGTGCCCGAGAACGAGTTGATCACCAGCGGGTAGTCGGCGAGGTCCGGCAGCCGGATCTCGTCCCTCTCGGTGAGCGGGTTGTCCACCGACACGGCGACGACCCGGGGCTCCCTCACGAGGAGTTCCTCGTGGAGGCTCCGGCGCCGGGCGTGGGTGCGCATGATGGCCACGTCCGACAGGCCGCTGGTGAGCCCGCCCGCGGGGTCGTCGACCCGCTTCAGGCGCACCAGCACGTCCGGGTTCATCTCCTGCCACCGGCGCAGTATCTCGCTGGTGTACACGCCGGCGGCGGACCAGGCGTACCCGACGCGCAGGGCGCGCACCTGGTGCAGGTCCGAGCACATGGCGTCGTCGAACGCGGTGACGGCGGCGTCGGCCTTGGCGCAGAACATCTTCCCGGCCACCGTGGGCTGCACCCCTTCCGCGGAGCGCTCCAGCAGGGGTTGCTTCACGTGGCGTTCCAGCTCCGCGAGCCTGCGGGACACCGCGGACTGGGCCATGTGCAACCGGGTGGCGGCCTTCGAGATGCTGCCCTCGTCGATCGCCATGAGGAACGTTCTCAAGTGGTGAATGCCAACAGACATGACGCTGGTCCCTTTCACGAAGGAAGTCGGGGGAGTGCGTGGAAGCCGTCCTGGTGTGAATTCGGTGGGGGTGGGGATCGGTGGTGCGAAATGGCGGGGCCCGGAGATCCGGGTCCGCTGGGGGGAGGGGCGCACCGGCGGTCAGGAGGGCGTTCCGTCAGAGGGCGGCGGGGCCGCCCGGCGGTGGCGCCCACCGTCCGCCGGGCACCCCGCGGACCGCGCACGGCATTGCCGGTCTCCCCATCCGGAAAAGGGGGGAAATCCTCTGTCTCCGACAAGCATTCGGCGTGTCGATTCCCCCGGCTCGGCGCGTTGAAATGACAACCTTGTTCACATTGCCCTTCCAGGTCGCAGGAGGAGCTCCGATCCGCGGATGACGGTCGGCGGATATCGGCGCGCCCGGCGCGGGACCCGCCGGGCCCGACCCTTCCCGGCCGCCGTCTCCGCGGCGCCTTTCCCGAAGCCGTTCACGGGCCCGCGGCGTGCCCGGGGGGCGCGGTGCCGCGCGCCCGCACCGGGTGGAGGCCGTCCGTGCCGCCGGGCCGGCCCGGCGCACCGCGCACGCCGACCCCGGCCGTGGGTGACGGACACGGCCGGGGCGCACCCGCTTCGGCGGGGCCGTACGGTGCGGCGCGCGGGCTCCCCCTCCGCGTTACGGAGCCGATCACGTGCCGTGCCTCCCCGTACGCGCCGGCCTGTGCCCTGCTCGTCAGCACGGCCACCACGCCTCACCGGCCCTCGGGACCGCGCCGCCACCGCTTCCGCGCGGGTGCCGGCCGCCGCGGCGGCCTCGCGGGGGTGCGCAGGGGGGCCCGCCCGGGCGATCGCCCGGACGGGCAGGGAGCGGACAGGCGGGGAGGGGACGGGCGGGGAGCGGCGTCGGGGCGCGACGTGGAACCTCTGGAAAGGGGGCGTGCCCGTGCCCGGAGAAGGACCCGGTGAACGGGGTCTCCCCGGGCGGTGCTTTCCGGGAAATCCTGCCGGGTCCGACGTGGTGCCGGGAATGCGCGGGCGCGCGTCCCGTGGCCGGGAATCCGTCTCCCATGGCCGGGGTTGGGTCGTTTTCTCTGCGGGTCCGTGAGACGGCCGCCGCGCACTGGGCATCGCAAAAAAACGGCCGTGAGGCTTTGGCCGAATTCTGTCTTTCCAGGCACGCAGGCCGCATGAGACTTCCCGTAATGGGTGCAGAGTGGACAATGATTATCAGGAAATAGCAGGTGACGGAGTCTCCTTGCCGTTGCCAAATGCCCATGGCGACCACAGTCATCAGTGTGACCGGTGATTTTTCCGGGTTCAACAGCACATCATCGAAGGGCTGATACGTATCTGGCTGAGAGGGTGCGGGCGGGAGCGCGGAGGAATGCGTCAGGTAAGGGGTTTCCCGCAGGTGGAGTACCGGACGCGAGGGCGAAACGGAATGTTTCCCCCGATGGACCGTGCTGTTCCGAGTGGCGGGAAGTGAGCGGCCTCCCCGGGAGACCCTCCCGCGGTCGTCCGGCCGGGGACCACGGGGGACGCCTTCGGTCCCGTCCCGGCCAGAACCGCCTCTGACCTGCGGATACATCGTAGTGAAGGTCCCGCGCCGGGTGACCGGCGAGGAATGCGCCGCCCCCGGCGGGCCCAGGGCGCCCGGAGCGCCCGGAACCGCGCGGGCCGCCCGGAAAACGGCGGCGGTGGGGCGCCGAGGACGACCGGGCAGGTACTCGAGGGCCCGCCCGGCGCGGTGGCCGGCGGGCCACGGCCACGGGTGCGGGCGCGCACGGCCGTGGCCGGGAACGCACCACGGCCACCACGGCCACCACGACTACGGGGAGCCGGCTCGTACGGTGGCCGCGCGTCCTGTCCGGTGCGCCCGGCGAACGGCGGCGCCCCCGGCCCGGCGGGCGGCCCGGCCCGTCAGCAGGGCTCGCGCCAGGCGTCCAGCTCCGGCTTCTTGAGCATCGACGACAGCCGCAGCTTCCGGGCCAGGGGACAGAAGTCGGCGGTGGACCGCGCGTACTCCACGTGGAAGACCGCCTTGCCCGCCGCGACGAACGGTTCGAGCAGGGCGCACTCGCCGTACTGCGCGCACTCCTCGTTGACCGCGAAGTCGAAGTCGTCCACCAGGTCCGGGACCTGGGGCAGGTCGTTCTTGAGGCCCACGGCCAGGCCGCGCTCGTGCGCGATCTCCGCGATCATGCGGTTGTAGCGGATCTGGTCGCGGGCCGTGAGGGGGAAGCCCGTGTCGTGGGCGTAGCCCTCGACCAGGTCCGGTTCCACCGCGTCGAACCCCTTGTCCCGGCACATGTCGAACCGGCGTTCCATGACGGGACGCAGGGCCTCCGTCCGGCGGATGTCCAGCCAGCGCTCGCCCCGCCAGCCGTTGGGCCCGCCCAGCACCGAGCGGGGGAAGGCGTCCCGGTCGGGGCGGAAGTCCTCCCAGGCGCCGACGTTGACGTAGCAGATCACCTTGCGTCCGTCCCGGTGCAGGCGGTCGACGTCCGAGGCGCTGTTCTCGAAGCCGTCGATGTCGTAGACGGGCACGTCGACGGACGGGTCGACCCCGCCGTCGAGCTGCCACTGCCAGGCCAGCCCGGGACGGGGCCGCCACCACGTGCCCCCGGCGCCGAAGTCCCCACCGTCGGGGTCCCCGCCGGAGCACGCGGCGAGGGCCGCCACCAGGGACAGGGCGACCCCCGCGGCCGCGAGCCGCCTCACCGCTCCGCCCCGGCCAGCGCGGGGGTCAGCCGGGACCAGGGGTTGGGCGGTTCGCCCGTCACCGGACCGCACACGGCCGCGCCCCGCTCGCGCGCGGTGCGCACGGCGAGCGGCACGAGCGGCTCGGGCACCCCGTAGACCAGGTGGCACAGCCCCTCGGGGGGATGCCGGGCGGTCCACGCCGGGCGGCTGAACGCCGACACGTACTGGGACCAGTGGCCCTCGAAGGTGACGGTCAGGTCGGCGAGCCGCGCGTAGCCGGGAGCGGGGTGGACCCCCGGGTTGAGGACGACGGGCGAGGCACCGAGGCGGCGCACGGACCGCACCAGGCGGCGGCAGGCCGGCAGCCCGTCCGGCGCGGCGGTCACCCGGTCCAGGAAGCAGCCGTCCACGCCGTACCACTCCCGGTGCCTGCGCAGGTCGTCGGTGACCCCGGCCGGGTCCCGCGCGCCGTAGTCCGTGTCGACGTAACCGAGCAGCCGGGCCCCCGCCGCGCGCAGCGCCCCGGCGGCGGCGGCGAACGCCGGATCCGGGCTGTCGCCGGGCCCGCTGGCGGGGTTGAGCACGACGGCGTGGGTGCGCGCGGCACGGCTGATCAGCCGGTGCCACGCGGCGGGGTCCTCGGCCGGATGGACGTACAGCGGAATCAGCAGGTTCACTGTGCCGCTGCCCCCCCGGCGCTGCGGGACCGTGTGCCGGAGGCCGCCCACAGGGCCTCCAGCGACGACTCCAGGGAGTGCGACGGCCGCCAGCCGAGGGCGTCGCGGGCGGCGGTGATGTCCGAGCACTGCCACGAGACGTCGGCGGACCGCGTGGAGCCGCCCGCGCCCTCCTCCACGATCCGGCCCCGGAACCCGGCCGCGTCCGCCAGCGTCCGCACCACCTCCCGGACCGGGACCGCGCCACCGCCCCCGACGTTGAGGACCGGCGGGAGCGGCCCCGGCGCGGTGACCGCCAGTGCCACCGCCTCCGCCACGTCGCGTACGTCCACGAAGTCGCGGTACGCGGACAGGTCCCCGAGCCGCAGCGTCGCCCCCGGGTCGCGCCCGGCCTTTGCGAGCAGCGCGGCGACCCGGCCGGGCAGCCCCGTGGACGGGGCCCCGGGACCCACCGGATTGCCCACCCTCAGCACCACCGCGTCCAGTCCCGACGCGGTCACCGCCACCGTGCCCGCCAGCTTGGTCGCACCGTACGGGCCGGCCGGACCGGTCGCCCCGGACTCGGTCACCGGCCGGCCGGGGGTGCCGGGCCCGTACTCGGCGGCCGAGCCCAGGTGCACCAGGCGGGCCCGGGGCGCGGCCTCCCGCAGCGCCGCGCACAGCACGGCGGGCCCGCGGGCGTTCACCTCCGCCAGGGTGACGGCGTCGCCGCCGGTCGCGCCCGCGCAGTTGACGACGGCGTCGGGCGCGACCCGGGCCAGCGCGGTCGCGAGCTCCCGTGGGCGCCCGGAGGCGAGGTCGGCGGTGACGTCGGCGGCGGGGGAGCGGCCGCCGAGCAGCACCCGCGCGCCCGGCAGGGCCCGCAGCCGCTCGACGACGTGGCCGCCCAGGTAACCGGTGGCACCGAGGACGAGGATGTGCATGGAAGGTCAGGCTCCCTTGAGCAGAAGCGCCTTGCGGCTGGTGAACTCCGCGTTGGCCCGGTCGTAGTCGTCGGGACGGCCGATGTCCAGCCAGTATCCGTCGAACTCGTAGGCGTGCGGCGGTCGCTGGGCGGCGAGCAGGTCGAGCACCAGCTCGTCGAAGCCCAGCGGCAGCCCGGGCGTGTAGCCGTCGAGGGTGGAGCGGGAGACGCCGTAGACCCCCATGGACACCCGGTAGTCGATGCTGGGCTTCTCGGTGAAGGCGACGACCCGGCTCTGGTCGGTGGTCAGCACCCCGAAGTCGATGTGCACCTTGCGGGCGTAGGTCGCGATGGTCAGCGGCGCGCCCGACGCCTCGTGCCGGCGCAGCACGTCGGCGTAGTCCAGGTCGGTGAGCACGTCGCCGTTCATCACGAGGAAGTGCTCCGGCAGGCGCTCGCGCAGGGTGAGCAGCGGGCCCATGGTGCCCAGCGGGTTCTCCTCGGTGGCGTAGTCGATGTTCATGCCCCACTGGGAGCCGTCGCCGACGTAGGCGCGGATGATCTCGCCGAGGTGGCCGATGGCGATGGTGCAGCGGGTGAAGCCGGCCGTGGAAAGCTGCCGCAGCACGATCTCCAGGATGGCGTGCTGATCGCCGATGGGCACCAGCGGCTTGGGCAGCGCGGTGGTGTACGGCCGCAGCCGGACGCCTTTTCCTCCGGCAAGGATGACTGCGTGCATGGCTTACCTCCTGGGTGCGTGCCGGTCGGGTCAGATGTTGTAGATGCCGGTCTTGTAGCGGGCGAGGTTGGCCGGTTCGCCGAACCACTCCACGGTCCGCGCGAGCCCCTCCTCCAACGTGTGGCCCGGACGCCAGCCGGTCGCAGCGGTCAGCCGGGTGGCGTCGGCGACGAGCCGCATCACCTCGGAGTTGGCGGGCCGCAGGCGCGCGGGGTCCTCGCGGACGTCGAGGGGCGCGTCCATCACCTTGCCGATCAGCGCGACGAGGTCGCCGACGGAGATCTCCCCGCCCGTCCCGGCGTTGAAGGTGCGGCCCACCACCCGCTCCGCCGGTGCCGTGCCCACCGCCAGGAACGCCTGCGCGGTGTCCGCCACGAAGGTGAAGTCCCGGGTGGGGCGCAGGTCGCCGAGGGTGATGGTGCGCTGCCCGGCCGCCACCTGCCCGATGACGGTGGGGATCACCGCGCGCATCGACTGCCGGGGCCCGAAGGTGTTGAACGGCCGCAGCGTCACCACGGGCGTGTCGAAGCTGGCGTGGTAGCTGTCGGTCAGCCGGTCGCCGCCGGCCTTCGAAGCGGCGTACGGCGACTGGGTGTTGATGGGGTGGTCCTCGGTGATCGGCACGGTCTGCGCGGTGCCGTACGTCTCGCTGGTGGAGGTGTGCACCAGGCGCGGGGTGCCCAGCGCGCGCACCGCCTCCAGCACGTTGAGCGTGCCGGTGACGTTGGTGTCCACGTAGCTGTGCGGGGCCTGGTAGGAGTACGGGATCGCGATGAGCGCGGCGAGGTGGTAGGCGCAGTCGGCGCCGTCGAGCAGGCCGCGCACCGAGCCGGGGTCGCGGACGTCGCCGAGGACGATCTCCACCTGGTCCAGGACGTCGGCGGGCAGCGTCTCCAGCCAGCCGTAGGAGGAGAACGAGTTGTACTGGGCCATGGCCCGGACGCGGTGGCCGGAGGCGACGAGCGCCTCGGTGAGGTGGGAGCCGATGAACCCTTCGGCTCCGGTGACGGCGGCGAGTGGTGCGGAGGTCACCTCTGGGTTTCCTTTCGTCGGGTGGTGCGGTGGGCAGGACGCGGGGCTCCGGGGAGCCGGCGGTGGGTGTCCGGTGGTCAGGAGTGCGGGGAGGGCCTGCCGAGCAGGTGGACCGCGCAGGCCGCGAGGCAGACCGCGGTCACCCCGCAGACCGCCGGCAGCGCGGCCGGGCCGGGCGGCAGGTCCAGCCGGGTGGCCGCCCCGGCCCCGGCGGCGGCCAGGAGGCAGAGCACGGCCGGCGGCCAGGCCGCCCCGAACGCCTGGAGCAGCAGGGCGGTCCACAGGGCGGCCGCCAGCGGCAGGAGCGCGGCCGGGCCGGAGCCGACGAGCAGGGCCGGGGGCAACAACAGCAGGAGGTACCCGGACAGGCACAGCCCGAGGACCGCGGCCGAACGGAGCAGGAAGCCCCGGGGCGTCGCGCTGGCCCGCAGCGCGGCGACCGACCAGCCGCGGTAGCGGTACAGCAGCCACTCGGCCGGGCCCATGCTCACGGTCAGGGCGATCACCGCGTACGGCTCGCGCCGGCCCTCCAGCGCGACGAGGACCGCCGCGGCCAGCCCGAACAGACCGTAGGGGAGCGAGGAGAGCAGGCGCGGCCGGGGCCCGTCGGACGCGGCCGGGACGGCGAGGCCCGCCCACAGGACGCGTCCGGCGGCGGCGAGCGCGGCCAGCAGCGCCAGCAGCGGCAGCCCCGCCCGCAGCGCCGGGCCGGGCTCCCACCACGGCAGCACCACGGCACCGGCGATCAGCGGGCTGAGCGCGGCCAGCAGCAACCGCTCCCGCCCCAGGACCAGCAGCACCCCCGCCGCCGCCAGGTACAGCGACTGGGCCGCCCCCACCGCGGTGACGGGACCGCCCCCGGCGAGCAGCGCGGCGAGGCCCGTCGCCACCGCCGCGCCGAGCAGGGACCCGGTCAGCAGGGTGCGGGCCGCCTCCCGGCGTCCCACCACCAGCCGCAGGTGCGCCCGGTGCCCGAGCGCCTGCCCCCACGCCCAGGAGGCGATGCCCGCGACGATCAGGACGGCGGCGTGCCGGTCGACCCGCCACAGCGGGGCGGTGAGCAGGTAGGCCAGGGCGGGCAGTGCGAACAGCACCCCGCGCAACAGGCAGCGCACCGTGTCGGGCCGCCACGGGTCGGCCGCGGGCGGCGGCTCGGGAAACGTCCGGGGCACCCTCGCGTACAGCGCGGAGGCCAGCGAGAACAGGTTCGGATGACCGTAGCGCTCCTTGATCACGGAGGCGGTCATGCCCTCCGACTCCAGCAGCGCGGCCACCTCGTACGGATGGACGGCGGGGCCGATGCGGTCGGCCAGGTCGGCGGCGAGCTCGCTGACGGCCTCTTCGTCGGGCCCCTGCCGGGGCAGCCGCAGCGTGAGGGTGGTGTCGTCCAGGGCCCAGCGGGGCCGGCGGCGGGGCCGGGGCGGCCGGGCCAGCCGCAGCGCCAGCGTGTCCTGCTCGGCGCCGTGGGGTTCCAGGGACATCGGCCCGCTCATCCGGTGAGGCTCCCCAGGCCGGTGACCGCCGGAGCGGGCAGGACGATCCGGGCGGGCGTCCCCTCCGCCCGCGCGGACAGTTCGTGGTAGATGGAGCGGAAGGTGTCGATGGTCTGGCGCAGGGTGAACTGCTCGATGACCCGCAGCCGGGCCGCCTCGCCCATGGCCCGGCGCCGGGCGGGGTCGCGCAGCAGCTCCAGCGCGGCGGCGGCCATCGCGTCCGGGTCGCGCGGCGGCACCACGAGACCCGTGTCGCCCACGGCCTCCCGCACTCCGCCCACGTCCGTGGAGACGGTGGCCCGCCCGCACGACATCGCCTCGATCAGCGTGAAGGGGAAGCCCTCGCTGATGCTGGAGAGCATCACGACGTTCCCGGCGGCGTAGGCGTCCTTGATGTCGTCGACGCGCCCCTCGAACGTCACGGCGTCGGCGTGCCCCAACTCGGCGGCCAGGGCCTCGCAGCGCTCCCGGTAGCCCTCCCCGCCCCGGGGCGTCCCGCCGAACAGCCGCAGCCGCACCTCGGGCAGGTGGGTCCGGACGAGGGCGAGGGCGCGGATCAGGGTCTCCAGGTCCTTGATCGGGTCGACCCGCCCGGCCCAGCTCAGGGTGGGGCTCTCCGGCTCGGGCCCCGCCGGGGGGAACGCGGCGGGGTCGACGCCGTTGTAGACCGTGCGGATCGACGCCGGGTCGGCCCCGCCCTGCTCCTCCCACAGCCGGTTGTAGCGGTTGCCGGGGGTGATGAGCGCCGCCCGGCGGTAGGTCTCCTCCGCCAGCAGCCGGAAGAAGCCCAGGACCACCGCCTTGACCGGCCAGCGGTACGGGGCGGTCCGGTAGCCGAGATAGCGTTCGCGCAGGTAGACGCCGTGCTCGGTGAGCAGCAGCGGAACCCCGTGCCGTTCGAGCGCCGCCAGCCCCGGCAGCACGGCGACACCGCCGCTGACCGCGTGCGCCACTTCCCCCGCGGGCGGCGGGGCGGCGAGGGGGCGCAGGGCGTGTTCCAGCAGGGCGGTCGCGGTCAGCGCGTCGTGCAGCGTCGGCCCCGCCTCCCGCACCACCAGTCCCGGCCGCGTCCACACCCCGGTCAGGATCGTGACCGCCGTGTCGTCCCGCAGGAAGGGGCCGAGCAGGCCGTCCGCCGCCGCCCCGGCCAGCACGTACAGGGCGGGCGCGAAACCGGCCTCGGCGCACGGGTCGACCAGCGCGGTCAGGAACCGCTCGTAGGCGTCGGCGAGCCGGCGGCGGGCACGGCCGCGGGGCGGGCGGCCCGGGGGAGCGGCGCCCCACATCGGCACGGACACGACGCGCGACACGTGCCCGGGCAGGTCCCACACGATCGGCTCGCGCCCGGTGCCGGTGACGGCGATGACGTCGAAGTCGAGGTCGGGCATGCCGGTGACGAGCTGGTCGCACCAGACGCTCACACCGCCGTGGCTGTGCGGGTAGGTGCCTTCGGTGAGCAGGGTGACGCGCGGTGCGCCGGAGCGCCGCGCGCCGTGGTGAACGTGCATGGTTGAGCTCCACGGCCGGGGTGTGGGTGGTCGTGCGGGCCCCCGCCGCCGGTGGGCGGCCGGGGCCCGGTGCCGTACGCCGGTCAGCCCGGCGTGCCGGGGAGGACCGGCTCGGCCACGCCCCGGGGCACCCGGGTGGCCGGGGCCGGGGCCGTGACCGGCGCGGAGCCGTCGGCGTCGGTGGCCGTGGAGGGGGACGCGGACGCCGGCAGGGTGAGGACGAGCGGCACGATGCCCGGGCCGGTCCAGCCGGACCGCTCGCCGGCGTACGCCTCGCCGAAGGCCGTGCCGGCGCGTGTGGTGCCCTGCGGCATGGTCGCGGGGACCGCCGCGCCGCCCAGGCCGTCGACGGTGACGGTGACGGTGCCGCCGATGCGGTAGGCCGTGACCCGCCCGTCCCGCACGGCCGCCCGCCACGCGGCGCGCCGCTGGAGTTCCTTCCCGATCTCCTCCATCCGCAGGTTGACCACCGGGGTGTTCGCCGCGAACAGCGTGTCGTAGGTGGTCAGCACGCCGTCCAGGACCGGGTAGGCGATGCGGTCCTCGGCCAGGTTCGACTGGTGGATGAAGTGCGGCTTGGGGTCGTTGGCCAGGACGTGGCCCAGCGCGATCCGCCGCTCCAGGGGCACGATGTGCCCGGTGTAGCCGGTGGCCAGGTCGAGCGGGGCGGGCAGGCAGGTGGTGGTGGCCGGGTTGTCCTCGCAGATGCCGCTGCCGCCCTGGGCGCGGCTGGTGTAGATCCAGTTGTACTCGTCGACCTGCTCGGCGGCCCGCCCGGCGTTGTAGAAGATGTTCATCGGGTGGCGGGGGACCGTGGTGGCGGGGCCGACCTGCCGCTGCTGTGGTTCGCGGGAGTTGTCCGAGGCCAGCGAGGTGACGCCGTTGTCGGCCAGGGCGAGCGCCAGGTTGGGGTTGTCGGCGGGCTGCTGGGGCAGCACCCGCAGTCCGGAGTGCTCACCGGTGACCAACTCGTCGTGGTCCAGGGGGAGTCCGGCGAGCAGTCCCCAGACGCGGTTGTGGGCTATCTCGTCGGCGACCTCGAACCGGCTGACCCACTTGGTGCTTCCGTCGGCGTGGGTGGCGCACCGCCAGGGCACCACCGTCGTGTCCTGCACGCAGCCGAGGAAGGCGTGCGTGTACGTGTGGTTGATCCAGCGGAACTCGTTCCGCTGGGCGATGAGCCTGTCGGCCAGCGGGTCGGCGCCGTTGTTGTCCTCGCGGTGGTCGGCGCTGCCGGCGCCGTTGTAGGCGAAGTCCAGGGTGAAGTCGTGCTCCCGCTGCCAGGCGACGGCGTGGTCGACGTCCGCGGGCGACATGCGGATCGGGTCCGGGACGGCGTTCGGGTCCGTGCAGTCCACGTCACCGGGCGTGCAGTTGAGGGTGGAGTTCCAGCGGTCGTCCGCCGCGAACACGTCGTCGACGTGGACGGCGAAGTAGTTGCGGGAGGCGCCCAGGTGCACGCCGCCGGTCATCCACCGCACGATGCCGCGGGCCAGCAGCCGGAACTGCTGCTGGTACCGGTTGTAGACGAAGGTGACGACCAGTTCGCGCCGCCCGTCGTGCCGGTACTCGCCGACCAGGGAGCCGCGCTTCGTCGTGCCCGGGATCGGCGCCTGGACGTACGGGGTGAAGTCGGCACCGGCCACCGGCGTCGACAGGTAGGCGTAACTCTCGCCCACGGTCGGCGAGTTGTCCTCGAACGGCACCGGCCCTTCGAGGTAGCCGAACGGGCCCGCGCGGCCGGCGTCCGTCACCTCGGCCCGCACCCCGTCGACGCTGCCGGAGTAACCGCCGTAGATCGGGTACTGGAGCCCGGCCTCGGGGCGGGCGTAGGTGTACGCGTCGACCTGCGGGATGCCGTGGGCCTTCTCGTAGGCCACGAGCGCGGCCATCTCCGCGGAGTTCGCGGGGAACGGGTTGTCGTTGGGCAGGACGACGGCCTGGAACTTCGCGCGGTCCCGTCCGTCGACGGTGTCCGCGAGGTAGCCGGCGTCGATCCGCGGCCGGTCGGACCGGGTGAGGTCGACCTCGGTGTACGGCGTTCCGGCGGCGTCCAGTTCGGCCGCGATGGCCTCGGTGGCCGGGCCGCCGTCGCTCACGATCAGCACCCGCAGATCGACGCGGGGCGCCGGAGTGGCAGCGGGTGCCGCCGTGGCCGGTATGCCGAGGACGGCTATGAGTGCGCCCGCTGTGAGCAGGGCGATGCGTATGGTCCGCTTCATGCGGTGATGTCCCCTCCCAGGGCAGGGGTGGGCATCGCTCCGCGGAGCGGACGCACCCCCTCGCGTGACGCCGGCTTCCCCCTCAGAGGCCGGTCGTCCACGCGTCCGTCGCGTCACATGGTGAGGTCTCTGTGGATGTTTTGTGGCCCTGCTGCGAAACCTGGCGGAAAAGCGTGGGGGCGCGGCAGGCGGCGTTCCTGGGGCCGGAGCGGGTCCGGTGGCCTGCCGTGCGGGCCGGTCCCGCCCCGCGCCGGGGTTGCCGTGCAGGTGGGGGAGTGCGGCTCACCGGCGGGCCGGTGGCCCGCCGGTGGAGAGACCGTTGCTGGAGTCCGCACGGTACCGGAAGGCGTTGGCCGATTTCCGGCCAACGCCTCGCCCGGCGTGTGCGTCAGGCGCAGAGAACGCGCGTCTCGGGCGTGTAGACCGGGCCGCCGCTGTGGCTCGTGCTGTCGCTGAACTCGGCGTAGAAGTACGAGTAGAAGCCGATGTTCCCGTTGCAGCCGGAGTCGGGGGCGATCTGCAGCGTCAGGGTCACCGTCCGGCTCTGGCCGGGCGGGATGGGGGCGCCGTAGTTGGTGCCGAGGTCGGAGGGGCCGGTGCCGGAACAGGGGGTGCTGCCGTTGGCGGTGGCGAGGCTGCACCCGGTGAACTGGTACTTCAGGTCGGGGCGCTGCGTGGTCAGCCAGGTGGGGTGGATCGACTGGTAGACGAACCAGAGGTCGTAGGTCTTGTTGTTGGTCAGGGTCATCGTCAGGTTCACCGAGCCGCCCGGAGTGGTGGTGGCGGCGTTGGTGGTGAACTTCAGGTCGGCGGGGCTCGGGTCGGCCGCGCTCGCGGTGGGGGCCAGGCCGAACACGGCGAGGGCGAGGGCGAGGACGGCGCTGAGACCGAAGCGTCTCATCAAGGGTGATCGCATGGCCCGGGAGGCTAGACACGGGGCGGGCGCGCCGTCTGCCCCCGCGCCGGCGTCTCCGGGCGAAGGCGGCCGAAAGCGGGCGTTCCGTCGAGCAGTTGTGAAAGAAGTGTGCGATTGAGTGTGGGATACATATGTGCAAGGTGGAGACGGTGTGACCGACGGGGTCGGTGGCGGGACCGGGCCCGACGCCCCGGGAGGACGGTGACGGCGGTATTGGCGGGTACTCGTCGTACCGCCCCCTGCCCGGAAGGACCACGCCCGGCCGGACCGCGTGCTTCCGGCCGGTGGGCCGGCAGTCCGACACCCCGCCGGGCCGGGCCCCGGCGCCCCGCAGGATCGGCAGTCCGACACCCCGACACTCCGCCGAGTCGGGCCGGCACCCCGGCACCCCGCCAGGCCGGCACCCGCACTCCCGCGCCGGACCGGGCGGCCACGGCCTCCCGCGGTCGGCCGGAAGTCGCCGGTGGCCGCTTCCTCCCCGTTGAAGTGACGGCCCGTCACCGCTTCGATGACCCCTGCCGGAGCGCTTCGCCACCGGCACCGCGACACGTGGGGGTGGGGAACCGTGCGTCACTTCGAAGGGGCCAGGGCCCGCAGGGGCAACCGCAGACGGCGGCTGGGGGGCATGGCGAGTGCGGCGGCGCTGACGGGCGTCGCCGCACTCGCCGTTTCGGCGGTGCCCGCGGACGTCGCCACCGCGGCGGGGGCGCCACCGCCCGCCCCGGGACAGGTGGTACCCGGAGAGGGGACCGGGACACCGGCCCTGGTCCGGGGCATCCGGGAACCCGCCCCCGACTCGGGCAGCGCGGCGGGCGCGGCCCGGGCGTACCTGGAAGCGGAGGAGGGGCGGTACCGCATCGCGCACGTCCGGCGCGACCTCGTGCCCGCCGGGACGACCACCTCGGGGACCCGGGAGACCGTACGGCTCCAGCAGCGGCACGGAGGCGTGCCCGTCCTGGGCGGCCAGTACGTCGTCCGCATGGAGAACAGGGGCGGCGAGCGGATCGTCACCGGCACCTCCGGCAAGTACTTCACCGGGCTGACCACCGGGACGACGGCCGAGGTCGGGGAGGAACTCGCCGTCGAACGGGCCGTGGACCGCGTCCTCGACGAGCTGGGCGCCGAGAACTTCGCGACGGCGCCGCGCGAGGGCGAGGAGGAGCTGCCCCCGTTGCAGGGCACCGCCCGCGGCCTGGTCGTCCTGCCCAGGGGAACGGGCGTCCTCACCCAGCACGTCACCGTGCGCGGCGTCGACCCCGCCGGCGGCGAGCCCGTGCTGCGGGAGGTGTACGTCGACGCCCACGCCGGTTACCCGGTCCTCGGCTACAGCGGCATCAAGACGTTCCGGGCGCCGGAGGCGGCCGGGCGGCCCGCGCCGGAGGCGGCCGGGCGGCGCTCCGCCGCCGCGCGGGAGACGGGCGGCGGCGTCCGCCTCGACGGCACGGCCGTCGGCCTGGACGTCTCCCACGACGAGGGACGCGGCCTGTACGTGCTGCGGGACCGCACCCGCATACCGGACGACGACTACGATCAGCGCGCCCTGACGACTTGGGACGCCCGCGGCACGAACGTCGGCGACGTGAGCGGGCGGTGGCCCGAGGGGATCCGGGAGTTCGCCTCGCCCACACCGCAGTTCGGCGACGAGGCCACCGGGGCGGGCGCCGTCGACGCGCACTGGGCCGCCGCGCGGGTCCACGACTACTACCGCGACGAACACGGCCGCAACAGCCTCGACGGCCGCGGCATGAACATCGACTCCCTGGTGGGGGTCACCGAGTTCGGCGAACCGTACGTCAACGCCTTCTGGGACGGGCGGAAGACGGTGTACGGCACCGGCGACGCGGAGTACCGGCCGCTGTCCGCGGCCCTGGACGTCGTCGGCCACGAGATGACGCACGGCGTGATCGAGCACTCGGCGAACCTCGTCTACGCGGGCCAGTCCGGCGCCCTGAACGAGGCCATCGCCGACTACTTCGGCAACGCCGTCGAGACGGACGTGCTGGGCGTCCCGGCGACGGACCCCGACTCCGGCCTCCTCGGCGAGCGGCTCTGCCGCACGAAGACCCCCCGCGCGTGCGCCCTGCGCGACCTGAACGACGGGCGGACCACCACCGGGTCCTTCCTCGGCCTGGACTTCCTCAACGACAACGGCGGAGTCCACCTGAACTCCACCATCTTCGGCGGCGCGCTGTGGGACGCCCGCGAGGAACTGGGCGCGGACCTCGCCGACGAGGTCGTCTACAGGGCGCTGACCGAATACCTCACCCCCCTGGACGGCTTCACCGAGGGACGGGCCGCCGTGCTCGCCGCCGCCCAGGACCTCTCGGTCACGGGGGACCGGCTGAGGGCGCTGCGCCGCGCCTTCACCGCCCACGGCATCGTGCCCGGCTGGGAGTCGGCCCTCGGCATCGACTCCGACCCGCTCCTGGACCGGATCAACACGACCGGCACGGGCCCGGGAGCGGGCGGCGGCTGGTGGGCGGCGTCGAAGTCGAACGAGGACGGCTCGGAGCCGTACTCCGTGTGGGCCGGCCGCGCCGACGGCAAGGGGCAGCTCAAGCTGATGAGCCCCAACGACGGCCGCTACCACGTCAACCCCGCCACCGACGGCACGACGGTGGTGTGGCAGGCGTACAGCCCGGGCGCCGTCGAGATCCTGGCCCGGCCGCTCGCGGGCGGCCCCGTGAAGAAGCTGTGGGCCGGCCGCAGCGGGGGGAGTGTGACGGACGTCGACGGCGACGTCGTCACCTTCAGCTACGCGAACGTCGGCGGGCGCTCGGGCGTGGCCTACCTGAGCCTGAAGGACCCGACGGACGTCAGGACCGCCGGCGGAGGCACCTACCGCCGGGCGTACTCCCCCTCGGTCAGCGACGGCAGGATCGCCTACCAGGAGTGGCGGAGGGTGGCGCTGGCGACCCGCGCCGCGTACGAGTGGAGGACGCTCGTGGTCGATGCGGCCACCGGTGCGACCACGGTGCTCCACGAGGCTCCGAGCACCATCGGTCACGGCCCGACCGCCCTCAACGGCACCCATGTCTTCTGGCTCGCCGAGCAGGACGCGGCCCAGGGCGGGACCGCCTTGTTCCGCGCCCCGCTCGACGGTTCCGGCGCGGTGGAGCTCGGCCCGGAGGCCGGGTGGGGCGCGCTGCGCGTCCACGACCTGACCGCGTCCGAGGACAGCGTGACGGTCGCCGCCTACGCCCCCGACGCCCCCCTCGGCAACGAGGCGACCCCCAAGCTGCACCAGTTCGCCGCCGCCGGCACCCCCGGCGGGCAGGGCACCCACAAGGGCCGCGTCTCCTGCAACCGCGGCAGCCAGACACACCCCGCGGCCGTCGACGGCAGCCGGGTGGTGTGGCTGGACGCGACGACGGGCACCACCGACGTGGTCACCCGCGCCCGGCCGACGGGCAGGTGCGGCTGACCCCGCCCGGCCGGGTGCGGGAAGCCTTCCAACGGGCGCCCCGCACCCGGCCGGACGGCGCGACGGGCCGGTGCGGGCGGTGTCCGCCCGTCCCGCGTTCCCGCGCGGCGAGGCACTCTCGCGCCACCGTGGTCGGCGGGGCCGTCACGTGCCTCCCGGAGGGGCGTCCGCCTGCCGCCGGGCGCCGGCTGCGCGCACGGGCCCTGTGGCCTTCACCCGCCGCACGGCGGACGTCCCCTTGCCCGGACGCCGCGCGATTCACGCGATTCCGGCCTCCGCGACCGCCAGGGCGGTGCGCAGGGTCGCCGCGAGGTCGGCCCGGGCGGCCGCGGGGCCGGTGCTCGGCCCGGCCGTTCGGTGGGCGTGGTGTTCGACCGCCGCGCGCAGGGCGGCGTTGAGCATGGCGGCCCAGACGGCCGGCCGGACGTCGTCGGGGGGCAGGCCGGCCCGCTCGGCGAGGGCGCGGGCGAAGGCGGGTTCGGCCTCGTCGTGGGTCTGCAGCCAGACCGCGCGCAGGCCCGGTTCGGTCCGGGTCAGCCGCACCAGGGCGCCGACGTCCGGTCCGGGCAGGGCCGCGTCGGTGGTCCACAGGTGGTCGAAGGCCTCCTGGAGGGGCCGACCTGGCCGCCACTGCCGCAGCGCGGTGGCGATCGATTCGATGCCGGACGAGAACAGCGGACGTACGCAACTCTCCTTGGTGGGGAAGTAGCGCCACACGGTCCGTGCCGAGACGCCAGCGGCCTGCCCGATCTGCTCGCCCGTGGTGCCGGCGACGCCCTGGGCGATGAACAGGTCGACCGCGGCGCGGGCGATCTCCAGCCGGATGGCGGCCTTGCGTTCTTCGGTCAGCGGTGGCCGCCCCGTCCGTCCGCGAGGTGCGGTCATCTGTCCCTCCAGCGCCCATGGTCGATGCCGCGACCATTGTCCACCAGGACTTTATGTCACTCAGAGACATAAAGGGGGGTAGGGTGCTGGCGCGGTGCGACACGGGTTCACCGCGTCGGCACTTTTCGAACGGAGCACTTCATGACCGGCGACCTGAACGGACGCAGCGTGATCGTCACCGGAGCGGGATCGGGCATAGGGCGCGCCGCCGCGCTCGCCTTCGCCGCACAGGGCGACCGCGTCGTCGTGGCGGACCTCAACGCCGAGGCCGCCGACGCGGTCGTGGAGGAGATCGGGCAGGCGGGCGGCACCGCTGTGGCCGTCACGGGGGACCTGGGCGAACAGGCCGTCGTGGACCGGGTGGCGGCGACGGCGGTGGAGCGCTTCGGCGGCGTGGACGTCCTGGTGAACAACGCCGGGATCATGGACAGCATGTCGGCCCTGGCCGACGTGGGCGACGCCGAGTGGGAGCGCGTCATCCGGGTCAACCTCACCGCGCCGTTCCTGCTCACCCGCGCCGTGCTGCCGCACATGCTGGCCGCGGGCCGCGGCGCCATCGTCAACACCGCCTCCGAGGCCGCTCTGCGCGGCAGCGCGGCGGGCGCCGCGTACACGGCCTCCAAGCACGGTGTGGTGGGCCTGACGAAGTCGCTGGCCGTGATGTACCGCAAGAACGGCATCCGTGCCAACGCCATCTGCCCGGGCGGTACCGCGACCGCCATCGCGGTGGAAGCGGACCGGACCGCGCACGGACCCGCGGCGATCGCCCCGCACTTCGTCAACCTCGGCCGCGTGTCGCAGCCGGAGGAGCAGGCGGCGGTGATCCTCTTCCTCGCCTCGGAGGCCGCGAGCAACATCAACGGTGCGATCCTCCCCGTCGACGACGGCTGGTCCGCCGTCTGACACGACGTCCGGGCGCGCCCGCCCCGCCACGGGCGGGCGCGGCACCTCCGTTCCCCGTACTGCGCCCGGTGGTGGGGGGGAAAGCGCCCTCGCCGGGCCGGACCCGTCGGGTGACGACGTACCGGCGCCGACGGCACGTGGGGGCGGCACCGGGAGGTGGCGGCGCCCGGCCGGACACGGTCGGGGCGCGGGCCTGCTGGTCCGCCGCGAGGGGGGACGGGTGGCCAGGGGCTCGGGAGCGGCCCGGGGCCCGGCCGGCCGCGCCCGGGCTCCGAACCGCACCGCCGGTGAGGGCCCTCGGCACGCGCTGCCCGGGGCCCTCACCGGCGGCGCGGTGGGGGCCCCGCTCCGAGACGCCCCCGGGCCAAGGCCCCCCGGCGCTCGTCCCGCCGCCCTACGGCTGCGCGGGTGTCCTGGCCCGGAGCACGTCGTCCATGGACTCTTCGCGCCAGCGCTTCAGGAGCTCGTGGAAGGTGAACGCGCCGTGGGGGTAGGCGATCGGCGCGTTCGGCCGGCCGCGTCCCTCGGCGTTGTAGTAGCCGGGGGTGCACTCGGCGTGGAACCACGCGTGGTCGGGGGCGCCCTCGGCCAGGACCGCGAGCCAGGCGTCCTCCGCCTCGGGAGACGGCTCGATGACGGCGCCCTCGGCCTCGGCGGCCGCGATGAGGGCCGCGGCGTGCACGGCGTGCTCGTCGAGCACGTGGGTGTAGTTGACGCTGCTGGCGCTCTGCGCGGCCCCCAGGTGGATCAGGTTCGGGAAGCCGTTGCTGGTGAAGCCGTGCAGGGTCCGCGGCCCCCGCTCCTGCAACGCGCGCAGCAGCGGGATGCCGCCGCGGCCGTGCACGGGGAGTTTGCCGGAGTGGACGCCGGAGACCCCGACGGAGAACCCGGTGGCGAAGATCAGGCAGTCGAGTGCGTACTCGGTGCCGCCGACCACGACGCCGCGTTCGGTCATCCGCTCGATGCCATGGGTGTCCGCGGTGTCGACCAGCGTGACGTTGTCCCGGTTGAACGCCTGGAGGTAGGTGTCGGAGAACGTGGGGCGCTTGCACGCGTACCGGTACCAGGGCTTGAGCTTCTCCACGGTCTCCGGGTCGGCGACGATCCGCTCGACGCGGGCGCGGATCTCGTTCATCTTGGCGGCGTCCGCGACCTCGTACGCCGCTTCAAAGGCCTTCCGGTCGCCCCGGCGGTGGAAGCTCGGAAGCAGTTTCTCCAGGAGGCCGGCCGACGCGGTCCACTGGTCCGCCACGAGGTCCTCTTCGACGGTCTCACCGGAGACGATGCGCAGGAAGTTGTCGCGGCGCTCGCGTGCCCAGCCGTCGTGGTCGGCGCCGACGTCCTGGGCGGTGGTACGGCGGTTGGCGCGCACGTCCACGCTGGAAGGGGTGCGCTGGAAGACGTAGAGGTGTCCGGCGTCCTCGGCCAGCTTCGGGACGACCTGGACGCCGGTGGCGCCCGTTCCCACGACGCCGACGCGCTTGTCCGAGAGGCCGGTGAGGCCGCCGTCCGGCGTGCCGCCCGTGTAGGCGTAGTCCCAGCGCGACGTGTGGAAGGTGTGGCCCTCGAACGTCTCGATGCCGGGGATGCCGGGCAGCTTCAGCTCGGACAGGGTGCCGGTGGCCGTGACGACGTAGGTGGCCCGGAACTCGTCACCCCGGTCGGTCGTGACGATCCACGCCTGCGAGGACTCCTCCCAGGTCAAGGACGTGACCGAGGTGGAGAACAGGGCGTCCGCGTAGAGGTCGAACTTCTCCGCGATCCGCACCGCGTGACGGCGGATCTCCTCGCCGGGAGCGTACTTCCACTCCGGCACGTAACCGGTCTCGTCGAGCAGGGGCAGGTACACGTGCGACTCGACGTCGCAGTGGATGCCGGGGTACCGGTTCCAGTACCAGGTCCCCCCGAAGTCGCCTCCCCTCTCGATGACGCGGACCCGCTCGACGCCCCGCTGACGCAACCGCGCGCCCGCGAGAATGCCGCCGAACCCACCGCCGACGACCGCGACGTCCACCCCGTCCCGCAGCGGCTCGCGTTCAACGGTCCCTCCCGCGTACGGATCGGCGGCGTAGTAGCCGAACTCGGCGTCGGCGGCGAGGTACTGCCGGGTGCCGTCGGGCCTGACGCGCCGCTCCCGTTCGAGGCGGTAGCGCCGCCTCAGCTCGGCGAGCGCCTCGGAGGACAACGCTTCGGAGTTCGTCATGCGGGGGACCTCGATCCTTCCGGTTCGCCGCCGGGAAGGCGGTGTCCGTCAACCGGCTTCGAAGACAGCGGACTTGAGTAGGCGTGCACTACCGTAGCAAGTACCGGACAGTGTTGTCCGGTTGAGGCGGAGACAGCATCCGTACATCTCGGACAGGAAGAGTGACCCCATGCAACGACTCCCGATCCGACCCCTCGCCGGGCTCGCCGCGATCGGCCTGCTGGCCCTCACCGGGTGCGGCACCGACACGGGCGCCGCCGCGCACCGGGCGGCCCCCGGCGGCGCGGACACGACCATCCGCGCCCACGAGGTCATGCAGCTCACGAAGGTGCACGAGGCGACCGGAATGACCCTGTTGGAAGGTCCGACCTTCGACGCGGACGGAAACCTGCTCGTCGTCGACGTGACCGCGCCTCCCGGCGGGCCGAAGGTCCTGCGCGTCGACGTCAGGAGGAAGACGTCGCGCCAGGTCCACACCGACGACCGCGGCGCCTACACCTCGGCCCAGTTCAGCCCGTACGACGGGCGCATCTACCTGACCGACTTCTCCCACGGCGACATCGTGAGCCTGGCCCCGGACGGCGGCGACCCACGGGTCTTCTTCTCCGGGGAGGTCGAGGGAGCGCGGATGAACCCCGACGACCTCGCCTTCGACCGGGAGGGCAACCTGTACGTCAGCGACTCGCGCGGCATGTCCGAGGGCGAGGCGACCGGGCGTGTGGTGCGGATCGACCGCGAGGGGAAGGACGCGACCGTCCTGGCGGACGGACTGGAGGCACCGAACGGAATCTCGTTCGACACCGAGTACCGCGGCCTGTGGATCAGCGAGCTCACGCAGAACCGCGTCTCCTACCTCCGCCTCGGCGGCAAGGCCGGGGTGGCTCCCCTGCACAGCGCCATCCGGGTCGACGGAGGGATCGCCCAGACGGACTCGATCGCCGTGGACGCGGACGGCAACCTCTACCAGGCCCTGCACGGCCGACCGGCGATGGTGGTCTACGACCAAAACGGCGAACGTCTGGCGACCGTCGAGGTCCCCGCCCGCGCCGCGGAGGGACTCGAATCCGCCACCAACGTCGCCATCACGCCCGGCGGCACCAAGGCATACATGACCGTCAGCGGGCCCGCCGGAGGCTACCTGTACGCCTTCGACGCGCTGGCGGAAGGCGTCCGGCAGTCCAACGGCGGCTGACGGCGTCCTTCACCCCTCGAAGGGCCGCACCGGCCCCACCTCGACGCCGAGCAGCCGCCATGCCGCCCGTGCCCGGTTCTCCCGCTCCTCGCGGGTGGGGCCGGTGACGGCACCGGAGACCATGGCGACGGCGACCATGAGGTCGTCCGGCGCCGCGGCCAGCCGGTGGCCGTCCGGCAGGTGCTCCCGCAGGGCCCGCTCGACCCGCCCGGACAGCGCGGAAGCGTACGAGGGGCCCCCGGAGCGGCCGGCCGCCCCGTCCGCGTGCAGGATTCCGATGAAGGCCGCCGAATCCGTCAGGTGCCAGGTCAGGACACCGAGGACCTGCGCCATGTCCGCGCCCCGCGCCGCCGCCGCATGCTCCACCTGCCGGACGTTCTCCTCCAGGATCGCGGTCGCCACGGCGGCCCGGTCGGGAAAGTGCCGGTACAGGACGCCCTGGCCCACTCCGGCTCGACGCGCGATCGCGGAGAGCGGTGCCTCCAGGCCGTACTCCGCGTAGACCTCCCGGGCGGCGGCGAGGAGAGCGGCACGGTTGCGGGCGGCGGCCTTGCGCCCGTCGTTCGCGGGCCGTCGCCCGTCGGGCGGGGGGTGTTGCGTCACGCCGAGAGGGTACCGGGCCGTGGCCCGGCCCCTGTCGCGGGCCGGACCCCTGGCGTACCGCGGCCCGGCCCCTGTCGCGGGCCGGACCCCTGGCGTACCGCTGCCCGGCCCGGACCCGGCGAGCCGGACCCGCACGGGTCCTCGTGCCGGCCGCGCGGACCTCAACCGATTTCGATCTTCCCGTTGGAGCCGGGAGCGGTCTTGGCCGCGGGGTGGGCAGCCCCGTCCCGTTGGGTGATGCCCTTCAGCAGCTCCGCGAGGTCCACCCCGGTGGTGGAGCTGAGCAGCTCCATGCCCTGGGCGACGTTGTCGGCGACGGTGCGCGACAGCCGGCTCGCCCCGTCCGTCGAGATGACGGTCATCTTGTCGACGGCGCTCAGCGGTTCGGACGCCTTGGCGACGACCTGCGGCAGCACCTCGATGAGCATCTGCAGCACGGCCGCGTCACCGTACCGCTCGAAGGCGTCGGCCTTCTTCTGCATCGCCGCGGCCTCGGCCGCGCCCTTGGCGCTGATCGCGGCGGCTTCGGCGTCACCCTCCAGCCGGACCGCCTCGGCGATGGCCCCGCGCCGGGACCGCTCGGCCTCACCCTGCTTGAGACCCTCGATGGCCTCCGCCTCGGCCAATGCGGACCGACGCTGCTTCTCGCCCTCGCCCGTGAGCCGGGACCGCTCGGCCTCCGCCTGGGCGGCGGCGATCTCCGCCAACCGCTCCGCCTCGGCTTGCTTGACCCGGGCGACCCGCTTCGCCTCGGCCTCCTGTTCGGCCGCGTACCGCTGCGCGTCGGCGGGCTTGCGCACCTTGGTGTCCAGCTCCCGGTCGGTCAGCGCGGCCTGCCGCTCGGCGACCTTCTCCTGCTCGGCGAGGATCTCCTGCTGCCGCGCGGCCTCCGCCAGCGGACCGGCGGCGGCCGCACGGGCTGCGGCCTCGTCGGTCTCGGCCTTGATCTCCGCCTGCTTCAGGGCGAAGGTCCGCTGGGCGACGGCGATCTCCTCCTCCGCCTTCAGCCGGGCCTGCTCCGCGGCACGACGCGCCTCGGCTTCGGCGATGTCGGCCTCCTGCTTGGCGCGGGCGGCCTCCGGGCGGCCGAGGTCCTCCAGGTAGGAGCCCTCGGTGGTGATGTCCTGGATCTGGAAGGCGTCCAGCACCAGGCCCTGGCCGGACAGGCTCGCCTCGGCCTCCTCGGCGACCTGTCCGGCGAACGCGGCCCGGTCGCGGATGATGTCCTCGACGGACATGCGGCCGACGATGGCGCGCAGGGCGCCGGACAGTACTTCCTGTGTGAAGCCCACGATGCCGTCCTGCTGCATCAGGAACCGCTGGGCGGCGGCGCGGATGGAGTCCTCGGTTCCGCCGACCTTGACGATGGCCACGCCTTCCAGGTTGGCCTTCACACCGCGCAGGGTGACCGCGCCGCGCACCGCGACGGGGATGTGCCGCGAGGACAGGTCCAGGGTGAACTTCTGCTGCACGAACGGCACGACGAACACGCCGCCGCCGACGACGACCTTCTGCCCGCTGTTGTCGGTGAAGACACGGCCGGTTTCCGGGTCGGTGGCCTTCTTGCCGCGCCGTCCGGTGACGATGAACGCCTCACTCGGGCCGGCCACTTTGTACCGGCTGACGACGACCAGCGCGATCAGCACGAGGAGTACGACGACTCCACCCACTGCGATGACGACAGAACTCATGGTTTGTCCCCCCTGCCCTCCCCTGGGACGGCATCAGGCAAGCGTGTGAATGTAGGAGACCGTGGAAACGGTGCGAAGGAACCGGCGGAACCGGTGGGTCGGAAGGGTTCAGCGCTCGACCGGCCGTACGGACACCGCCGACTGCGACAGTGCCTGCTCGACCCAGACCTCGGCGCCGCGGGCCAGCGGGGCCGGACTCTTCGCCGAAAGCTTCACCGGTTGCCCGGCGAGGCGCACCAGCACCTCGCCGTAACCGTCGGCGGGAATCGGGGTGACCACCGAGCCCGGCAGGCCGATCAGGTCGACATCGCGTGGAGCGGCCCCGGAGGAGTCGCGCACCAGTGCCCGGCCGAGGCGATAGGCGAACCAGCCGGTGGCGACACCGGCCGGCACCCCGATCAGCGTCGCCCCCACCGTGCCCAGCTCGGAGGTCTCCAGGACGACCGCCCCGGAGAAACCCAGCATGGACAGGAACCCGGCGATCACCGGAAGCGACAGCAGACCGTCCAGGACGGCGACCCCGTCGAACAACCCCTCCATCACACCGTCCAAGAGGAACGACAGGGCGAGGAGGACGACCCCCGTGATGCCGAGACCCAGGAACCACGTCACCCGCACGCACCGCCTCTCCTCGCCCACCCCTCGTCGGGATGCGCATCGTCACACGTCGGCGGGTACCGGAACACTGCCTGCTTCCGGCAATCTTCGCGTCTCGTCGATGCCGCGCCCACCACAGTCGGCCGAAGGCGCCCCGCTACCCGTGCGCGCCCGGACGAGTACCGCGACCGCGCCCGGCCGGCCCTCGACGCACGACTGCTCCCGCTCGGCCCGCGAGCGCCTCACGAGCGGACCGCCATGCCCTGGGGGGTGGCCGTGCTGTCGCCAGGGCCGACTCCGGCCGCCGTTCCGTCCGAGGTGCCGCACCGGCCGTCCAGCCGTCGCACCGTCGCCCCGGGTGTCGCACCGGGAGCCGCCTGACCGCGGTCGGCAGATCAGCGGATCCGACGTTCCGCCCTCCAGGGACCACGAACCCCAGGACGGCACGTCGTCCGTACCCGGCCCCGGCCGGTCCGCGCCGGCGAGGACGGCACGGCCGAGGACATCGCCGTCGACCCGCCGGCCCCACGTGCTCTTGGCGCCGGTGACCGGCCCGCGGTGCTCACGTGACACGCTTGGTCCACGCGCCGGGAAGGCGTCGCCGGCGCGTCGTGAACGGGGAGGGGCCATGGCGGAGCGGGACACGATCGGGGAGTACCTGGAGGGGTATGCCCGGATTCTGGCCGGTGCCTGCGCCACCGGCAGGAGGCTGTCCCGGGACGAGCTGGGAGCGCTGCGGGCCCAGGGAGAGCGGGCCGCGGAAGCCGGCATCGGACTGCGGCTGATGGTCCGCGCCCACCTCGCCGCCGCTCAGGACGTACACGCGGAGCTGCGCGGCCCGGCCGCCGGCCACTTGCTCGCGGCGGTGGAACAGGCCGTGGACGCCTTCGCGGAAGGCCACGAACGGGCGCAGCGGCTCGCGATCCGGCAGCAGGAGGCGGCCCGCCGTGAGTTCATCGACGACCTGCTCCACGGCCGCAGCGACCCCGGGCGCCTGGCCGAGCGGGCGGAGCGCTTCGGACTGTTGCTGTCCCACGCGCACGCGGTCGCCGTTGCCGAGGGCCCGGAACCGTACGATGACGGCTATCCGGTCACCCGCGGTGTCGAGTCGTCCCTCGCGGTGCGCTTCGGCGACCGCCGGATCCTGCTGACCACGAAGAACGGCCGGCTGATCTGCATCGCGCCCGGAGACCAGGGCGACGTCCTGTCCTTCTTCGCCAAGCAGGCGTACGCCGCTACCGATGGCGGCCGGGTGGCGATCGGCCGCCCTCACCCGGGCGTCGGCGGAGTCGTCCACTCCTACGAGGAAGCGCTCAACGCCCTGGACCTGGCCGTCCGCATGCAACTGGAGGACCCGGTGCTGCATGCCTCGGACCTCCTGGTGTACCCGGTGCTCACCCGCGACCGGCAGGCCATGGCCGACCTCGTAGACACGGTCCTCGGGCCGCTCCAGCAGGCCCGCGGCGGCGCGCGGACGCTCCTCGACACCCTCGCGGCCTACTTCGACACCGGCTGCGTCGCCGCCGAGGCCGCCCGCCGGCTGTCTCTCAGCGTGCGGGCGGTGACCTACCGGCTGGAGCGGATCCACCGACTGACCGGTGCCGACCCGGCTGATCCCGTCGACCGCTACACCCTCCAGACGGCGGTCATCGGCGCCCGTCTGCTCGACTGGCCCGAACAGGAGCTCTGACGACGCCCGGCCCCCGGGGAGCGTCCGAACGGAAACCAGCGGTGGCCGGCGGGCGCTCCGAGCGGAAGGGCGATGTGGCCCCGCGTCAGCGGGGGCTCCACCGGCGCCGTACACGGGCCCGGGAGTTCGTCGGCCCGGAGTCCGGCGAGACCGGCGTGGGCCCGGGCGACGACTCCGGGGTGCACCTCGTGCCTGGCGTGTCCGGTGACTGCCCGGCAACCGCCGGCCGACGGACGGATGCCGTCCCGTGCGCTCGCCGGTGGCGCTGATCAGGCCGGGCGGGACCTGCCCTGCCCGCCCTGGGCAGTGGCAGGAATCGCAGGGCTGCACGCCGACGCGGCCGGGAGACGGAGCGGTGCGGGGCCAAAGGCGTGTCAGTGGGGAGCAGACTGTGCCCAGCCAGAAGACCGCCAACCGCGTCCTCGCTATCGGACGCGCACCCGTCGAACACGACTTCGCCCATCTCAAAAACTGGCGAATTCTCACCAAGCTCCGCACTGATCTCGCCCGCGCCACCCACCTCCTGCGCGCCCTGCTCGTTCTGACGAATCTCAAAGTCAACCGCTGACAAACGATCTACTCCGCAGACAACCGCCCACGACCAGCACGAGCACCCCGAGAACCGGTCACACCTGCTCTTTGACCTGCGAATTCAAGTTGCGGAGGTTCAGTGGACGCCACTCCCCGCCCGGGACATCGTCGGTTCGGGTGCCGGATGCGTGAGGGATTCCACCGTGCCCCTTCACTTCTGATGGCGTCGGCGCGGATATGCGGGCTGCCACGGGTCCGGTCGGCCTCCGGAGACCCCATCAGCGGTAGGGGCCTGCTCCCCTGCCCTGATCGGGCCGCGTCATGTGGTGCTGCTACTGGCTGGCAGCATCGGCCGCATCTGCGGCCGGCTGCTTCGGCTGCGGTCCGTCGACGACGGTGCGGGCGCGGGCTTCGGCGGCCTTGGTGAGGGCGGCCACCCCGCCGCAGCCTCCGATCTGGGGGTAACTGCCCGATTCGCGCCCACTGTGCATTAGCCAGCGGCATACGCGAACAACGACCGGCAGGGCTGGTTGGAACGGTTCAGATGTCAGGCGGTCGGCCCAGTGCGGAGCCGCCCGCACGTCCCGCACGAGCGTATACAAAGCGCTGAGGAAGATCACCGTTCCGGCCACAAGCCAGAAGGCTGACGCCCCAGAGCGGTACTCACGAACGGCACCGATGAGCAGCATCACGCTGACAAGAACACCGAAGGCCGAGATCAGAGCGCTGATGCGGTAAGTCACACAGACATCATCAACGACAACCTCGGCCAGCGGGAGTGGGACCCTCTGGGAGAGCGAACGGCTTCACCCGGTACCGTGGCTGTCGACTACTTCTTCAACGGCGAATGCTCCGGTGGCGGGAGCTACACAGGGGGACACGTCCGTTGTCTCGCCCGCCGCCGTGCCCGCCTCGCAGAGTCGACCGCCGTTTTCACGCAGGTCAAGGTAGAAGCGCGTGGTCTTGCCGTCCTGTGTGAGTTCGTGGATGTGCTCGTCGATGTATCCGAGGCTGTTCAGGGCCTTGCGGACGTTTGCGGGGGTGGGTGACGAAACCATCTGCAGTGCCTCGATGATGCGCTGTTCGTGCTGGACGCTCGCGCACCAGTCGCGGGCGTTCAGCACCGATTCGGGCCCCGGGAGGACACCGGGCTCGATCGGGTCAGTGGGGGGAGTCTCACCGGGGGCAAGGCTTTGCTTCCCCTGCGGACTGGCCGGTTTCGCAGCGACGGGGGGCCCACCAGGAGGAGGGCACGGCTGGGCAACCCTGTCGAGCATCTTCGCGAACGATGCTTGGTCGGCCGACAGCGATGTGACACCCGCTTTGGAGTCGGTGCTCGCGTCCGGCCCGTCTTGTGCGCCGTCGTTACCAAGTTGGTCGGTTCCGCAGCCGACAAGGGTCAGGGAGGCGAGGACGCCCACTGCGAGAGCACGTCCGGGCCGGGTGAACTGGCGGATGGGGCCATGGATGCGTGTCATGCACCCAGCCTCTGGCGGAAGGACGGACCGGGGCATGAGTACGCGTACTCATGTCTGTGAGCACGGGATCGC
Source organism: Streptomyces tamarix (assembly GCF_032423885.1). Lineage (NCBI taxonomy): Bacteria > Bacillati > Actinomycetota > Actinomycetes > Kitasatosporales > Streptomycetaceae > Streptomyces > Streptomyces tamarix. The sequence goes on along the minus strand of NZ_JAWCTQ010000008.1, from coordinate 138,547 downwards.
TGAATCTCTGAATGTCAACTAGTGGCCACTAGCTCGGCTTGAAAATGCTTGTGGGGCGAATGATCTTTACCTAGTGTTCACATCGTCCGTTCGGATGAGTCACAACTTCTTCATGAGGGGGGAATTCGTGCGCAGTAGACGTGCGCTTCCTGTGTTTGCCGTGGTGTCCTTGTCTTTACTATTCCCACAGGAGATGGCGAGAGCAACACCTGCGGGGATACCGCCTGCGGCGGGGGCCGCGGTGGTAGAACCGCCGCTGGCGGACGGGGAAGTCCAGCAGGTCGGTCCCGGTGTGTACTCGACCGCGGACCGGTCGTTCGAGATCTACGAAACCGATGTGGCAGTGGGGCTGATGAGCCGCAGTCACACCGTCGCCGTTCAGCCGGACGGTGTCTCGAAGCCCGAGTCGGCACCCGTGTCCCGCACGGATATGGGGGTCTTCGGTCCGGGTTGGGAGGCCGAGTTTGTGGGGGGTCGGCTCAACCGCAAGCTGGAGCTGAGGGATGACACCGCCGTCATCACCGACCTCACTGTGAACGCCGCAGTCACCTACACCTTGAAGAGCAGCCTCGACTTTCCGGACGGCGGTGGGGCCAGGAAGTATGCGTCTTCCGAGGGCGACACCTTCACCGAGACCACTCGGTTCAATGAGGCGACGGGCACGATGGAGTCCACCGCCACTGAGACCGTCAACATGGCCACGTCGGTGCCGGACGAGGACCTGTCCGCTGACACTGATGCCGGCGTTCCCGGTGACCTTGATCAACTGACGCCGACCTATACCTGGAAGCAGGTAGCGGCCGGAGCCGACAACTGGCGCGTTACGGGTGTGGGTACCGTCGCCAACGCTGCTCTGTCCACCGTCACGTATGACACTGCGGGCCGGGTGGCCGCCGTCAAGGACACTGAGATCGGGGAAACCACGTCCCGGCTTCTGGCAGTCAAGTACTCGACTGCCACAACGGCCACCAGCACGACCCCTGGGGAGTTCGCGGGCCGCGTCAGGGAGATCACGCTCGCCGATGGCGCCACGGTGCAGACGCTCGCTCGGTATTCCTACGACACCTCCGGTTTGCTTCGCTCGGTGGCCAACCCGGCGGAGGGAATCGAGGCGGTATCCTCCTACGCCTACGACACCACTGGACGGGTCTCCGACGTCACTTCTCCGGCCAACGGCGACTGGGACCTGTCGTTCCCGGCCGGATCTGCCTCCCCGGACGTCGATCCGGTCGGCCCCGAGCGTCCGACTGAGGACGCGCCGCTCGAGGGTGCGGGTGGGATCACCGACCCTGCCGCTGGCGGCCCGTTGCCGACGGACTTCACCGACGGAGAAATCACCGACCCGCAGGCCTACCCTCGCCACTGCTCCGCCGCGACGGACTGGCTGTGGTACCTCAAGTCGAACTGTGCGGCATGGGCCGCGCACTACGGATGGCACCGCCCGTACTTCAAGGTGACGCCGACCAAACACCGAGTCGTGGGCATCAACTACGACGGTTGCAGCACGCCTGGTCCCAACATCAGCAGGCCGGGTGGCTTCAACTTCCGGGTCGCGTGCGACATGCACGACTACGGCTACGGTCTCATCGGCAACACGTACAAGGGCTACAGGTACTACCTCGACCGGAGCAAGAAGACGAACGTCGAGAATGCCTTCCACACCACGATGAAGACCTATAGCTGCAAGGCCTACTTCATCACCAGGCGGCCAGCATGCAACAGCTTCGCGTATGCCTACTACAAGGCCGTGAGCAACAAGAAGTGGGGCGGCCAGCCGAAGACCGGCGCTGACGCGACATAAGGGCGTCAGCTCCTCCCGACAGCCCACCGCGCACGCGCCGGGCCGGGTACACCAAGGCATGACGGGGTCGGGGGCGGGATCTTTCCGCCCCCGACCCTAACCTCTCCGACCAGCCCGCACGTCACACCGGTTGCTTCGCCTCGCACCTGCACATCACTGCGATTCGAGCGGGGACTGCCTACTCGCTGGCTGAGTCACGATGTTCTTCTGATTTCTGAGGCATTTCAGTGTGCAGAACGGCTGAACGAACTGCCGTAGCCGTGATGACGAGGATGTCTCTCGTCACTTCGATCACGGACCCAGGCAGCCGCGCCTCTTAACCCCGCAGCGGCCGCCGGAGCCACCCTTTGCGGCCAGAACTCATCGCCGCCGAACATTCTTCTTTCCTCGTGCGATCCCGCACTGCCATATGTTCATGGAGCAGTAAGTGAAGAAACGCATAAGCGGCTTGGTCGCCGCCGCAGCAGCCATGGTGATCGCCGTGATACCAGTGGGCAGCAACCCCTTATCCGGAATCGCCTCTGCCTCTGCTGGAGAGGGCGGCCCGGTCGACCCGCCGCTGTTCGATGACACCCAGGACGGCGGCACCGTCCGCGTCAATGTCGTCACGGACCAGCAGACGGACCTGGCGTCCGTTTCCGAAGCGGGCGATACCCTCGTCACCTATGACACCCTGCCGATGGTCACCCTCCGCGTGGACAGGGCGGGCCTCGAGAGCCTGAACCGCAGTCCCGGCGTCATCAGCGTCACCGAGGACGTCCCCGTCGCACCTACGCTGAACGAGTCCACTGTCAAGATCGGTAGCGACAAGACCGCCGCCGCCGGCAAAACCGGCGCTGGCATCAGCATTGCAATCCTCGACACCGGCGTCGCCACGAAACACCCTTTTCTCGGCGCACGCGTCAAGACCGAGGCGTGCTTCTCCGTCAATGACGAGACCTACGGGGCCACCAGCCTGTGCTCCAACGGCTCCGAACAGCAGGAAGGTACCGGCAGCGCCGACGTCGAGAGCGGCCAATGTGCCACCCTGGGTTCCGCGTGCTCCCACGGGACCCACGTCGCTGGCATCGCGGCCGGCAATGGAGCCGGCATCAGCGGGGCACCCGTGCGAGGTGTTGCTCCTGAAGCGGACATTATCGCCATTCAGGTTTTTTCCAAGGTCGACTCTGAAACCTACTGCGGGGCGGGCAACAGTCCGTGCGTGCTTAGCTTCACCAGCAGCCAGATCAAGGGTCTGGAGAGGGTGTACGCGCTGAAGAAGGCTGGATCCAACGTCATCGCGGCGAACATGTCGCTCGGTGGTGGACGATGGTCTAGCGCATGCTTCAGCGACCTCCGCAAGACGATCATTGACAACCTGCTCGCCGAGGGTGTCGCCACCGTCGTCGCGTCCGGCAACAACGGTTACACCGACGCGGTCAACGCCCCCGGCTGTGTATCCTCCGCCATTACGGTGGGTTCCACTACCGACGACGACCAGCTGTCCACGTTCACGAACCGCGGCCCGCTGATCGACCTGCTTGCGCCGGGCACGAGTATCGTCTCCTCCGTTCCTGGCGGCTCCTACGCCTCGAAGAACGGCACCTCCATGGCTGCCCCCCACGTCACCGGGGCACTCGCAGTGCTGAGGCATACGTACCCTGGCAAGACCATCGCTCATCTTGAAGCGATGCTAAAGAGCGTCGGCGAAACCATCACCTACGAGGGTGCCGCTACGCCGCGGCTCCAGCTCGGCGAGGCCCAGCCGACGCGGGTCACGGACTTCAACGGCGACGGCGCGGAGGACACCGTCATCGGTGATCCTAAGGCGGCTGTCGGCGGCAACCCCGACGCCGGTGCCATACGCGTAGTCTATGGCGGCGGCAAGGGCACCGCCGTACTCCACCAGGACCTCCCTGCCATCCCTGGCTCCGCACAGCCTGGCGACCGGTACGGCGAGAGCCTGGCGACCTTCGACCACAATAGTGACGGCTACACCGACCTCGTCGTGGGCGTCCCGGCCGAGGATATCGGTGTCGAGACGGACGCCGGCTGGGTCAACATCATCTACGGTGCCCCGGACGGCCTGATCACCGGCGCGGCAGCCCTGGTTCTCAGGCAGGGCACGGGCGAGGGAGCGATCAGGGCGTCGGCTCCAGAAGCAGGTGACATGTTTGGCCAGACCATCGCCGCCGGCCACACTACCCAGGGCGAACCGTACCTAGTGATCGGCGTACCAGGCGAAGAACTCGGCACCATCGTGGATGCTGGCGTCGCCCACTACCTGCGCGGCAGCACCAACGTCACTATCCACCAGAACACACCAGGCATGGCTGGCGACGCCGAGACCAGCGACTTGTTCGGATCCTCCATCGCCGCCTCGGCGAACCACATCGTCATAGGCGCCCCCGGTGAGGCCAGTGGCACCATGACCAACGCCGGCCATGTCCAGGTGCTCGCGCACAACCTGAATGCCGACAACGTACCGACCCCAATCGTGGGGCTTCTCCAGGGGAACGGTATCGTGAGCGGCGCAGCCGAAGCAGAAGACCAATTCGGCTCCTCCCTGGCAGCCGTTGCCTACACACCCGACGGAGCGGCGGCACCCACCGACACGGTTTTCGCTGTGGGATCCCCCGGTGAGGGACTGGCTGCGGGCACCAACAACGTTGCCCAGGCAGGCACCGTCCAGACCTTCCGCGTCACCGAGGCCGGAGCGGTCACTCAGGCTGCAAGCATCAACGCCGAGGTTGCCAACGTGGACGGCGAGCTCGAGACCGGCGACCGGTTCGGCCAGAGCCTAGCCCTCACCAACCTCAACCCCAACGCGACCGGTTCGGCTCAGAACCTCGTCCTCGCCGTCGGTATCCCGGGCAAGAACATCGGTACCACTGCGGACGCGGGCGCGATCCAGACCTTCTACCCCTTCGGCGCCCCCGGGGCCAGCGACCACTGGATCCAGGCCGGCGACACCTCTGGCCTTGGCGGTGCCCCGACGGCCGGCCACGCTGTCGGCAGCCACCTCGGCGCCACGGTCACCAGCCTCTACATCGGTGTGCCCAACACCGCGCCGTACGGTGCCGCCTACGCCCTGCCCTGGAGCAACGCAACCGGCGGCCGCATCGGCACTTTCAGTGCGCCGACCAGCTATGTGCCTGGCCGGAACGGCTTCCCGGCCGAGGGCGGGGCATTCGGCTGGGCTGTCAGCTGATCGTGACAGCGAACCTGCCCTGACCCAACAGCTGCTGGTCGGCCCGGGGGAGTCCCTCCCGGGCTGGCCTGGCCTGGCCCCGTCTACTCACTCCAATCACTGACCAATGCTTCACCCTGGAAGGCCGGGGTGAAAGAGAATCACTTATGATCTCGACGACCTGTGCATCCGGGCGAGATCACCGCCTTAGGAGGACCGTGTCCCACATCATCGGCTACGCGTCAGGCGTCTTCGACCTCTTCCACATAGGTCACCTCAACCTTCTCAAGAACGCACGAGCTCAATGTGACCATCTCGTCGCGGGCGTACTCACCGATGAGGTCGCCAGTCACAAGGGACACACCCCAGTTATGCCGCTCCTAGAGCGAATGGAGATCGTGAGTTCGATTAAATGTGTTGACGCTGTCGTTGTCGACAACACTCTCGAGAAGATGGAAGCCTGGCAGCAGGTCGGCTTCCATCGCCTGTTCAAAGGCGATGACTGGAAGGGCACTCCTCGCGGTGCTCGATGGGAACGCGACTTTGCTGCGGTCGGCGTCGAAGTTGTCTACCTCCCTTACACAATGCACGTCTCCAGTAGCAAACTCCGGCAACTCATCCAGTACCTGTCACCCTGAGTGGGACTGTGAATCGTTCAGTTCTGTTCCGTAATCGGTGGTCGCAGTGAGCTCTTCCAACCTGTCAAGTCAGAGGGGCAGTTGGGGTGACAGACAGGTGAAGCCCCTGGTAGATGGGTTTTCGACCAAGAAATCTGTCTCCACCAGAGGCTTCGAGTGCTTGTCCACCCGTCCGGTGTCGACGCGTCCAGTTCTGCCCTGCGCTTCTTGTCCGCCAAGCTCAGCCGGCACCGCCGGGAGCTCGGCACCCGGTGGCGGCGTCTGAACCCGGGCCGGCAGGCTCTGCTCACCCTCGCCCACCTTCGCAACGGCCACCCGTACGCCCAGCTCGCAGCCGGGTTCGGCATCGGGACCACGACGGCCTACCGGTACATCACCGAGGCCGTCGAGGTCCTGACCGCTCTCGCACCGAGTCTTGCGGAGGCGGTCCGGACAGCATCGGCGAAGGCGTTCGTGCTGCTGGACGGAACGCTGCTTCCGATCGACCGGATCGCCACGGACCGGCCGTTCTGCCCAGGGAAACACAAGAGGCACGGGATGAGCGTGCAGACCCTCGCCGATCCCTTCGGTCGACTGCTGTGGGCCTCACCGGCCTTGCCCGGCGCTGTCCACGACGTCCGTGCGGCTCGCGAACACGGCATCATTGACGCCCTCGCCGGGGCCGGCATCACCTGCTGGGCCGACAAGGGCTATCGGGGTGCCGGCGGCACGGTCCCTACCCCGTGCTGGGGACGCTGGGAGACCCTGTCCACCGGTCAGCAGGCGGTGAACCGGTCCCACGCGAAGACCCGCGCCCTCGTCGAGCAGGCCATGGCCACCCTCAAGTCCTGGTGCCTCCTCCGCAAGCTCCGATGCTCGACCACCCGCATCACCAACCTCGTCCAGGCCATTCTCACCCTTCGTCTGATCAGCTCAGACCGATGATGGAAAAGCCTCACTGTCAAACCGCTACCGGCTCCTCGTCGTGATCGGTGCGGGCCTTGGGCTTCAACAGGGCGGGGCATTCGGGCTTGCCCTGGAGGACATCGACTTTGTCAAGGAAGTCGTCCGCGTTCGGCGGCAGGTCAAGATGGTGCGGGCGAAGCTGTGTTTCGCGCTTCCCAAGGGCCGCAAGGTCCGGGACGCGCCGCTGCCGTCCAGCGTGGCCCGGGCCATCCAGCAGCATATGGAGCAGTTCGCGCCGGTGCCCGTCACGCTGCCCTGGGACGACCCGCGTCCTGCCGAGACGCCGGTGGAGGCCAAACACCGTCGGCCGAGGACCTACAGCCTCCTGGTGACGGGACGCGAGCAGAAGCCCATCAACCGGAACTATTTCAACTCCTACGTGTGGAAGCCCGCGCTGGCCACGGCGGGCGTGATCGCTCCGCTGGAGGAAGGTAGCGCCGACGGTACTCGCGTGTGGGAGCCGTCCCGGGAGCACGGCTTCCACGTCCTGCGCCACTTCTACGCCTCCGAGGAATTGGAGGCCGGTGAATCGGTCGTCTCCCTGGCGCGCTGGCTGGGGCACTCCGATCCTGGATTCACGCTGCGGAAGTACTCGCACGTCCTGCCCCGCGCGGGCGCACGGGGCGGTGCCGCCCGGCTACGCGATCTTCGCGTAGCCGGGCGACAGAGCCCCGTGGACTGCGACTCGTAGCCCGCCGAAGGTCCAAACTCCCAGAAAACTCCCAAAGATGCCGCCGCCCCCGTCCTGACCCGCTGAACAGCGGGTCAGGACGGGGGCGGCGGCGTCCGCCGGTCAGATGTCGCGGAAGGTCTCGATCTGGGCGCCCACCGAGTTGAGGCGTTCGGCGAGGTCCTCGTAGCCGCGGTTGATGACGTACACGTTGCGCAGGACGGACGTGCCCTCGGCGGCCATCATGGCCAGGAGGACCACCACCGCGGGGCGCAGGGCCGGGGGGCACATCATCTCGGCGGCGCGCCAGCGGGTGGGGCCCTCGACGAGGACGCGGTGCGGGTCGAGGAGCTGGAGGCGTCCGCCGAGCCGGTTGAGGTCGGTCAGGTAGATGGCGCGGTTGTCGTAGACCCAGTCGTGGATGAGGGTCTGGCCCTGCGCGGACGCGGCGATGGCCGCGAAGAACGGCACGTTGTCGATGTTCAGGCCGGGGAACGGCATGGGGTGGATCTTGTCGATGGGGGCCTCCAGCTTGGAGGGCCGCACGGTCAGGTCCACCAGCCGCGTACGGCCGTTGTCCGCGGTGTACTCGGTGGAGCGGTCGTGATCGAGGCCCATCTCCTCCAGGACCGCCAGCTCGATCTCCAGGAACTCGATCGGCACGCGGCGGATCGTCAGCTCCGACTCGGTGACGACCGCGGCGGCCAGCAGGCTCATCGCCTCGACCGGGTCCTCGGAGGGCGAGTAGTCGACGTCCGTGTCGATGTGCGGGACGCCGTGCACGGTGAGGGTCGTCGTGCCGATGCCCTCCACCTGGACGCCGAGGGCCTCCAGGAAGAAGCACAGGTCCTGGACCATGTAGTTGGAGGAGGCGTTGCGGATGACGGTGGTGCCGTCGTGGCGCGCGGCGGCCAGGAGCGCGTTCTCCGTGACCGTGTCGCCGCGCTCGGTCAGGACGATCGGGCGGTCCGGCGAGACCGCCGGGTCGACCTCGGCGTGGTACAGGCCCTCGGTGGCGGTGATGTCGAGGCCGAAGCGGCGCAGGGCGATCATGTGCGGCTCGATGGTGCGCGTACCGAGGTCGCAGCCGCCGGCGTAGGGCAGCTTGAAGGAGCGCATGCGGTGCAGCAGCGGCCCCAGGAACATGATGATCGAGCGGGTGCGGCGGGCCGCGTCCGCGTCGATGGCCTCCATGTTCAGCTCGGCGGGCGGCACGATCTCCAGGTCCGTGCCGTCGTTGATCCAGCGGGCGCGGACGCCGATGGAGCTGAGGACCTCCAGCAGCCGGTAGACCTCCTCGATCCGCGCGACCCGGCGCAGGACCGTGCGGCCCTTGTTCAGCAGCGAGGCGCAGAGCAGCGCCACGCACGCGTTCTTGCTCGTCTTCACGTCGATGGCGCCGGACAGGCGACGGCCGCCGACCACCCGGAGGTGCATGGGGCCCGCGTAGCCCAGTGAGACGATCTCACTGTCGAGCGCCTCACCGATGCGGGCGATCATCTCAAGGCTGATGTTCTGGTTCCCGCGCTCGATGCGGTTCACGGCGCTCTGGCTCGTGGCCAGCGCCTCGGCGAGCTGCGCCTGAGTCCAGCCGCGGTGCTGCCGGGCGTCACGGATGAGCCTGCCGATGCGTACGAGGTAGTCGTCTGCCATAGCGAAAGGCTATCTCAGATATGAGATGTGCTTCTCGTTGGGCTGCGCCGTGCGGGTGATGTCCCGCTCCCCGTGCGGCGGTTGGTGTCCGCCGTGGGTGAGCTCACGTCACTTCTCCACGGATACCCCGCATTCAGAACATTTCCCGTTAATCGCTCAGATTGCCTGAATCGGACTACGCGGGTGTCGTCCGCCGGGAGCCCCGACCCGGTGTCCGGGTGCCCCGGGCTCCGGGTTCGACACCGCCCCGGCGGGAAGGGCTCCGCCGGTCCCGGACGGGGAATGGCCGAAACGGTGCGCGGACCGGTTCACGGGGGCGTGCAAGAGGGGGAGGGGTCCCGCCTCGCCGGAGGGGGTCGTGAAGCCCCCGTCAGGGGTGCCGCCAGACGAGGGTGTACCGCCAGAACAGCCGCCGCCGCAGCCGCGCCCCGGGCAGGATCCGCCGCGCCTCGCGGACGATGTCGTCGTAGCACATCTCCGCCGGCCGGGTCCGGGCGGCCGGTGCGACGGGCCGGGGCGCGGCACGGCCCTTGTTCCTCGACCAGCCGACGGCGGCGTTGAGCGGGACGGCGAGGGCGCCGAGCAGGTGGTCGGTGAGGGTCCGAGCCCGGAACAGCCCGACGACGACGAGGGTCCCGCCGGGCGCGAGGCGCCGCCGGAAGGCGGTGAGCGCCTCGGTGAACGGCAGGTGGTGGAGGGCGGCGACGCAGGTGATGACGTCGTACGCGTCGTGGGGCGGCCCGGTGAGCGCGTCGGCGACGTGGAAGGTCACCGGCGCGCCGGAGGGCGTCAGCTCCCTCGCCCGGGCGACGATCCGGGGGTCGGTGTCGACGCCGTCCACGTGCCGGGCGCGCCCGGCCAACAGGCGGGCCAGGTCCCCGCTTCCGCACCCGGCGTCGAGCGCCGTCCCGGCCCGCCGGGGCAGTTGCCGCAGGATCCAGGGGTGGTAGTGGGCGTTGTGGTCCCAGGGGTGGGCGTCGTTGAACCGCTGAAGCCCCCGCAGTACGCGCTCGCCCAGCACGCCCGTCCTCCCCTCCCCGTTCGTCGGCCCCCGGCTTCCCGGGTCCTTGGCTTCCCGGATGCCTGGGGCCCCGGTCCCTGGCCCCGGCTGCCCGGCCCCGGCCCGCGTGGCGCGTGTCGGCCGCCTCCGCGGCGAGCGACGCCGAGGGTCGTCCGTCCGCCGCTCCGCCGGTGCCGGTCGGCCGCACCAAGCGTGCCACGGCCTACGGGAAGCGCGAAGCGGCCCACGAGAACACCGGCCTCTCCCGGCCGCCGCGCACCCCGCTCCCGCGCGCCGCCCCCGTACCCGTGCCGGTGCCCGTGCCCGCGCACGCGGGAAAACGGGCCGGGCCCCCACCGACGAGGAGGTGAGGACCGGCCCGCTCCCGCCCCCGCCCCCACGGGGAAGCGGACGCGCGCCCGGCCTCCCCGGGGAAGCGGACGCGCGTCCTGCGCTCGCGGGGAAACCCGGCCACCGCGTCGTACGCGAACCAGATCCCCGCCCCCGCGCCCGCGGGGGAACGGGTCCGGTCCGGCACGCGGGGGAATGGGTGCCGGACCGGAGCTTTCGGGGTGGTGGCGCGTCAGCCGCCCACCGTCATTCCATGCCGGGCCGCTTGGCCGGGAAGCCGTGCGACCTGGCGCCGACCACCACGAGCAGCACGGGCACCAGCAGCGCCAGGACGCTCCACGGGAAGGACGTCGGGCCGAGGAAGCCGAGCAGGATGCCGCCGACCGCGCCGCCGGCCGCCATGAAGGAGTTCCACGTGGTGACGAGCAGGGCCTGCGCGCGGTCGCCGCCCGCGTCGGTGACCGCGGTCTGCAGCAGCGTCGCCACGCCGCCCCAGCCGAGGCCCCACAGCACCATCGCCACGTAGACCACGGCGGCGCTGTCGGCCAGCACCGCGAGCATGCCGGACGCCACCAGGAACAGGACGGTGCTGGCGATGGTGAGGGTGCGCAGGCGGCGGTCGACCAGCGCCCCGGTGATGAAGATGCTCACCATGGAGGCGATGCCGAAGACCAGCAGCACGACGTCGCGGGCCTCGCCCATGCCGTTGTCGTCGAGGAACGTGGCGATGTACGTGTACAGGATGTTGTGCGCCAGCACGTAGGCGGCGACCACGAACAGCACCGCGACCACGCCGGGCAGCTTGATGGCGCCCAGGATCGGCTCCCGGTTCTCCGGCCGCTGCCCCGGGTAGTCCGGGACCGAGGCGAGGATCCACACGACCAGCAGGACGGAGACGACCGTCACCAGGCCGAAGGTCAGGCGCCAGCCGAACAGCCCGCCGAGGAACGTGCCGACGGGGATGCCCAGGGAGAGGGCCAGCGGGATGCCGGCCATGGTGATCGCGATGGCCCGGCCCTGGAGGTGCGGGGGCGCCAACCGGCGGGCGTAGCCGACGAGTTCGGCCCACACCACGGCCGCCGCCACGCCGGCGACGAGACGGAAGGCCATGGTCAGGGCGTAGCTGGACGAGACGGCGGTGACCGCGTTGGCGACGGCGAAGGTCACCACGGCGAGCAGCAGGAGCTGCTTGCGCCGCCAGCCGGCCGTCGCCACGGAGACGGGGATGGCCGAGAGGCCCGTGGCGATCGCGTAGATCGTCAGCGTCTGTCCCGCCGCGGACTCGCTCACGGAGAGATCGCGAGCCATCTCGGGCAGGACGCCGGCGGGCAGGGCCTCGGTGAGAATTCCCATGAAGGCCGCCGTGGCCAGGGCCAGCAGCGGCGAGAGGGGCAGTTTCCGCTGTTCGGTTGCCGACGGGGAGTCGGTCGGCAACTCTGTGTGAGACGTTGACATGCTTGTTATCCTCTAACCCTCACATTGATGTGAATGTCAAGTCGATTGGCTGCGAGGTGGGTCACATGCGGATCGGTGAGCTGTCCGAGCGCACGGGGACGCCCCGTCGGATGCTGCGCTACTACGAGGAGCAGGGGCTGTTGGTGCCGGGCCGCTCGGCGAACGGCTACCGGGAGTACGACGAGCGCTGCGTGGACCGGGTCCTGCAGATCAGGGGACTGCTCGACTCGGGTCTTCCGACCCGGGTCATCAAGCAGGTCCTCCCCTGCCTGAACCAGCCCCGCGCCATCCACGTCGCCGGCGCCACGCCGGAGACGATCGCCCTGCTGGAGCGCGAACGGGACCGCATGACCCAGCGGATCGAGTGCCTGGTCCGCAGCCGGGACGCCATCTCCGGCTACGTCGAGGCCGTCCGGCGGGCCGGCGGGCCCGGCACCGGGGAGGCGGCCGGCACGCCCGCGCTCCACGCGCCGGCCGCGCTCCACGCGCCGCCCGCGGTACCGGAGCCCGCACCCGCCTACGACCTGGCCGTGTCGGCCTGACCGTAGCGGACGGGGTTCGCCAGCACGACGCCGTGGCTGGACACGTCGATGACCATCCGGTCGCCGTCCTCGATCCGGAACCCGTCGTGGTAGCTGGCCTTGTCCGCGCCCAGCAGCAGGTAGTTGACGAGCCCGGGGCGCCGCAGCGCCGGGTACGAGAACAGGTACTGCGTCATGTCCTCGACGCGGTGGTACAGGGAGTCGGCGCCGCACGAGAAGCCGCCCTCCCAGGCCGTCGCGCCGTCCCGTTCGATGACCACGCGCCCCGTCACGGTCCGCGGCGGCCGGTCCAGGAACAGCCACGGCGTGAGGGAGGTCTCGCACAGCTTCGCGTACGGGGTCCACGCCCACGGGTTCTTCAGGTGCAGGCCGATGTCGTTCAGGTCGTTGCCGAAGGTGTAGCCCGCGTAGTGCGGGACGCCGTCGTCGTCGTTGACGTAGACCAGCGCGACCTCCGGCTCCTCCAGGAGCCACACCGGGTCGGCGGGCGTGGTCAGCGGCTCGTCCGGCATGCGCAGCCAGGACCCGAAGCCCTTGATGTAGTAGTTCGGCGGCGTGAACTCCTCGTCGGGCTCGGGGTCGCGGTCGAACTTGGTCCGGTGGGTGCCCATGAAGCCGTTGATCAGCGCGTTGTTGGAGGCCGTCGGCAGCAGCGGCGGCAGGAAGCGCACCTCCGGGTCGCCGGCGGCCACCTGGACCGTCTCGGTCCCCTCGGCCACCGCGGCGCGCAGGGCCTTTGGCCCGCCCCCCGCGACGAGGGCCGCGCGCAACTGCCCGTCGGCCACCCGGTACAGGGTCTGGGGCTCTCCCGGGGCGGGCAGGCCGAGGCCGGCGTACCGCTGCCCTCGGTACTCGCATTCGAAGAGGATGGACGTGTCGGTCACGGTTTCTCCTTGTGGAGTGGAAGGGACGGGTCTGCGGGGGAGGGGATCGGCCTGCCGGGGCCGGTCACCGCACGAGGTCGTCGAGCACCTCGGTGACGCGGTCCACCGACGCCCGGATCCACGGGAGTCCCAGCGGATCGGCGGCGGCGAGGGCGGCGGTGCGCTCGGCGTCGGTCTCGCCGTACAGCCGGCTGGTGGCGGCCCGGACGCGCAGCGAGCGCGCGGCCTCCCCGAACGCGCTGCCCGGCAGCAGGCCCACGCCGTACCGCTTTGCCAGCAGCGCGGCCAACTCGGCCCCGCTCCCGACGCCGTGGGTCTCGGCCAGGTGCTTCCGGAGCGGCTCGAAGTCGGGGTACAGGTAGCAGGTCGCCCGTACGGGGGCCAGCTCGGCGCCCGCGGCGGCGAACCGCCCGGCCACCTCGCGGACCACCGTCTCGTGCAGCCGCCGGGCGGCGGCGACGTGCGCGACCACCTCGGGCGGCTCCTCGAAGGCGTACGCGGCGGCGGCCTGCACGGGGGCCGCGGTGCTCGACCAGACCTGGCTGGCGACGGCGACCAGCCGGCCGTGCACCCCGCGGCCGAGCGGTCCGTCGGGGAGCCGGGCGACCCCCGTCCGCCAGCCGCCGAGCGCCAGGTTCTTGGTCAGGCCGGTGGTGACCACCGTCCGCTCGGGTGCGGCGACGGCCGGGGAGACGGCCCGGTCCTCGGGGGAGAAGACCAGGTCGCAGTAGATCTCGTCGGACACGATGACGAGGTCCAGGTCCCGCGCCGCCTCCGCGAGGCGCCGGACGGTGCCGGGTGACGCGATGGTGCCCGTGGGGTTGTCGGGCAGGGTGACCACCACGCACCGCGGGTCCCGCCCGGCGGCGCGGGCGGCTGCCACCGCCTCGCGCAGCGCCTCCGGGTCGGGCACCCCGCCCTCGCCGGGCGGGGTGGGGACGGGGATCGGCCGGGCACCGGCCAGCCTCGCCTGCGCCGCGTAGCTGACCCAGCTCGGCACGGGCACCACCACGTCGCCGCCGACCGCCAGCACCAGCGCGAACAGCAGCGGCTTGCTCCCCGGCCCGCACACCGTCAGGTCGGGGTCCGCGGCCACCCCCCGCCGCTGCCAGTACCCGGCGGCGGCGGTGCGCAGCGCCCGGCTCCCCGCCACGGGCCCGTAGGCGTTCTGGCCCGCCGCCGCGGCGAGCCGCTCCCGCAGCTCCGGGAGGACCGGGAGGCCGATCTCCCCGCTCGCCAGGGACAGGACCTGCTCCCCGGCGTCGCGCCGGCGGGCCAGCGCCTCGTCGGCGGCGAGGGTCGCCGACATGGTCACCGGCGCGGGTTCGGACATGGTGTTCCTCCAGGGGGTCGGGGCGGCGGGGAGCGGGGGGACGCGGCGGTCAGGCGCCGTAGCGCTGGCGGAGCTCGACCTTGCGGACCTTGCCGGTCAGGGTCTTGGGCAGCGCGTCGACGACCTCCAGGCGCTCCGGCAGGAAGCGGGCGTCCTGCCGGTGGGCGCGCAGGTGCTCCCGGATCTCGTCGAGCGTGGGCGGTACGTTGCCGCGGGGCACGGCCACCGCCAGGATCGGGTCGTCCACGTGCCCGGTCGGACCGACGAGGGCGGCCTCGGTCACCTTCGGGTGGCGGGAGATGATCGCCTCCAGCTCGGCCATCGGGACGACGATCCCGTCGCGCAGGATGGTGTCCTTGGCGCGGCCCAGGATGCGGATGCCGCCGCGGCCGTCCTCGCGCGCCACGTCACCGGTGTCGAACCAGCCGTCCGCGGTCAGTTCGGAGTCGAAGGCGTCCTGCTGCTTGTAGTAGCCGAGCGCCTGGGACGCCCCGCGGGCCCGCAGGCGACCCACCGAGGCCCGCTTGGACGGGTCGTGGCACAGGTCGATGCGGATCTCCATGGAGTCGATCGGCCGCCCGTGGCTGTGCGCCGCCCAGTCCTGGTTGTAGTCGAGGCGGCTGATGGTGACGGGACCGAACTCGGACATGCCCCACACCGAGTACGTACGGGCGCCGAACGTCTCGCGCAGCTCGTCCACCAGCTCCTGCAGCACGGGCGCCGCGCCGGTGACCGTGTGGCGCAGGCTGGACACGTCGTGCGGGTCCGCCTGCTGCGCGGCGGCGATGCCGGAGAGCGTCGGCGGCGGCCCGTACAGCAGGGTCGCGCCGTACCGCTCGACCAGGTCCAGCAAGCCCCCGTAGTCCTGGCCGTCCTGAAAGGCGATCGTCCCGCCCAGCATCACCCCGGCGAGCACGCCCTGGCCGAAGCCGGAGTAGTGCACCAGCGGGGTGGTGACCGCGGCGACCAGGTCGTCGTGGAGCAGGAAGGTGTCCACGTAGCCGCGCACACCGGAGTGGACGGTGTTCTGGCTGTGCACCACGCCCTTGGAGAAACCGGTCGTCCCCGACGTGAACAGCACCACGAACGGCTCGTCGGGCCGAAGCTGGCGGCCCTCCAGGTCGCCCATGAGCTGCTTCTCCCAGTGCGGGGTGACGAAGTGGTCGTGGAAGTCCACCGCCCCCTCGGGACCGTGGCCGCCGACCACCACCAGGTGCTCCAGCGGCAGCTCGGAGCGGAGCGCGCCGACGGTCTCGGCCAGCGGGTAGCCGTCCCACTCCGGCACGGTGACGCACACCCGGGCCTCGGTGAGCGCGAGGCGGTGGCGCAGCTCCTCCTCCTGGCAGACCGGGGCGATGGGGCAGATGACCGCGCCGGTCGCCATGCAGGCGAACATCAGCGGCACCATCTCCCACCGGTTGGGGAGCTGGACGGCGACGACGTCGCCCCGCTCCACGCCCAGTTCGAGCAGCGCGCCGGCGAACCGGTCGGTCAGTCGGGACAGTTCGGCGTAGTCGAGGGTGTCCGTACGGGCCTCGTCCAGGCGGCGCCCGGCGATGGCCAGCTTGCGGGGCTGCTCGCGGGCCTGGCGGCGCAGGTCGTCGAGGAACGTCTCGTCCCGCCACCAGCCGCGGCGCCGGTACTCGGCCATGCGGTCCGCGGCCGATGCGGTGGCCAGGAGGGCCGTCGTCGTCGGCGTCATCGCAGGAGGTCCTTGCGGCGGGCCGCGAGCAGCTCCGGCAGCGGGTCGCCCGCCCGTCCGGCGGCGATCTCCAGCAGGTCCCGGGTGTTGTGCCGCACCCGGTCGCCGACCCAGTCGAAGACCCACGCCTTGCGGCGCTCCGAGGGCAGGTCGAAGGGGACGACCCGGGTGACGGCCAGGGCGGCCGACGCGGCGCCGCCGATGTTCGCGATGACGCCGGGGACCAGGACGCCGCCCGAGGCCGCCACCTTCTCCTTCGCCTCGGCGCTGGACGCCAGGTTGGCGCCCTCGACGACCAGGCCGGCGCGCAGGCGGTGCGCGTTGTCGGCGGTGAGCGCGTACTTCTGCGCGGCGAGGACGAGTACGTCCGCGTCGACGTCGAGCCAGGCGTCCGGCTCGGACGACAGGGTCACGTGCTGCGGCAGGCGCGAGCGGTCGATCCGCCCGAACTCGTCGGTGACGGCGACCAGGTCGGCGACGGGCAGCCGCTCCGCGCTGATGGTGCCCTGGACGTCGGCGACGCCCACGACGACGTGCCCGTTGTCCTCCAGGAACCGGGCGACCGCCCGGCCCACCGCGCCGAACCCCTGCACCACGACCCTGGCCGGGTCCGTGCGACCGCTCGCCTCCAGGGCGGTGAGCGCGGCCACGGCGACGCCGTGCCCGGTGCAGTCGATCAGCGGCTCGTAGTACGTGCGCCAGTCGATCGGCATGTCGGGGGCGCCGAGCCGGTACCGCGGGTCGTAGCCGGCCTCGGCGAAGAAGACGGCCCGGTCGGCGGGGGTGACGCCCATGTCGATGCCGAGGTGGATGCCGCCGTGCAGCAGCGGCTTGACGGTGCGGCCGAAGGTGCGGAAGGTTTCCTCGCGGTCGCTGCCGTCGGAGACGATGCCGGCCTTGGCGCCGCCGATGCGCAGCCCCGCGAGCGTGAACTTGTCGGTCATGTCGCGTGCCAGGCCGGCCACCTCCTCCTCGGTGACCCCGGTGGTCATGCGGGTGCCGCCCATCGCCAGGCCGTCGACGAGCGAGTCGACGACCACCCAGCCCTTGACGGACCCGCCGCTGCCGTTCAGGTGCACGGTGAAGGCGGGCGGCCGGGTGCTTTCCACGACGCTCATGGTCGAGTCCTCCAGTACGTAAGGGGGTTCGGGTAGGTGCCGTAGGGGCGCGCGGACGCGGTGGGGACGCGCAGGCGCGAAGCGCCGGGTACCGCCGTCCTCACGACGTCCGCTCGCGGCGCCCCGGGGGCGGGAGCGAGAGGGTGCGTCCGGGTGCGGCGATCGTCACCGGTAGAGCTGGGCGAAGCCGCGCAGGATCTCCAGTCCGTCGCTGCGGAACTCCAGGTGTGCCTGCGATCCGAAGATCCGCCCGTCGTCGGAGCGCAGGAACTCCACGGGGGCGTGCTCGGAGCGGCCGATCGAGCGGAAGCCCTCCGGGGCCTCCTGGAGGTAGAGGGTGTGGCGGTGGAAGACGGTCACGGTCGGTTTCACGTAGGTGAAGAGGGCCTCTTCCTTGTCGACCTGCACCTCGTAGCCGCCGACGCGCTGCGGCCCTTCCTCCAGGCGCCCGCCCGCGGCCACGGCGAGGAGCTGCATGCCCCCGCAGATCGCGAAGACGGGGACGTCCGCCCCCCTGACGAGGTCGACGAGCGGCTGGTAGAAGGCGGTGTCGTAGGCCCGGACCTTGGTGCCGCTCAGCACGATCGCCTGGTAGCGACCGCCGACGTCGGTGGGCGCGGAGGCCACGTCGACGGCGTCGGTGTCCGAGCCGAGCTGTTCGAAGCGCGCGCGGAGCTGTTTCAGGGAGAGCGTGCCGTTGTTGACGACGAGCACTCGGGGTCGCGCCATGCGGGGACTCCTCACGTGGGGGTGATGGTGGTTCCGGTACGGCCGGCGAGCAGGTCGGAGACCGGGGCGCTGCCGATGACGACCCGGCCCACCCCGCCGTCCAGGGCCTCGCCGGCGGCGCGCAGCTTCTTGCGCATGCCGCCGGTGGCGCCCTTGTCGCGGAACGCGGCCGCGGCCCGCGCGGTGATCCGGGACACGGGTTCCCCGTCGATCAGCAGGTGGGCGACGTCGGTGACCAGGACGAGGTCGGCGGCGCCGGTGGCGGCGGCGACGGCGGCCGCGGCCCGGTCGGCGTCGCTGTTGACCTCGCGGCCCTCGGCGTTGCGGGCCAGGGGGGTGACCAGGTAGGCGTGGCCGGGCTGGAGGTTCTTCAGCCGGGACGGGTCCGCCCCGGTGATCGGGCCGACCAGGTTCTCCAGTTCGAGGAGCTGCTTGCCCCGCCACCACCAGCGTTCGGCCTCGCCCGCGTCGAGCAGGCCGTCACTGCCGACCACCCGCTCGGCGGTGATGCCGCGCCGCTCCAGGCGGCCGAGGACCTCCTCGCCGAGGCGGGCGCTGACGGTCTTGATGTCCTCGACGACCTCGGGCGTGGTCCAGCGGCTCTGGTTGCCGTACCGGTCGCGGAGGATCGCGGACGGCTCGCGGTAGCGCGGGTCGAGCTCCTTCAGCGGCCTGGACCAGCCGTGCACGAGGACGAGGGGCGTGTCCCGGCCGTGCCGGGCCAGGTCGTCCCACCACGCGCCGTCGAGATCGTCGAGGCAGCTTCCGCCGAGCTTGACGACGGTGGGGACCGCCGGGGAGCCGCTCATGCCGGCATCACCGGCTGCATCGTCAGCCCCGCGTCCTCGGCCAGCCCGAACCGCAGGTTCGTGGCCTGCACGGCCTGGCCGGCGGCGCCCTTGACCAGGTTGTCGAGGGCGGACAGGACGACGATCCGGCCCCCCTCCTCGTCGTGCAAGACGGTCACGTCGCAGAAGTTGGAGCCGAGCACCGCCTGCGGGTCGGGCACCGGGATGAGGGTCTCGGCGTGGCGCCGCACCCGCACGAACCGGTGTTCCTTGTAGAAGCGCACGTACGCCCGCTGCAGCTCCCGCTGGTCGACGGCCCCGTCGGTGAAGACGTACGAGCTGGCGAGCAGCCCGCGCACGTGCGAGACGCCGTACGCCGACATCGACAGGTGCCCGATCGTGCCGGGCTTGCTCCGCTCCAGGAAGTCGCTCACCTCGGCGGCGTGCCGGTGCCCGGTCGGGGCGTACGGGGCGATGGCGCCGTTGCGCAGCGGGTGCAGGTCGGCGGTGCGCAGTTGCAGGCCGCCGCCGCTGGAACCGCTCTTGCCGTCCACCACCACGGTCTTCAGGTCCAGGCCCAGGCCCAGGGTGAGCGGCGCGAGGCCCAGGGTGATCGCGGTGGCGTAGCAGCCGGGCAGGGAGATCAGCGCGGCGTCGGCGAGCTGGTCGCCGATCAGTTCGGGCACGCCGTACACGAAGCGGTCGGCGAGGTCGGCGCGCCGCCGCACCTTCGGGTACCAGCGGTCGTGCAGCTCCGGCGTGCGGATGCGGAAGGCGCCGCTGAGGTCCACGACGGCCGGGACGCGGTCCGCGAGCAGACCGGCCAGCTCCGCCGAGACGGGCGCCGGGGTGGCGAGGTAGACGACGTCGACGAGGTCGGCGACCTCCTCGGTGACGGGCTGCACGGTCAGGCCGAGGTCGAGGCGGAGCCCCGGGTGCAGCTCGGCGGGGCGGCGGCCGATGTGGGAGGAGCCGCCGAGGAAGGTCAGCTCCAGGTCGGGGTGCTGGGTGACCAGCCTGATCAGTTCGCCGCCGGCGAGCCCGGAGGCCCCGACGACTCCTACCCGGATCACGTGAGTACCTCCTGCAGGTGGCGGATGATGGCCAGCGGGACGTCGGTCCCGGTCGCCTCGGCGACGGCCTTGAAGGCGGGGGCGTGGTTGACCTCGTTGACGACGTATCCGTCCGGGGTCTGGAACAGGTCGATGCCGTAGATCCCCTCGCCCAGCGCGTCCACCACCCCGTCGACGACCTTGGTGATGTCGGGGTCGTGGTCGAGGGCCCGGCTCTGGTTGCCGAGCGCCGCGTTGCTGCGCCAGTCCTCGCCGGCGCTCGCGAACTCGGCGGCGGCGACGAGGTCCCGGCCGACGACGAAGCACCGGACGGAGGTGCCGCCGTCGAGGTACGGCTCCACCAGCGACGCCTGCTCGAAGCCGTGCCCGAGGTCCTCGACGTAGTCGTAGACGGACTGCGCCGTGTCGGCGTGGCGGATCAGCGTGACGCGTTTGCCCATGCCGCCGAAGACGGGCTTGAGCACGAGGGGCGGGGGCACGTCCTGCAGGGCGCGTGCGAAGTCCCGGCGGGACAGGACGAGCCGGAAGTCCCCGGCGGGGACGCCGACCCGGCGCAGGACGGTCCGCAGCTCCAGCTTGTTCTCGCAGGCGCGGATGGCCGCGGCCGTGTTGAGGGTGCGCACCCGGGAGGCCTCGGCCAGGGTGGCTATCAGCCCGCCGCGGGTGTAGCTGCGGCTGCGGATCAGGACGGCGTCGTACCGGGTGAGGGACGGCGCGTCCGCGTGCCCCAGGCACAGGGACTCGTCGTTCACCCACTCGATGGTCAGGCCGGCCTCGGGGGCGGCCGCGATCAGCCGGCGTTCTTCCCAGCCGATGCGGTCCGCGACGATGGCGACGGTGGCGCCCATGGGCGGTCTCCTCGTCGCTCTCTCGCTCACTGGCCCCAGTCCCGGAGCTGGACTTCGACCATCTCCAGGGCGAGCGTGCCGTCCCGCACGTCCTCGACGCGGAGGGTGAGCATGCACTCGGGGCAGGAGAGGGTCTCGCCCTGGACCATCGGGGGCACGGTCAGGTCGGTCTCGCACTCGGGGCAGACGCCGG
Source organism: Streptomyces tamarix (assembly GCF_032423885.1). Classification (NCBI taxonomy): domain Bacteria; kingdom Bacillati; phylum Actinomycetota; class Actinomycetes; order Kitasatosporales; family Streptomycetaceae; genus Streptomyces; species Streptomyces tamarix. Next base: position 117,655 of record NZ_JAWCTQ010000008.1, on the reverse strand, counting down.
TGAGGGTGGCGGTGGACATGGTGGCTCCCTGGGTGATGAGGGGTGTGGTCGGCGGACGGGGGCCCGGTGGGCCGGGTCGCGTGACCCGGGGTCCCGGGCGGGGCGGTGCGGGTCAGGCGGCCTGGAAGTCGATGGCGGCCTTGCGGATCGCGTCCCGGTCGAGGAGCGGGCGGCCGTCGCGCTCCTGGCGCTCGGCCAGCCACGGCACGAACGCGTCGACGTCGACGAGGACGCCGGACTCGTCGAGCGCCCACGTGACGAGGGCGGGGGTGAGGCGGGTGCGGACGCGCAGTTCGCGCGTGTTGCCGACGAGTTCGGCGGGGAGTGTCTCGTACGCCTCGGGGTGGGTGAGCTGGCCGGGCAGTTCGTACGCGAAGGCGTGGGGGGTGGTGGGCCCCGACTGGAACGCCTCGCCGAGGCCGGCCCCCTTGAGGGCGACGCGCGACAGTTCGGTGAGGTGGCTCAGGTCGAAGCGGGTGTCCCCGTGGATGACGCGCAGGGCGGTGAGGAGCTCCGCCAGCGGGGCGTTGCCGCCGCGTTCGCCGATGCCGCCGACGGTGGCGGAGATCCACCGGGCGCCGGCGCGGACGGCGGCGAGGGAGTTGGCGACGGCCATGCCCAGCATGTTGTGGGAGTGGATCTCGATCTCGGAGCCGTCGATCGCGGTGAGGTCTCCGATCACCTCCTCCATCTGCCAGGGCGAGAGGTAGGCGACGGTCTCCGCCAGGCGGAACCGGTCGGCCCCCGCCTCGAAGCCGGCGGTGACGTAGGGGACGAGGCGCTCCCGCGGGGTGCGGGCGCCGTCCTCGCCGCTGAAGGTGACGTGGAAGCCGCGCTCCTTGGCCTGCGTGATCGCCGAACGGGCCAGCGCGTTCAGGAACTTGGGGCTGGGCGAGCCGAGCTTGAGCTTGGCGTGCTGCTCGGAGGTGGGGATGGAGTACATGATGTGGCGCACGCCCAGGCGTTCGGCCTCGTCGAGCGCCGTCGCGACCTGCTGCCGGTCCCGTACGACGACGAGGGTCATGCTGCGTTCCGGGCCGATCGCCTCGTGCGTGGCGAGGACGAGGTCGGCGTCCTTGGAGCCCGGGCCGGACACCATGCCGACCTCGACCAGGTCGACCCCGGTCCTGACCAGCAGGCGGGCGATGACCGCGGCGTCCTCGGGGCCGAACTCGACGCCCGCCATGTGGGCCGAGTCCCGCAAGGTCGCGTCCGACAGATGGGGCAGTCCCTGCGGTAGTCCGTTCTCGTGCTGCGTCCTTCCCATGTGCGTTCCCTCCTCTTCCGTTCCAGAGCGAAAGTGATGCGAGCCGCATCGGGAAACATCTTGGGCGGCACCCCCGTCAAGGAACAACGCTCCTTGTGTCAGAGGTTTGTCAAGCACTGTGTCGGAACGTCAGGACAGGAAAGTTGAGCGAAATCTCTGCGATCTCGCGGGAAAGTCCACGGTCGACTCCTCGGTGCGGCGCAGATCCTCGCTAGGGTGGCGGCACCTGTTTTTTCCGATCGAACAGGGGTGGCATGTCGACCGAAAACACCTTTGAGTACTCCGACACCCATGCGAACCTCCTGCGCCGCCGAATACCGGTGGCCTGAGAGCAGACCCCCGAAAAAGGGGAGGGAAGGAATCCGATGGCGTTTCCGCATTCCCCCGCCGAGCCCGGCGCCGAACCGTCGCTGGCCGAACAGGCCCGCGAACTCGCCGACCGCGTCGCACGGCCGTCCGCCGCCGACCGCGACCGGGACCGCAGGTGGGACCCGGCGCTCTTCGCCGAACTGACCGGCGCCCGCCCCGGGCTCGCCGGACCCCTGGTCCCGCGCGGGCTGGGCGGCGGCGGCCTGTCCGCCACCCAGACCTGCGCCCTGCTGCAGGGCCTCGGCGAAGGGGCCCGCGACCCGGGCCTGGCCCTCGCGACCACGGTGCACGCGGTGCTCGCCACCGTGCCGATACGGGTCTTCGGCCGCCGCTGGCAGCAGGAGCACTACCTGCCCCGCATGGCGTCCGGCCAGTGGCTGGGCGCCCTGTCCCTGCACCAGACGCAGGGCGCCGCCCTCGCCACCGCCGTCACCGTCCGGCCCTGCGAGGACGCCTGGCTGCTCGACGGCGAGCTGGACCTGGTGGCGGGCGCCCCCGTCGCCCACCACTTCCTCGTCGTCGCGGCACACCGCGACGGCGGCGGCCGGACCGCGTTCCTGGTGGACCGCGACACGCCCGGCCTGCGCGTCGAGGAGACCGGCCCGGCGGCGATGCCCACGTGCCCCTGGGGACGGCTGGTCCTCGACGACTGCCCGGTCCCGTACGACGCCGTGCTCGGCACCCCGCACGAGGCCGCCACCGAGGTGGAGCCGCTCCTCGCGGCGCTGGACTGGGTGTTCTCCAGCGCGCCCTGGCTCGGCCTGATGCGCGCCCTGACCCGGGAGGCGGTCGGGGCGGCCCGCGAGCGCCGGCTGTTCGGCCGGCCGCTGTCCCACGCCCAGTCGGCCCGGCTGACCCTGGCCGACCTGGCGACCCGGTGCGAACTGTCCGGCGGGCTGCTGTACCGGGCCGCGGAGCAGTTCGACTCCGGCGGCCGGCCCTCGCACCAGGACGCGGCCGCGGCCCGCCTGTTCACGGCCGAGGCCGTGCGGGCCGTGGTCGACGGGGCGGCACGGCTGTCCGGCCCCCTCGTCCACACGGGCGACCACCTGATCGAACGGACCCACCGCGACGCGCTGTTCTTCGCCGGGACCGGCGGGGGCGGCGACGTGCTGCGGCCGGTCATCGCGGCGTCCCTGCTGGGACTCGGCTGAACTCGGAGGAAGGGCTCCCGACATGAACGTCAACCGGAACGGCACCGGCACCACCCCGAGCTTCCCCGGCATCGCCCGACGGGCGGCCGAGACCGACGCGACGGGGCGCATCCCCGCACAGAACTGGAAGGAGATCGCCGACAGCGGCTACCTGCGCCTCTTCCACCCGCCGGAGATCGGCGGCACCGGCGCCGACGGACCCGAGCAGACCGCGGCCATGGAGGCGCTGGCCCGGGCCTGTCCCAGCACCTACTGGTCGGCCACGGTGTCCGCGCTCCTGTGCGCCAAGCTGATCTCCACGTACGGGGACCACGACACCCACGAACGGCTGCTGAACGGCCTGTTGAGCGGCCGGCAACTGGCCGCGTTCGCCGTGGTGGAGACGACCGCGGGCAGCGACGCGGGCACCTACCGGACCACGGTGCGCCCCGCCGGCTCCGGCGGCGGCTTCGTCGTCAACGGCGAGAAGTCCCGGATCACCAACGCGCCCGACGCGGACCTCGCCGTCACCCTCGCCCGGCGGGAGAAGGCGGCCGGTGACGACGGCCCCGACTGGTGCCTGGCCTTCGTGGACCTGCGGCAGCCGGGCATCCACCGCTACGAGATCCCGCGGATGGGGCTGCGGGGCATGCCCTGGGGCGGCATCGTCTTCACCGACGCCCGCGTCGCGGAGGCCGACGTCATCCCCGTACCCCTGGAGGAGCTCTCCGAGGGGATGGCGTGGGGGTGGCTGCTGGTCTCCGTCTCCGCCATCGCGACGGCCGAGTCCGCGCTGGCCGCGTCGGTCCGGCACGCCCGGGAACGCGTCGCCTTCGGACGGCCCCTGGCCCACATGGAGGGCGTCCAGGCGCAGCTCGCCGATTCGCGCGCCCAGATCGACGCGGCCCGTCTGCTGGCCCGCCGGGCGGCGGCGGAGCGCGCCGCGGGCCGGTCGGCCAGGGACCTGATCGCCATGCTCAAGATCTACGCCACGGAGATGGCCGTCGAGGTGGCCGCGCGCGCCGTGCAGATCCACGGATCGGCCGGCCTGACACCGGGCCACGAGGTGGAGCGCCACTACCGGGACGCCCAGATGAACGTCATCGGCGCCTTCGCCTCCAACCGGCTGCGCGAACAGGTCTCGGAGGGCCTGGGCCTGGGGCCGGCGGTCTACCGGCCGTTCGACTGGGTCAGGCCGGCCGGCCTGGGCCAGGACGCGGTGGGCCTGAGCGGCCTCCTGGAGGCCCCGAAGGCCGCCTGACCGCGGCCCCGGCGCCGCGGTGGCCCGGCCCCGGTCGTCCCCCGTCCGCTTCCGGCGAGGGCGACCGGGGCCCTTCGGCGTCCTCCAGCGCCTCCCGGCGCTTTCCGGTCCCTCTCCGCACCACCGACCGCCGGGCACGTACGACCGCCGAGCGTACGGCCGCGGGGCATGGGGCCTTCGGGCATACGACCGCGGGGCCCGTCGGAAAGTGAAAGGCCCCGAATGCGGCTCCCTTTTCTCCCCCGGAGCCCCCTACCGCGACAATGACGTCGTTCACCGGCGTGCGAGGCGCCCGTCAACCGCGCCCGATGCGATAACCCACGCCCCGGACCGTGATGATCCAGGTTTTGGCCCCCAGCTTCGCCCGTAAGCTGCGCACGTGGGTGTCGATGGTGCGACTGGAATCCGCCCAGTCGGTCCCCCAGACGCGGGCCATCAATTCCTTCCGGGAAACGACGCTTTCCGCATTCGCGACCAGGACGTGCAGCAGCTCGAATTCCTTGGCGGTCGTGCTCACCGGATTCCCGTGCAGACGGACCTCGCGGGTCCTGCCGTCGATGCACAGGGGGCCGAGGGAGAGGATCCGGGTCGGTTCCGTCCGGGGGTGGACCCTGCGCAGCACGGCCTCGATGCGCGCGTGGATCTCCCGGGAGCCGCACGAGGTGACGACGCAGTCGTCCGCCCCCGCCTGCAGGGCCAGGACCCGGTCGAGTTCGGTGTCGCGCGCGGTGACGGAGATGATCGGCTTGTCACCGATCTCCCGTATCGACCGGCAGACCTCCAGCCCGTCGATGTCGGGGAGGTCGAGGTCGAGCAGGACCAGATCGGCCTGCTGATGGATGCTCAGTGCCGCCGCCCCCGTGTCGACACTGCTCGCGGCATATCCCTGGCGCCTGAGCTCCCGCACCCGCGCGTCGGCCGCCTCGGCGTCGTCCTCGACCACCAGTACCCGGATCACGCCAGACTTGGCGATGGGCTTGCCTCGCGGAGTCATCCTTCTCATGAGCCGCTGTACGGGCTCCGCCGGAGCCGGCTGCGCGGCGTGCGCCACCATCGTGCCCCCTCTCCCCTTCTCTCCCTCCCTAAAAAGAAACACACGTCCTGTTATTTGTACAGCCGAGTATCCGCACTAAAAACGCATTAAGCATGCCAAGTCGGACAGAAGAAAGTCGCTCTACGATCAGGAAAAATCAGGCAAGCAGGACATTAATTGTTTATTCGGGCACTAGAAAACCGAACGGGGCGCCAGTAGGATCCCGCACCGGGACGACCCGCTCACCCCGGACGGTGGCTTGGTTCACTTACGGCCACTTCTGTGGGAGGAGCGGACCAGGGGGCGCATCCCGGCCACGCCAGAGAGCGGAGGTACGCATATGCAATACGCCGCGGAACGAGGAGGGGCGCGGCACTGGCGCCGGGAACGCATCTGGGCCCCGAGCGGCCTACCCGCTCGGAGCCCAGGGGGCGGATCCGGGGTTCAGACCCCGGCCGTGGCCTCGCTCTCGTCGGCCCGCAGCAGCCGCTCGCCCCGCTCGGGGGACAGGTCGATCCTGGCGAGCACGGCGGGGCTGACGACGCTGGGCAGCATCAACTGGTACATCCTCGCGATCTCCTCGGAGAGGTCGAAGGTGTCCCCGAGCGTCTCCGACACGAGCTGCACCCCGGTCCAGGCGCCGACCACCATCCGCGAGATGGCGTCGGGGTCGGTGTGCGGAAGCAGTTCGCCGCGGTCCTGCGCCTCGGTGAGCAGGTCACGGCCGACCGCGGCCCAGTCGGGCCACCGGGTGCCGAACAGCCTGCGGGCCTTGGGGTCGACGGACAGCCGTATCGCGGCGCGCAGCACCGGTTCCCGCGGCACGCGGTAGGCCAGCAGGAGCCCCAGGTCCACCCACTCCTGGACTTTGAAGGTCTGCGGACGCAACCCGTCCCGGGTCACGGCCTCGTCGAGCACGGCGCGCGCCATGTCCTCCTTCGAGGCGAAGTGGAAGTACAGGGCACCACGAGTCAGCCCTGTTCGCTCGACCAGCGCGGCAATGGTGGCGGCGTCGTAACCGACCTCGTTGAAAAGGCTCGCCATGGCCTCAAGGATGGTATTGCGAGTGCGAATCGCACGGTCCTGCCTCACCACGCCAAGCCTCCGAGTCCCCTCTTCGCGTCCTGCCAATCCCACTCAGCGACCCTCGCGAGTAACCGAATGATCAGTACTTTATCAGCGCGGACCGCTCGCGCAGCTACCCCACATCACGGAGTATCTCGTTCCGGGAGGATCCTTGCCCATGTCCGCTGAAGCCGTAGAGGCCACCTTGTTCCGCGACTTCGGTCCCCGTCCGACCGACAGGCTGGGCGAATACACCCACCTGAGACACAGTTCGGCGATCCTCATAGAGGACTGGCACAGACGGGGCCCGGACTCCTTCGGGGTCCTGGTCCGCTGGCCCGCCGGAGGCGCGGCCGGAGAGTACGACCCGCGCCTGCTGGCCCAGACGATCCGGCAGAGCGGTCTCCTCGTCGCGCACGCCGAGTACGGGGTGCCCACGGGGCACCAGACGTTGCTGAACACCCTGAACATCACGGTGTGGCCGGGCTTCCGGGCGCGCGAGGGCGCCGCGTTCGAGGTGCGCGTGACGGTGACGCGGGAGGCCGGACCGTCCGCGCTGGGCATGGAGTTCGAGATCCGCCGGCCCGGCGGCGCGCCCGTGTGCCTGGCCAACACGAGGTTCGGCTGGGTGTCCCCGGCGGCCTACCGCCGCGTCCGCGGCCGGCACCTCGCCGTCGACTGGGGCCGGTGGCCGCTCCCCGAGGCCCTGCCGCCCCGCCGGGTCGGCCGGACGCGCGACAACGACGTGCTCCTGGCGGCCGGCGGCGACGGCCACCGCTGGCAGTTGCGCAACGACGTCTCCCAGACCCTGCTCTTCGACCACCCCGTCGACCACGTGCCGGGCCTGGTCCTCCTGGAGGCCGCCCAGCAGGCCGCGTACGCCGCCACCTGGCCGTGGCCCGTCGACTTCACCGACGTGTGCGTCTCCTACGCGCAGTACGTGGAGTTCGACGAGCCCTGCTGGATCGAGGCCGGCCCGCTGACGACGCTGCTGCCCGGGCGGTTCGCCATCGAGGTCAGGGGCCACCAGGGCGGACGGACCGCCTTCGAGGCGCGGATGAGGGGCCGCCGGCTCAGGAAGCCGTAGGGAGCCGTGGGGAAGCGCCGCGAGCGCGACGCGGCACCCCACGACGCGCGGGAACGCCGACCGTGCCGCCCGTCGCCCCGCCCCCGCCCGGCCCGCCGCCGGCCGGGGGAGCGGCGGCGGGCGGCACGCATCCCGTCAGTGGTTCGTCAGTGGTTGACGAAGCCGCCGTCCACGGGCACCACCGCGCCGGTCAGGAAGGGGCAGCGGTCGCTGAGCAGCCATGCCGCGGCGGCCGCGACCTCCTCCGGCGCGGCGGTCCGCCCCTGCGGGGTCATGGAGCACGCCAGCTCCTCCATGCCGGGGTTGCGCGCGAACCAGTCGGCGGTGATCTCGCTGCGGGTGGTCCCCGGGGCGAGGGCGTTCACCCGGATGCCCTGCTGGGCGTACTCGTCGGCCGCCGCCCTCGTGAGGCCGACGACCGCGTGCTTCGAGGCGACGTACGGCGCGGCGGCGGGTATGGCCACCAGGCCGGCGACGCTGCTGTTGTTGACGATCGCGCCGCCCCCGTGGGCCAGCATCGCGGCTATCTCGTGGCGCAGGCAGTTCCAGACGCCCCGCACGTTGACGTCCATGATGGTGTCGTAGACGTCGTCCGCCATCAGGTGCAGCGGGGTGCGGTCCCCTCCGACGCCGGCGTTGTTGAAGGCCGCGTCCAGCCGTCCGTACGCGGCGACCGCGGCGTCCACCGCGCGGGCCGCGTCCGCGGCCGAGGACACGTCGCCCACCACGTAGGACGCCTCCGTCCCGGCGCCGCGGAGCCCGTCCACGAGGGCGGCCAGCCGGTCCTCCCGGCGGGCGGTCAGCACCACGGTCGCGCCCTCCTCGCTGAAGACCTTCGCCGCCGCGGCTCCGATGCCGCTGCTCGCTCCGGTGATGAGGACCACTTTGTCGGCAAGAAGCTCACGGCTCATGGCTCGCATTCTCCCCGGGCGGGCCGCCCGCGCGGGCCTTTCGCCCAAACTCGCCCGCATGGCCCCGGCGCCGGGGGCGCCGGCGCATGACCGGACGGCGGGGATGTACTAGAGTTATCTCGACATCGAGATATCTGCTGACGACGCACCGCGGTCGCCCGCACAGGTAAGGCAAGCCTAACTAAGCCTTACCTTAGCGGATCGGCGAGATGCCGTGGCGGCAGGATGCGGTTGAACGCGCACATTGATGAAGGAGACTGTCGTGTCGGCGAACAGCTTCGACGCCCGCAGCACGCTGCGCGTGGGCGACGAGTCGTACGAGATCTTCCGGCTGGACAAGGTTGAGGGCTCGGCCCGCCTTCCGTACAGCCTCAAGGTCCTGCTGGAGAACCTGCTCCGCACCGAGGACGGCGCGAACATCACCGCCGACCACATCCGGGCCCTCGGCGAGTGGGACTCCCAGGCCCAGCCGAGCCAGGAGATCCAGTTCACCCCGGCCCGCGTGATCATGCAGGACTTCACCGGTGTGCCGTGTGTCGTGGACCTCGCCACCATGCGCGAGGCCGTCAAGGAGCTCGGCGGCGACCCGTCGAAGATCAACCCGCTCGCCCCGGCCGAGCTGGTCATCGACCACTCCGTCATCGCTGACAAGTTCGGCACCAAGGAGGCCTTCGGCCAGAACGTCGAGCTGGAGTACGGCCGCAACAAGGAGCGCTACCAGTTCCTGCGCTGGGGCCAGACCGCCTTCGACGAGTTCAAGGTCGTCCCGCCCGGCACCGGCATCGTCCACCAGGTGAACATCGAGCACCTGGCCCGCACGGTCATGGTGCGGGGCGGCCAGGCCTACCCCGACACCCTCGTCGGCACCGACTCGCACACCACCATGGTCAACGGCCTCGGCGTCCTCGGCTGGGGCGTCGGCGGCATCGAGGCCGAGGCCGCCATGCTCGGCCAGCCGGTCTCCATGCTCATCCCGCGCGTCGTCGGCTTCAAGCTGACCGGCGAGCTGCCCACCGGCACCACTGCCACCGACCTGGTGCTCACCATCACCGAGATGCTGCGCAAGCACGGTGTCGTCGGCAAGTTCGTCGAGTTCTACGGCGAGGGCGTCGCCGCCACCTCGCTCGCCAACCGCGCCACCATCGGCAACATGTCGCCCGAGTTCGGCTCCACCGCCGCGATCTTCCCGATCGACGACGAGACGCTGAACTACCTCAAGCTCACCGGCCGCTCCGAGCAGCAGGTCGCGCTCGTCGAGGCGTACGCCAAGGAGCAGGGCCTCTGGCTGGACCCGTCCGCCGAGCCGGACTTCTCCGAGAAGCTCGAACTGGACCTCTCCACCGTCGTCCCGTCGATCGCCGGCCCGAAGCGCCCGCAGGACCGCATCGTCCTGGCCGAGGCCGCCCAGCAGTTCGCCAAGGACGTCCTCAACTACGTCGATGCCCCCGTCGCCCAGACCCCGGAGGCCGCCGCCTCCCCGGTCGACGAGGCCAGCGCCGAGTCCTTCCCGGCCTCCGACGCCCCCGCCTACGGCCGTGAGGAGAACGGCGCGGGCGCCCCGCAGCACGGCCAGGGCACCGGCGCCGTCCCGTCCAACCCGGTCACCGTGACCGCCCCCGACGGCTCGACGTACGAGATCGACCACGGCGCGGTGACGGTCGCGGCCATCACCTCCTGCACCAACACCTCCAACCCGTACGTGATGGTCGCCGCCGCGCTCGTCGCGAAGAAGGCCGTCGAGAAGGGCCTGACCCGCAAGCCGTGGGTCAAGACCACCCTCGCCCCGGGCTCCAAGGTCGTCACCGACTACTTCGACAAGGCGGGCCTCACCCCGTACCTCGACAAGGTCGGCTTCAACCTCGTCGGCTACGGCTGCACCACCTGCATCGGCAACTCCGGCCCGCTGCCGGAGGAGGTCTCCAAGGCGGTCAACGACCACGACCTCGCCGTCACCTCGGTCCTCTCCGGCAACCGCAACTTCGAGGGCCGGATCAACCCGGACGTCAAGATGAACTACCTGGCGTCCCCGCCGCTGGTCGTCGCGTACGCCATCGCGGGCTCCATGAAGGTGGACATCACCAAGGACGCCCTCGGCACGGACCAGGACGGCAACCCGGTCTACCTGAAGGACATCTGGCCGACCGAGGCCGAGGTCAACGAGGTCGTCGCCAGCGCCATCGGCGAGGACATGTTCTCCAAGTCCTACCAGGACGTCTTCGCGGGCGACGCCCAGTGGCAGGCCCTGCCGATCCCCACCGGCAACACCTTCGAGTGGGACCCGGAGTCCACCTACGTCCGCAAGCCCCCGTACTTCGAGGGCATGACGATGGAGACGACCCCGGTCACCGACATCACCGGCGCCCGCGTCCTCGCCAAGCTGGGCGACTCGGTCACCACCGACCACATCTCCCCGGCCGGCGCCATCAAGGCCGACACCCCGGCCGGCAAGTACCTCACGGAGCACGGCGTCGAGCGCCGCGACTTCAACAGCTACGGCTCGCGCCGCGGCAACCACGAGGTCATGATCCGCGGTACGTTCGCCAACATCCGCCTGCGCAACCAGATCGCGCCGGGCACCGAGGGCGGCTACACGCGTGACTTCACGCAGGAGGGCGGCCCGGTCTCCTTCATCTACGACGCCTCGCAGAACTACCAGGCCGCCGGCATCCCGCTGGTCGTCCTGGCCGGCAAGGAGTACGGCTCCGGCTCGTCCCGCGACTGGGCCGCCAAGGGCACCGCGCTGCTCGGCGTCAAGGCCGTCATCGCCGAGTCGTACGAGCGCATCCACCGCTCCAACCTCATCGGCATGGGCGTCCTGCCGCTCCAGTTCCCGGAGGGCGCGTCCGCCCAGTCGTTGGGCCTGACGGGCGAGGAGACCTTCTCCATCACGGGTGTCACCGAGCTGAACGAGGGCACCACGCCGCGCACGGTCAAGGTCACCACCGACACGGGCGTCGAGTTCGACGCGGTCGTCCGCATCGACACCCCCGGTGAGGCCGACTACTACCGCAACGGCGGCATCATGCAGTACGTGCTGCGCAACCTGATCCGCGGCTGAGTCCCCGGCAGGTGAGCGGCGGAGGGCCGCACCCCGTTTCCACACGGGGTGCGGCCCTCCCGCCGTTCCCGGGCGTCTCGGCGGGTCTTTCGTCGTTCCCGGGTGCCTCGCGCTTTCCTGCCGTTCCCGGGTTCCCCGTGGCCCCCTACCAGCCGTGCACGGAGAACGGCTCTCCCTTGAGGTAGTGCGCGATCCCCAGGGCGTTGTAGGGCACGGTGTTGTCCGGGAGCCGGTCGCTCGGGTGCCAGGACAGGCCGGCGCACTTGTGGGGCTCCATGTTGCGCGGCTCGCCCTCCCAGTGCCGGGCGGTGAGGAACCATCCGACCCTGGGCTCTCCTTCCGGGTTGCGGAAGTGCATGGCGTGGACGATCCGCAGGGCGTCCCGTTCGACGGTGACATCGATCTCCTCGTGCGCTTCGCGGATCACCGCGTCGTACACGCTCTCCCCCGGCTCGACCTTCCCGGAAGGGAGGTTCAGCATCCCGTCCGCGTAACCGGTGCCCCGCCGCTCGGCGAGACACACGGCTCCGTCGCGCTCCAGGATGAGCATCACGTCGTTCACGGGCTGCTGGGGCACGGTGCTTCGTCCTCCGACGGGTGGGGCGTCTTGCCGGTAGGGGACTCTAGCGGGGTTCACACGGCCATCAGCCCCAGCTCGTCGACGCGCTCGGCGGTCCACTGGACGCGCTCGGCGACCGTCAGGCCCATCGGCATCACCAGGAGCCGCACACCGCTGGCCCGGCACGCCTCGTAGATCGCGTCGTCCGCCTCGTCCTGGAGGCCGAGGATCGAGAGGGCGGCCACGGCGAGGCGGCGGACGTGTCCGATCGCGTCCGCAGGGGGCGGCTGTTCGGCGCTGGCGTCGATCAGGTGCACCACCGTGTCGGTCGGGCACGGTGAGACCAGGTGGGGCACCGTCTCGACGAGCGCCGTGGCCGTCGCCCGGAGCCACGCCGCGATGGCGAGCGCCTGGGCCGGTGTGGGCCGTGGGTGCTCGTCGAAGACGCCGTCCGGGTCCCCGTACGCACGGTTGTCGACCACCGAGGCGGCCGGGGTGTGAGGCCGGTTCGCTTTGGTGGCCTGTCCCTCGGTGGCCAGGGCGCGGCGCGGACCGGCCAGGGTGCGTTGCGCGGTGTCCTCGTCGTCCGAGAACCGGCTCGGCGGTTGCAGGACGACGCCGGGTGCGGCGCCCATCACGACGGTCCGGCGGGGAGGGCGAGGGTGCACCAGGTGACCGTGCCGTCGTCGCTGGCGCCCCACTCCCGCGCGACGGCGGCGACGAGCCACAGACCTCGGCCGCTCTCGTCGGTCTCCTCGGCGGTCCGCAGGCGGGCCGGGGCGGTGCTGCCGTCGCTGACCTCGATGCGCAGCTCGACGGCGGAGTACGTCACCGTCAGCCCGACGTTCCCGCGGCCGTGCCGGACGGCGTTGGTGACGAGTTCGGAGACGACGAGCACGGCCGGGTCGAGCACTGCGCCGAGGCCCCGGTGGTGCAGGAGCGCGGCGGTGATCCGGCGCGTCTGGCCGACCCGGTACTCGGCCGGTTCGAAGGAGACGGCGAAGAGGAGCCCGGCCCGCTGGACCGCGGAGGGCGGGAGCGGTGGGAGTGGCGGCGTGTCGTGCCGGGCGGGGGAGCGGGCCGTCACCGCCGCCTCCCCGGCACCTCGACCTCGGGCACCACCAGGGCGAGGAACCCGAAGCCCTCCTGGAGCCCCTTGAGCTGCTGCCCGTAGACGCCGGGGTCCGGGCTGATGGCGACGTGGGTGACCGCCACGGCCCCGTCCGCGTAACCGGCACGGATGTGGTGGCGCACCGAGGTCCACCCCGGCCGCCGCTCGGGGTCGGGCTCACCGGGATCGTCCGTGTAGCGCCCGGTGATCCTCCAGTACTGCCGGGCGGCGAAGTCGTGTGCGAGGTTCAGGGCGTGCTGCGGCTCCCGGCCGCCCACGGTCGGCGCGTACAGGCACACCCGCGGCACGCGCCCCGCGGCCAGCAGCCGCTTGACCGTCCGGTCGAGGTGTTCGCGGCGCGCGGTGAGGAGCCGGAGATACGGATCGGGCTCGGTGAACACCCGTCCGGTACGCACGGAACTGCCGAGCCGGCGCTCGCGGTCCGTCCAGCCGCGGGCGGGAGCGGGGGTGGGGGCGTTGCTCTGGCACATGATGCCTTGGCTCCGTCAGAGAAAGGGAGGAGGGGTCAGACGTGCTTCTGGGCCATCGCGGTGGTCGCCTCGTCCAGCCGCCGCAGGCTCTCGTCGGGGGGCAGCGCGGCCTGCTCGTACCGGTCCATGCACGCGCGCAGCGCGGGCGCGTGCGGGCCGACCCGGTAGAGGACCGCGATGTTGTCCTCGTCGGCGTAGAGCGTCCCTTCGGGGCGTTCGATCTCGTACAGCGGGCCGCCGGGGGCGGGAACAGGGGCGTGGCCCGGCAGGACGAGGACCCGCGCGGTCCCTTGTTCCGCCAGGTGGTGGAGGTACTGGAGCTGCCGCGCCATGAGGGTGTGGCCGCCCACCGGCCGCACCAGGACGTACTCGTCCAGGAAGAGCGTCATGGCCGCGGGCTCGGGCTCGGGCCACCAGACCGGCGGCAGCGCGGTCGTCTCGGCCTCGGCCTCCGCGACCATCTGCTGGTAGGCGTACGTCTGGAACGGCACGGGGATCACCAGCGCGGTGAACGCGCGCACGCTGTTCGCGCCGCTCATGCACGCCCGGAGGCGGTCCCGCCGGTGGCGGCCGGTGTCCCGCAGGCGATGCCGCCGGTCGTCGTCCTCCACCTCCGTCCGCATGACGGTCCCCTCGTCGTCCGGCGCCCGTAGCAGGCCGCCGAACTCCTCGAACAGGTCGTCCGCCTTCAGCAGCGCCCCGGTGGGGAGCGCCGCCAGGTGCAGGCCGATCAGGTGGTCGGCGAGGGACGGCGCGGGGCCGGGCGACGAGTGCATGGAGGTCCTCATGAGCGTACGGAGCGGAATGCGGCGAGAGGCGATGACCGGCCGTCACCCTGGGGGCCGGGGGGCGGCCGGGGCCCGCGCCTCCGGCAGCCCGGCGGTACGGGCGACCTGGAGGGGGCCGGCCCTGCCCGAGAGCCCCTCGCGCGTGCGGGGGACCGGTGCGTACTCGGGAGGGCCCGTCTGTACCGGCTGCCGCGGGGGACGCGGCGACCGGTGCCTCAGTGTCGTGCGTACCAGCGGCCCAGGATGTCCGCGTCGCGCGGGGAGGGCGCCGGCTGGTACTCCATCAGCGTCTTCCCCAGCGGGGCCGGGGCGACGGAGTGGTGCTTCGGTGCTCGCGGCCGGTACCGGCCGGGTCCCGTACACGGTCACGCGGGGGTATGTCGGAGGTGGCCCCGCCGCTCGGGCACAGGGTGTGCGGATGGTCGCCCCAGCGGCACAGGGCGCCCGGAAGGACCGGCCACCGCCCGACGCCGACGCCCGGCCCGCACCCGCCCGCCTGCCACCGATCCATCACGCGGACGGCGGCCAACGCGACGGCAGAGACAGAGGCGACCACCAGCTCGCACGTCTCCGCACCCAACCTGATCGTCCCGCCCTCACCCTTCAGCCATCCGTCGCGCCGCGGATCGAACGCCGTACGGGGGGATCGCATCTGGTCAGCACCAGGTCGCGGCCGTCGCCCGGCCAAGAACCGCACGGAGCCGAAACGTGCGGAGCCGCTGTCCCACGTACTGCCGTCGATCGCTGGCCTAGCTGACAAAAGAGCCTCCAAGAACGCGTACGGAGCAGATTGGCCGTTCCGAACCAGGGCCGTTTCAGGCCCGGTCGACGGATCCGCCGCTCCGGCGTGTGAGGAGCGACACAGAGAGCTAACCGTTGTGGCGTGCCGGTCGCCATGACGAATTACCTGGACTCAACTCCGCACCAAACTGACGAATTGACCGTTTCTTTACTTTTGGGGTCTGCCTCCTCGCCTCTACGGTGAGCGGGTGGAGCGTGAGAAGAACGACCGCCTGCACAGCTGGCTGTCTGATCAGGACCTACGCGCTTACGAGCTGGCGGAGCAGGTCAATGAGGCGATCCGAGTGTTCAGCGGCCAACCGGGGAAGGCCACGGAGAGAACCGTCTTCCGGTGGTTGTCAGGCGAGAACCGATGGCCGCAGGCGCGCTTTCGCAAGGCATTGGAGCAGGTCACGGGGTTGTCCATCACCGACTTAGGGTTCGTCCCTACAAGTCGCCGTGAGTCGATCGCGGCCGCAGCACGGCAGGAGGACCCCATGCACCGTCGTCACTTCTTCGGAGTCGCCACCGGCACCGCGCTTGCTCTCGGGGCTGCTGGTCCTTCGGCTGCAAGTCGTCCGACGGTGGGACTGCGCGATGTCGAGCATCTCCGTGCTGAGTTGATGAAGCTCTGGCGGCTGGACGACCAGCACGGCGGCAGTGTCACTTTGGAGGCAAAGGCCGCTTCTCTGGCGCAGCGGACGCTCGGCCTTCAACGCAACGGCAGCGCCCATCAACGCATTCGCTCCCGGCTCTATGCCCTCGCGGCTGCGTTCACCGCCACCGCCATGTGGGCGGCGGTCGATTCTCGACGGATGCGCGACGCCCAGCGCTACCTCGATGAGGCGGTGAAGCTGGCTGGTCTGTCCGGTGACGGTGAGGTCCAGCACCAGACCTGGCGCTATGCAGCGATGCTCGCGACCCAGCGCGGTGATTACACCGAGGCGATGGCCGCGTCGGAAGCCGCCATGAGTACACAGGCGCACCGTGCCGATCACCTGTACAAGTCGATCTCACACAGTCGACTTGCTCTGTCCGCTGCCAATGCCGGCGAACAGACACGCGCTAAGCGAGCGCTGGACAGGGCCATCGCGGCATTCGACCGCGCCGACCCCGAGGCAGGACGTTCGGCGAGCGTGGCCTACTACACGCGCGCCGAGCTGCACGGCCTGACCGGCATCGTTCACTACCGGCTCGGTGATCCGGAGCTGGCCGAGTATCACGTTCATCAGTGCCTGGCGGAACTCCGCCAGGACCAGCACCGCAACCGGGCGTACTACACCGCTCAGGCCGCCTTGTTCCAAGCCGCGCAGGGAGACCTAGAGCAGGCAGTCGACACCGCCGCACGCGTCATTCCGCCTGTCGATGCCACATCCGGCCGGATCCCACACTTGCTCGGCACGTTCACGTCCGCGCTCAACATGAAGGCCCCCGACGCGCGCGTCACCCGTGAATGGAACAGGCGGGTCCGCACCGCCCAGCACCCGTAACCACACATCCGAGGAGCCTGTACCTGTGAGCCAGACCCCGGCCGTCACGCTTGTCCGCTACGGCACCGAGCAGTTGCCCTCCATCCGCCCTACGCTGGTCGGCCTGTACGGCGAGGTGTACGAGAAGGAAATCGCTGAGGACCCATTCTTCTCCGTCGAGCGGTTCGAGCAACGCCTCCGGGGCCACTCCTCCCGGCCCGGGTGGGAAGCCGTCGTCGCCTACGACGGCGGCGAGGCAGCCGGATACGCGTACGCGGCGCCCCTTCCGGAGCGCACGGGCTGGTGGTCACACATGCTCACACCGCTACCGGACGAGGAGACCCGCGAGGACGGCACGCGAACCCTGGCCCTGTTCGAACTGATGGTGCGCGCCCCGTGGCGGAAGACCGGCCTCGCCCAGCGCATCCACGAAGAACTGCTCACCGGCCGCAGGGAGGAACGGGTGACACTCCTCGTGGAGCCCGGACACCCCAAGGTCAAGGCGCTGTACGAGCGCTGGGGATATCGCCACATTGGCGACCAGCAGCCTTTCCCCGACGCCCCGGTCTACGCCACCATGCTGAGGAACCTTCGCTGAACAGGGCGGTTTCCAACCCCCGGCGGCGACTGTGGCACGTCCCGTCGTGCCCGCCAGCACGATCCTGGCCTACACGCACTTGGTCCGGGCCATCAGAAGCCTCTGTACTGCTCGTCGGCTCTGCCTCGTTCGCTGGGTTCATCTCTGGTGTGCGAGACGGCGGGTTCGGTATCTGACGCGAGCAAAACGTAGGACGGCCCGTTTTCCCCAGTCCATATCCGGGGGAGACGGGCCGTTTTCGTACAGCCGTACCCATGGGCGGATCGGAGCGCACCCCCCGTGACCGGACGGCGGGAAGGTGGTACCGGCGTGGTGCGGCCCCACCAGGGTGCGGAGCGGAGTGCGGCGAACTGGCGGGTGGCACCGCAGAACGCGCGGGGCCGCACGGCACAGCTATCCGGCAGGCCGTACGGGACAGTTGCTCGCCCGGTTCGGTGATGAGCGGCCCCTCCCCGGGCGTCCGGGAACAGGGCCGCCCACGTCTTCGGTTTGTCCGGCCGGCCGGGTCACCGCCGAGCGGTCTACATCATCGGAAGGTCTGTGCCGCCGCACCAGCTGTAGGGGCGGGAGGCAGGCACTGCGACGAGGTTGCCCACGGCGAGGCCGGGTGCACTCGACGTTGCGCCGGTCGCGCGGGAGTCGTCGTGGTTGACACAGGTGTTGCCTCCGGACGGCCCGAGGCCGGCTCCGATGCCCCCTGCGTACGCATGGCCTGCGGTCGCCCCCAGAGCAGCGGCGGCGAGCGCCGTGGCTGTCAGCGAGGAACGTACGGTTCGGTGCACCTGATGTCTCCTTCGGTCGGCTCCGTGACTTCGTGCCGCCCAACGACCCTCATACACCTCGGTCACACCATGCGGTAGTCGGCTTGACGCACAAACGCGCGAGCGACGCGTCAGTCACGTCAGGAGACCGACCGCGTGGCTGACGTGCCACCACATGCCGCCCACTGCTCCCCGAGACCGAAAGGCCCGTTTTCCGGCAGGTGACAGAGGCGGAAGCCTTTCCTCGCCTTCCATGCCAAGGGACGTACTGTCGGGGATCGTCCGGCGGATAAGCGGAACCATCGTTATCGCCAATGATTGCTCGATTGGCCCCGAGGTCGGATACCACCGCATCCAGACCGGTCTTGCGGACCGTCTCGACCAGCAGCACCGCACGGCCTGTGCGACCACTCCGCGACCGCCGCCCTCGACGGGGACACGCGGGTGCAACCCGACACGCCTACTCACCTGGAGAGCGCTTCCCCCCCCATACAGCCAACAGGACCCTAGGCAAGTCCCGTCGTTGCAGGTCAGAAGCGCTCTCCGTTTATTTGACCAAGGCATGGACGAGCGCGCTCGTGAATGTGCGAGACCAGCGGGCCCGAGAGAGTCCGCCAGTCGTCCGGCGAGGCCCGTCCCGTCACCGTGGGACGGGCCCGCGTCCAGGCCGCTGCTCCTCGGCTTCCGGCCGGGGAACGCGCGCCCGCCGAGGCGGCCTGATGGTTACGCGGTTTCCGCGTGGACCCATGACAGGTAGGCGTCGGAGCCGCCGGTCACCGGGATGGTGATCCATTCGGGGACGTCGTAGCTGTGTTGGTCGGCGACCCAGGATTGCAGTTCGGGGAGACGTGTCGTGGTCGTCTTGTAGGAGACGCGCCATTCCTGGGCGGTCTCGATGGCGTTCTTCCACCAGTAGACCGCGGTGAAGGGCGGGTCGATGTGTGCGCAGGCGACCAGCCGCTGCTCGACCGCGCCGCGGGCGAGGGCCTTCGCCTGCGCCTCGTCGTCGATGGTCGTCTGTGCGATCACGATCTCGCTGCCCATGAAGCTTCCCTCCCGGATAGGTGGGTGACGACCCTACCGGGGCACAGTGGCTTCGGCGCGGCGACCGTCCGCCCGGCGGGGAGGTCCGTCCGCCGTTTTCCGTACGGGCGGGCGTGGTTCCCGGCCCTTCGGGCCCGGACCGCGGCGGGACGCGCGGGTGCCGCTGGGGGTGGAAGGGCGCGGGGGCGGTCGTACCACGGTCCTACTCGGTCCCGCACGCCCCTGCTCATTCCCGCACGATCTTGCTCGGTCCCGAACGGCTTTGCTCGGCCTGCTCGGCCTGCTTGGCCTTGCGCGACCCTGCTCGGGTCGTCCTCGAACCCGAGGCCGTCCGGCCTGAGCGGGGCCCCACCGGGCCCGGATGGCTCAGCCGGCCGTCGTCACCCGGTCCAGCAGTCCGTCCGCGACCGGGTACGGCTCCTCCCGCGGCAGCAGCCGCCGCGCCGCGTCCAGGTCTCCGGCGCGCACCAGGGCGTGGACCTCGCGGGCGAGCGGGGTGACGTCCGTGAGGGAGACCGTCCACTCGTCCGCGTACCGCCGCGCCGCCTCACCGGCGAGCCCCAGTTGGAGCGAGCGGTACGGCAGCGGACGCAGGCGCAGGTCGCGCTCGGGGTCCCACTGCACGCGCGCCGGCGCCTCCCGCAACTCCCGCCGCCAGCTCTCCCGGTCGGCGTGCAGGCGGGGTTCGTAGTGCGACAGGCAGGCGCGGCGCAGCGCCCACTCGAAGCCCGCGCGGCTGATCTCGACCGCCAGCACGGTCTCCTGGCCCTCCTTCTCCGCCCAGCCGCAGCGGTACATCATCCACAGGAACGACGGCTTGATCCACGTCATCCGGTCCCGCTTCCAGGAGGCCGGGAACCGCCCGTCGCGGGCGGCGGGCAGACCGATGGCGGGGGAGTACGCCTGGTAGACGGTGACGGTCGAGTCCGTGTGGAGCGCGCGGACGCGCTGGTGGGGTTCCTGCACGGCGCCAGGATGCCCGCCCCGCGCCCCGTCCGGCCACCGTGTTTACGCGTACGTCCCCGTGGACCCGGCCCGCCTTCGAGAAGCCCCGTGTCCCGGGTGTTTCCCCCGAGGTCTCAACTAGGGAAAGACTCCCGCCGAATGCTGTTGCCGATCTTGCCCCGCCGACCGGAAGTGGACTATACCTGTCGGCACCCACACGGCCGCTCGCCCGAGCTGCGGTGCGGGTGCGCGACCCTCCTGCACGAACCGGTAAGACCCAGCTGCGACAGACCGCGGTGGCGGGGCCCTTCGCCTGTGGCGAGCGGTACGGGCGACCGGCGCACCGCCCGAGTCCTGGAGAAGGCGAGGACGTGAGCATGGGATCCACCTCCGCCCGCGACGACGGTTCCACCCCCGAAGGCACCGGGGGCCACGCGGGCCCCGGCCGCCGCGATCTGATCAGGCGGTCCGCCGCCCTCGGCCTGGTCGCCGTCCCCGCGATGGGCTTCCTGTCCGCCTGCGCCACCGGTGGCGGTGGCGGTGGCGGCGCGAGCGACGGCACGACGGCCGCCGCCGGCGAGAAGACCGACAAGAACCCGCTCGGAGTGAAGGAGGGCGCCCCGCTGGAGGCGTTCATCTTCAAGGGCGGGCTCGGCGACCAGTACGCGAAGGACGCCGAGGCCGACTACAAGGCCACGTACAAGGCCGAGGTGAAGCACACCGGCACCCAGCAGGTCGGCCCCAAGCTCACCCCGCGTTTCGCCGGCGGCAACCCGCCCGACGTCATCGACAACTCCGGCGCCGACCACCTGGACATGAACAAGCTGTCCACGCAGGGCCAGCTCCAGGACCTCGCCGCGCTGCTCGACGCCCCGTCCCTCGACGACCCGGCGAAGAAGGTGCGGGACACGATCCACCCGAGCACCATCGAGAAGGGCAAGCACGGCGACACGTTCGACGTGCTCTACTACGCCTTCACCATCTACGGCACCTGGTACTCGCAGAAGCTCCTCGACTCCAGGGGCTGGACGTACCCGAAGACCCTCGACGAGATGGTCGCGCTCTGCGGCGAGATCAAGAAGGCCGGCCTCGCGCCCTGGACGTACGCGGGCAAGTATCCGTACTACGTGCACTTCAACCTCTTCGCCCAGATCGCCAAGATCGGCGGCATGGAGAAGTGGATCGCCATCGACAACCTGGAGCCGAACGCCTGGACGTCGAACGACGGGGTCCGCCAGGTCGTCGAGCACTACGAGGAACTGGCCGCGAAGAAGTACTTCCTGGAGGGCAGCCAGGGCCTCACCCACATCCAGTCGCAGACCGCCTGGACCAAGGGCAAGGCGGTCTTCCTCCCCAACGGCTCCTGGGTGGAGAACGAGTCCGCGCCGACCACCCCGGACGGCTTCGGCATGTCGGTGGGCGCCCTCTTCGACGGCGGTGGCGGCGACAAGCTGCCGCACGGCACCCTGCGCGCCGAGCCGAGCGAGCCGTACATCGTCGCGGCCAAGGGCCGAAACCCGATCGGCGGCATGGAACTGCTGCGCATCATGCTGTCGAAGAAGCACGCGCAGAACTTCGCGACGAAGGTGAAGTCGCTGACCTGTGTCGTGGACGCCACGGAGGGCATGACCCTCTCACCGGGCCTCGCCTCCGCCAGCAAGGTCTTCAAGGAGGCGGGGGAGAACCTGATCAGCCTTCAGCTCCAGGAGTGGTACCCCGCGCTCACCGACGAGAAGATCGGCGGCCTCACCGGGCAGTTGCTCGCGGGTGAGCTGAAGGCCGCCGACTGGATCAAGAAGACCCAGGCGGAGGCCGACAAGGTGGCGAAGGACAGCTCCGTCACCAAGTTCAAGCGCACCGCCTGACCGGGCCGGCCGCACGACCGCCGAGGCACCGAGGCACCGACGGAACGACGGAACGACGGAACGAGGGGAAGGGCCGGAAGCCCCATGCAGCACGGCAAGTACCGATTCATCGCGGGCTTCCTGGCCCCACCCCTGCTCATCTACGCCGTCTTCGTCGTCTCGCCCTTCGTCCAGGCCTTCCAGATCTCGATGACGGACTGGTCGGGGCTGGTGGGCACGGCCCGGTTCGTCGGCCTCGACAACTTCGTCCGGCTGTGGCAGAGCGACGAGTTCTGGAACGCGCTGCGGCACAACGTCTCCATGCTGGTGTTCGTCCCCCTCGTCACCCTCGCGCTGGGCCTGTTCTTCGCCTTCATGCTGAACGTGGGCGGCAAGCGGCGGAAGAACGAGGTGGTCACGGGGGTCACCGGGTCGCGCTTCTACAAGTTCGTCTTCTTCTTCCCGCAGGTCATCTCCATCACGATCATCGCCGTCATCTGGTTCAACATCTACAACCCGGACCCCGACGACGGCATGCTGAACTCCCTGCTCGGCGCGGTCGGCCTGGATGGGTTGCAGAACGCCTGGCTGGGGGAGAAGAGCCTCGCGCTGTGGTGCATCAGCGCGGTCATGGTCTGGGGCCACGTCGGCTTCTACGTCGTGCTGTTCTCCGCCGCCATGGCGTCCATCCCGCGCGACATCTACGAGGCGGCCCTGCTCGACGGCGCCGGCCGCTTCCACACCTTCTTCCGGATCACGCTGCCCCTCCTGTGGGACACCGTCCAGACGGGCTGGGTGTACATGGGCATCATCGCCCTCGACGCCTTCGCGCTGGTCCAGATCATGTCCGTGAACATGGGCGGCCCGGACGGGGCGACCGACGTCATGCCGCTCAGGCTCTACCTGACGGCGTTCCGCGACAGCCAGTACGGCTACGCAGCGGCGATGGGCGTCGCGATGCTCGTCGTCACGATGGCCTTCGCCGTCCTCACGTTGCGCTTCGCGCGGCGTGAGCGGATCGAGTACTGAAGGGGGAGGCACATGGCCACCGACGAGATCGTGAAGGCGGACGGGCCGGTCGACGGGGGGCGGGGCCCGCGCGTTCGCGGCGGGGCGCCGCGGCCGGCCGCCGCGCGCTCCTCCGAGGGCGGGGTCCTCAACGTCTTCTCGCACGGCATCCTCGTGCTGTGGGCGCTGATGGTCGGCGTGCCGCTGCTGTGGGTGATGTGGAGCGCCTTCAAGGACAGCAACGGCATCCTCACCGACCCGTGGGGGCTGCCGACCGTCCTGCACTGGGAGAACTGGTCGAACGCCTGGAACGAGGCGAACATGGGCCGGTACTTCGTGAACACCGCGATCGTGGTGGGCGGTTCGGTCGTCGGGACGATGGTGCTGGGCTCGATGGCGGCGTACGTCCTGGCCCGCTTCACCTTCCCCGGCAACCGGCTCGTCTACTACCTGTTCGTCGCCGGCATGTCCTTCCCGGTGTTCATGCTGGTGATCCCGCTGTTCTTCGTCATGCGGGACTTCCCGGGCAGCTCGCTCCTCGCGACGTACCACGGGCTGATCCTCGTCTACATCGCGTACTCGCTGCCGTTCACCGTCTTCTTCATGACGGCGTTCTTCCGGACCCTGCCGACCTCGGTGGCCGAGGCGGCGATGATCGACGGGGCCTCGCACACCCGGACGTTCTTCCAGGTCATGCTGCCGATGGCCAAGCCCGGACTGATCAGCATCGGGATCTTCAACTTCCTCGGGCAGTGGAACCAGTACCTGCTGCCGATGGTGCTGAACCAGCAGGAGGACATGTACGTCCTCACCCAGGGCCTGGCGATGATCGCGCTCCAGCAGGGGTACGAGAACGACTGGGGCGCGCTGATGGCCGGGATGGTGATCGCGATGCTGCCCGTGCTGGTGGTGTACGCGGTCTTCCAGCGGCAGGTGCAGGCGGGGCTGACGGCCGGCGCCCTGAAGTAGCTACGGATCGTGAACCGCCCGCCGGGACGCAGCGGCCCCGGCGGGCGGTTTCTTTGTGCCAGGTTTCCGACATATCGGATTTCCAGCGACATTAGCCGCTCATCGGAGCTTCGTGATGCTCAAGGTCTTGACGGAGGCCAACGCGAAACGCTCAGCTTAGAGTTCACATGTTGGAGAAAACGGCAGGAGTGAGAGAGTCGATGGAGACTCCGGGGTCGCAGACGTCTCTGCATCGCGCCAACCTCGAGCGGGTCGTGCGCGCCGTCCGCATGGCCGGTTCGCTCACCCAGGCGGAGATCGCCAGGGCCACCGGGCTGTCCGCCGCCACGGTCTCCAACATCGTGCGGGAGCTGAAGGACGGCGGCACGGTCGAGGTCACCCCGACCTCCGCGGGCGGGCGCCGGGCCCGCAGCGTCTCGCTCAGCGGCGACGCCGGGATCGTCATCGGCGTCGACTTCGGCCACACCCACCTGCGGGTCGCCGTCGGCAACCTCGCCCACCAGGTGCTCGCCGAGGAGTCCGAGCCGCTCGACGTCGACGCCTCGTCCGCCGAGGGCTTCGACCGGGCGGAGCAGCTGGTCAAGCGGCTGATCGAGACCACCGGCATCGGACCCGGGAAGGTGATCGGCGTCGGCCTCGGCGTCCCCGGCCCGATCGACGTCTCCTCCGGCACGCTCGGCTCCACGTCGATCCTGCCGGGCTGGACCGGCATCAACCCCAGCCGGGAGCTCTCCGCCCGCCTCGGCGTCCCCGTCTACGTCGACAACGACGCCAACCTCGGGGCCCTCGGCGAGCTCGTGTGGGGGGCGGGCCGGGGCGTGCGCGACCTCGCGTACATCAAGGTCGCCAGCGGCGTCGGCGCCGGCCTCGTCATCGACGGGCAGATCTACCGGGGGCCCGGCGGCACCGCCGGGGAGATCGGGCACATCACCCTCGACGAGTCGGGCCCCGTCTGCCGCTGCGGCAACCGCGGCTGCCTGGAGACCTTCACGGCCGCGCGGTACGTCCTGCCGCTGCTCCGGCCCGGGCACGGCCCCGACCTGACCATGGAGCGGGTCGTCCAGCTCGCCCGCGAGGGCGACCCCGGCTGCCGCCGCGTCGTCGCCGACGTGGGCCGCCACATCGGCAGCGGCGTCGCCAACCTCTGCAACCTGCTGAACCCCAGCCGGGTCGTCCTCGGCGGCGACCTCGCGGAGGCCGGCGAGCTGGTCCTGGCGCCGATCCGCGAATCCGTGTCGCGGTACGCGATCCCCAGCGCGGCCCGCCACCTCGCGGTGGCTCCGGGCGCCCTCGGCGGACGCGCCGAGGTGCTGGGCGCCCTCGCCCTCGTACTGAGCGAAATGGGCGATTCGACCCTTCTGGACAACGCTTCCCCGGCGCACGGCCGAGTGACTACGCCTGCGTTCATTTAGATAACGCATGGCACCGTTGTCATCTCGTTAAGAATTTACTCCTTGACGACAGCGTGGCGGCCGAGTTGACTCACGTCCACCTCGGCCGCAGTGTCGCGGCCTCGTCAGGGAGGCAACCCCAATGAACGCAATGACGCGTCGCGTCGTCATAGGTACGGCCGCGGTCTCCATGGCCGTGTCCCTCACCGCCTGCGGCAAGGCGGGAGACGGCGACGCCGCCGCCGGCGGCGACAGCAAGACGATCGGTCTGCTCCTTCCGGAGAACAAGACCACGCGTTACGAGACCTTCGACCGCCCGATCATCGAGGCGAAGATCAAGGAGCTGTGCTCCGACTGCGAGGTCAAGTACAACAACGCCGCGCAGGACACCGAGACCCAGAAGAAGCAGTTCGACGCGCTCGTGACGCAGGGCGTCAAGGTGATCATCCTCGACGCGGTCGACTACAAGGCCACCAAGTCCTGGGTGCAGCAGGCCGAGAAGAAGGGCGTCAAGGTCGTCGCGTACGACCGGCTCGCCGAGGGCCCGATCGCCGCGTACGTCAGCTACGACAACGAGAAGATCGGCCGCCTCCAGGGCGAGGGCCTCGTCAAGGCCCTGGGCGACAAGGCGAAGGACGCCAACGTCGTCATGATCAACGGTTCGCCGACCGACCCGAACGCCCCCCTCTTCAAGAAGGGCGCGCACAGCGTCCTCGACAAGCAGGTCGGGAAGATCGTCTACGAGCAGGACATCCCGGACTGGTCCCCGGACGAGGCAAACAAGAAGATGGGCGCCGCCATCGACTCCCTCGGCAAGGACGGCTTCCAGGGCGTCTACTCCGCCAACGACGGCATGGCCGGCGGCATCATCACCGCCCTCAACAAGCAGGGCGTCAAGGTCCCGGTGGGCGGCCAGGACGCCGAGCTCGCCGGTCTCCAGCGCATCCTGAAGGGCGAGCAGTCCTTCACGATCTACAAGCAGATCAAGCCCGAGGCCGAGACCACCGCCGAGATCGCCGTGGCGCTCCTCAAGGGCGAGAAGTTCGACCACCTCACGCCGACCAAGGTCACCAGCCTCACCGGTGAGTTCACGAACATCCCGGCGAAGCTGTACGACGCGCAGATCGTGACCAAGGACAACATCGCCGACACGGTCGTCATGGACAAGGTCTACAAGGCCGCCGACATCTGCACGGCCGAGTACAAGGCCGCGTGCGAGGCCGCCGGCATCAAGTAGCCGGTCCCTCCCCTCCCCCCACCGCGCACAGGGCCCTCGCTCCGGGCCCTCGGGTGAGGCCCGTTCGACCCGGGCCCCCGCAGCAGCCGGTCCGGCGCCCGCCCCGCGCCACACGCCCCGCAGCGGCGGGCGGGCGCCGGACTCCCCTCGCACCCCTGTGCCCACGCACCACCATCCCCGCCCGCGGGCGGGTGAAGGAGATGATTCACGTGTCCGCTACGCCCGTGCTGGCGTTGCGCGGAGTCTCCAAGCGGTTCGGCGCCGTCCAGGCGCTCACCGACGTAGACCTGGAGATCCACGCCGGTGAGGTCGTCGCCCTCCTCGGCGACAACGGCGCCGGCAAGTCGACCCTCGTCAAGACGATCTCGGGCGTCCACCCGATCGACGAGGGCGCCATCGAGTGGCAGGGCCGCCCGGTCCGGGTCACCCGGCCGAACGACGCCCAGGAACTCGGCATCGCGACCGTCTACCAGGACCTCGCGCTCTGCGACAACCTCGACGTGGTCGCCAACCTCTTCCTCGGCACCGAGGTGCGCCGCGCCTCCGTCCTCGACGAGATCGCGATGGAGAAGCGCGCCAAGGAGCTCCTCGACACCCTCTCCATCCGCATCCCCAGCGTGCGGATCCCGGTCGCCTCCCTCTCCGGCGGCCAGCGCCAGGTCGTGGCCATCGCCCGCGCCCTGATCGGCGACCCGAAGATCGTCATCCTGGACGAGCCGACCGCCGCCCTCGGCGTCGAGCAGACCGCGCAGGTCCTCGACCTCGTCGAGCGCCTCCGCGAGAACGGCCACGGCGTCATCCTCATCACCCACAACATGGCCGACGTCAGGGCCGTCGCCGACCGCGCCGCGATCCTGCGCCTCGGCCGCAACAACGGTGTCTTCCGCGTCAAGGACACCTCGCACGAAGAGATCATCGCCGCGATCACCGGCGCCACGGACAACGCCGTCACGCGCCGCCAGGCCCGTACGGCCTCGAAGGAGGACGCGAAGTGAGCGACCTCACCAAGACCCCCGGCCGCGACCCCCGGGCCGCGGACGGCGCCGACCGGCCGGCCGCGCCGGCCCCGGCCGTCGACCCGCGCCTCCTCGTCCGCGAGGAGGGCCTCAAGGGCTACTGGAGCGAGTTCACCCGCAAGGTGCGCGGCGGTGAGCTGGGCTCCCTGCCGGTCCTCGTCGGCCTGATCGTCATCGCGATCGTCTTCCAGTCGCAGAACGGCAACTTCCTGTCGGCCAGCTCCGTCGCGAACATCGCGGTCTACAGCTCCGGCCTCGGCATCATGGCCGTCGGCATCGTCTTCGTCCTCATCCTGGGCGAGATCGACCTGTCCGTCGGCTCCGTCGCGGGCGTCGGCGCGGCCGTGTGGGCCGTCCTCAGCGTCAGCAACGGCCTCAACGACTGGCTCGCCGTCCTGCTCTCCGTCCTCGCCGGCCTCGCCCTCGGCCTGCTGCACGGCTTCTTCTTCGCGAAGGTCGGCGTGCCCGCCTTCGTCGTCACCCTCGCCGGCTTCCTCGGCTGGAGCGGTCTGCAGATCTGGCTGATGGGCAAGGAAGGCTCCATCAACACGCCGACCGGCAGCATCGTCGAGAACCTCACCGGCTACTACTTCGAGGACAAGGCCGCCGCCTACGGCCTCGCCCTCTTCGCCGTCCTCCTCTACGCGGGATCGCTCCTGCTGGACGTCAAGCGCCGCCGCGCCGCGGCCCTGCCGTCCCGCCCGACCAGCGAGATCCTGCTGCGCGCCGGCGCCGTCGCCGTCCTCTGCTTCGCCGTCGCGTACGTCCTGAACGAGCCCGCCGGCGCCCGCGGCCTGCCGCTGGCCCTGGTCCTGTTCCTGGCCGTCCTGGTCGTCGCCGACTTCGTCGCCCGCCGCACCACCTTCGGCCGCCAGGTCTTCGCGGTCGGCGGCAGCGCCGAGGCGGCCCGCCGCGCCGGCATCAACGTGGACCGCGTCCGCATCACCGTGTTCGGCCTCTCCGGCCTGCTCGCCGCGTTCGGCGGCCTCTTCGTCGCCAGCCTCTCCGGCGGCGCCACCAAGAGCCTCGGCGGCGGCAACACCCTGATGCTCGTCATCGCGGCGGCCGTCATCGGCGGCACCAGCCTCTTCGGCGGCCGCGGCAAGGTCTGGTCGGCCCTGCTCGGCATGATCGTCATCCAGTCGATCCAGCAGGGCCTCAACATGCTCGGCATGGCCAGCGAGATCCAGTACATGATCACCGGCGCGGTGCTCCTCGCCGCCGTCGTGATCGACTCGATCTCCCGCCGCACCCAGAAGGACGCGGGCCGCGCGTAGCGGCGCAGATCACCCCCGCAGTGCCCGGCGCCGAGCAACCGGCGCCGGGCACCGCCGCGTCTGGAGGAACGTGGCCGGCGCCACCGTCCCGCCGGTCCCGCCCGGGCGCACCGGCGCCCCGCCGCGTCGGCCGTTCGGTGCGACCCTCGGAGCGCCCCCCGGGGCATGGCCCGATGTCCACAGTCCGGGACGGAACATTAGACTCGGCGGATCGGCACGCTCGACCGGCTCAACCTCGACCAGCCCAACACGCAAGGAGGCACGGGTGGCATTGCTGACCCGTATCAGGGGACCGCGCGACCTCGACCGGCTCTCCCCGGAGCAGCTTGACCGGCTGGCCTCGGAGATCCGCACCTTCCTCGTCGACGCGGTCTCCAAGACCGGCGGCCACCTCGGCCCGAACCTCGGCGTCGTGGAGCTGACCATCGCCCTGCACCGGGTCTTCGAGTCCCCGAAGGACAAGATCCTCTGGGACACCGGCCACCAGTCGTACGTGCACAAGCTGCTCACCGGCCGCCAGGACTTCTCCAGGCTGAAGATGAAGGGCGGCCTCTCCGGCTACCCGGCGCGCGCCGAGTCCGAGCACGACCTCATCGAGAACTCGCACGCGTCCACCGTCCTGGGCTGGGCGGACGGCCTCGCCAAGGCGAACGAGCTGCTCGGCAGGGACGACCACGTGGTCGCCGTCATCGGCGACGGCGCCCTCACCGGCGGCATGGCCTGGGAGGCGCTCAACAACATCGCCGACGCCAAGGACCGCCCCCTCGTCATCGTCGTCAACGACAACGAGCGCTCCTACGCGCCCACCATCGGCGGCCTCGCCAACCACCTGGCGACCCTGCGCACCACCGACGGGTACGAGCGGTTCCTGGCCCGCACCAAGGACATCCTCGACCGCACCCCGGTCGTCGGGAAGCCGCTGTACGAGACGCTGCACGGCGCCAAGAAGGGCCTGAAGGACTTCATCGCCCCGCAGGGCCTCTTCGAGGACCTCGGCCTGAAGTACGTCGGCCCCATCGACGGCCACGACATCGCCGCCGTCGAGTCCGCCCTCCAACGCGCCAAGCGGTTCAACGGCCCGGTCATCGTCCACTGCCTCACCGAGAAGGGCCGCGGCTACCAGCCCGCCCTCCAGGACGAGGCCGACCGCTTCCACGCCGTCGGCAAGATCCACCCCGACACGGGCCTGCCGATCGCCTCCTCCGGCGCCGACTGGACCTCCGTCTTCGCCGACGAGATGGTCGCCCTGGGCAAGGAGCGCGAGGACATCGTCGCGATCACCGCGGCCATGCTCCAGCCGGTCGGCCTCGACAAGTTCGCCAAGGCCTTCCCCGACCGCGTGTACGACGTCGGCATCGCCGAGCAGCACGCCGCCGTCTCCGCGGCCGGACTCGCCGCCGGCGGCCTCCACCCGGTCGTCGCCGTCTACGCGACCTTCCTCAACCGCGCCTTCGACCAGGTCCTCATGGACGTCGCCCTCCACGACTGCGGCGTGACGTTCGTCCTGGACCGGGCCGGCGTCACCGGCACGGACGGGGCCTCCCACAACGGCATGTGGGACATGTCGATCCTCCAGGTCGTCCCCAACCTGCGGATCGCGGCGCCCCGCGACGCCGACCAGGTCCGCGCCCAGCTCCGCGAGGCCGTCGCGGTCGAGGACGCCCCGACCGTCGTCCGGTACTCCAAGGGCGCCGTCGGCCCCGCCGTCGAGGCCGTGGGCCGCGTCGGCGGCATGGACGTCCTGCGCGAGCCGGGCACCGACCGGCCGGACGTCCTGCTGGTGTCCATCGGCGCGCTCGCCCCGATGTGCCTGGAGATCGCCGACCTCCTCGACAAGCAGGGCATCTCCACGACCGTCGTCGACCCCCGCTGGGTCAAGCCCGTCGACGAGGCCATGGCGCCGCTCGCCGACCGGCACCGCGTCGTCGTCACCGTCGAGGACAACGGCCGCGCCGGCGGTGTCGGCAGCGCCGTCGCCCAGGCGCTGCGCGACGCGGGCGTCGACGTGCCGCTGCGCGACTTCGGCATCCCCCCGAGGTTCCTCGACCACGCCTCCCGCGCGGAGGTCCTCGCCGAGATCGGGCTGACCGCCCCGGACATCGCCCGCCAGGTCACCGGCCTCGTCTCGAAGCTCGACGGCCTGGACCAGGGGCGGGTCCACGTGGACGGCGAGACCCCCGCCGGGGCCGCGGCCCGCACCGGGAAGGCCACGGAACCGGCCCGCGACTGACGCCGCCGCGGACGGGCCGGCGGGACACCTGTTCGGGTGGTCCCACCGGCCCGTTCGTGTGAACACCACCCCCCGCGGGCGCGCGGGGCCCGCCGGATGTCCGGATCATGACGGGGTGACCCCACAGAGCGACCCGGCGGCACGCCGGAGCGGCGGACTGTTCCGCACCAAGACGGTCGAGCGGTCCATCCAGGACACCGAGGAGCCCGAGCACGCGCTGCGCAGGACGCTGTCCGCGCTCGACCTGACGGTCTTCGGCGTCGGCGTCATCATCGGCACCGGGATCTTCGTCCTCACCGGCAAGGTCGCCAAGGAGACGGCCGGTCCCGCCACGGCCTTCGCCTTCGTCGTCGCCGGCATCGTCTGCGCGCTGGCCGCCCTCTGCTACGCCGAGTTCGCCTCGACCGTCCCGGTCGCCGGATCGGCGTACACCTTCGCGTACGCGTCGCTGGGCGAGCTGCCCGCCTGGTTCATCGGCTGGGACCTGGTCCTGGAGTTCGCGCTGGGCACGGCGGTCGTCGCGGTCGGCTGGTCCGGGTACGTGCGGTCGCTGCTCGACAACGTCGGCTGGCACCTCCCGCAGGCCCTGTCCGGGACGGACGAGGCGCACGGCTTCGGCTTCGACCTGCTGGCGTTCCTGCTGGTGCTGCTGCTGACCGGTGTCCTGGTGCTGGGCATGAAGCTCTCCGCCCGGCTCACCACGGTGATCGTCGTCATCAAGGTCACGGTGGTCCTCGTCGTGATCGTCGCGGGCGCCTTCTTCGTCAAGGCCGCGAACTACCGGCCCTTCATCCCGAAGGCCCAGCAGCAGACGGGCGGCGGCGGCCTCGACGCGCCACTCGTCCAGGTCCTCTTCGGGTACGAGCCGACGAACTTCGGCGTCATGGGCATCTTCACCGCCGCGTCCATCGTCTTCTTCGCCTTCATCGGCTTCGACGTGGTCGCGACCGCCGCCGAGGAGACCCGGGTCCCGCAGCGGGACATGCCGCGCGGCATCCTCGGGTCGCTGTTCATCTGCACCGCCCTGTACGTGGCCGTGTCGATCGTCGTCACCGGCATGCAGCACTACAGCCGGCTGTCCGTGGACGCGCCCCTCGCCGACGCCTTCAAGGCCACCGGGCACCCCTGGTACGCCGGGTTCATCAGCTTCGGCGCCGCCGTCGGCCTCATCACCGTCTGCATGATCCTGCTGCTCGGCCAGACGCGGGTCTTCTTCGCGATGAGCCGCGACGGGCTCCTGCCCCGGTTCTTCTCCCGCACCCACCCGGTGTTCTCCACGCCGTACCGGGCGACGGTCCTGCTGGGGGTGGTGATCGCCGTCATCGCGGGGCTGACCAGCATCGAGGAGCTGGCGACCCTGGTGAACATCGGGACGCTGTTCGCGTTCGTCGTCGTCGCCGCCGGCGTCGTCATCCTCCGCCGCACCCGCCCCGACCTGCCGCGCGCCTTCCGCACGCCGCTGGTGCCGTGGCTGCCCGCGGCGTCGGTGGCCGCCTCGCTGTGGCTGATGCTGAACCTGCCCGCCGAGACGTGGCTCCGGTTCGCCGTCTGGATGGCGCTGGGGGTCGTCGTGTACTTCCTGTACGGCCGGAGCCACAGCCGCCTGGCCACCGAACCCGCCCCCCGCGCCGGGCGCACGGGCCCCGGCCCCGGGGCCCCCTGACCCACCGCGCCACCCGGGCCGCGCCAAGGGGGCGGCGGCGCCCCCGCCGGCGTCCTCGGCCCGTCCGCGCCTACCCGGGTCGCACCGTGCGGGGCCCGGCACACTCGGCGCCGAGCTCGCCGACGCGGCGGCGCAGCTCGCGGTCGGCGGTGACCACCACGCAGCGCCGCCCCGCCGTCGCCCGGACGAGGCCGACGACCGCGTCGTCGCCGTCACCCGCCGCGGCCACGACCCGCACGCCGTCCACCGGCTCCACGCCGCGGGCCCGGCCCTCGACGACCAGGACGACGTCCAGCGGGCCGGGCAGCAGTCCGGGCACGCCGTCCGCGGCGTACCGGACGAGGTGGTCCCGCAGCCGCTCGGCGGCGGCCCGGCGGTCGCGCCACCAGCCGTCCGGCACGGAGCCGACGACGTTCGCCGCGTCGACGATCAGCAGGGGAGAGGTCATGCCGTCCACGTTATCCACAGACTCCGGGCGGTCCGCTCCGGGTCGCGCGCGGCGCTCGTACTATTGCCGAATGACTTCCCCGCACGCACCCGACGCGGACGAGGCCCTGCGGGTCCTCGGCCGGGTCTTCGGCTACGACTCGTTCCGCGGACAGCAGCGGGAGATCATCGAGCACGTCATAGGCGGCGGTGACGCGCTCGTCCTCATGCCGACCGGCGGCGGCAAGTCGCTCTGCTACCAGATCCCCGCCCTGGTCCGCCCCGGCGTCGGCGTGGTCGTCTCCCCGCTGATCGCCCTCATGCAGGACCAGGTCGACGCGCTGCGCGCGGCCGGGGTGCGCGCCGGGTTCCTCAACTCGACGCAGGACCTGGACGAGCGCCGGCTGGTGGAGGCCGAGTTCGCCGCGGGCGAGCTGGACCTGCTGTACCTGGCGCCCGAGCGGCTGCGCGTCGAGTCGACGCTGCGGCTGCTGGAGCGCGGCACGATCTCGCTGTTCGCCATCGACGAGGCGCACTGCGTCGCCCAGTGGGGCCACGACTTCCGGCCGGACTACCTCCAGCTCTCCCAGCTGCACGAGCGCTGGCCCGACGTGCCGCGCATCGCCCTGACCGCCACGGCGACGCGGGCGACGCACGCGGAGATCGCCGCCCGGCTGAACCTGGGGGACGCCCGGCACTTCGTCGCCAGCTTCGACCGGCCCAACATCCAGTACCGCATCGCCCCGAAGAACGAGCCGCGCAAGCAGCTCCTCGCCCTGCTCCGGGAGGAGCACGAGGGCGACGCCGGCATCGTCTACTGCCTGTCCCGCGCGTCCGTCGAGAAGACCGCCGCGTTCCTCGTCGAGCACGGCATCGACGCCGTCCCGTACCACGCGGGCCTCGACGCGCGGACCCGCGCCGAGAACCAGGCGCGGTTCCTCCGGGAGGACGGCCTCGTCGTCGTCGCGACCATCGCGTTCGGCATGGGCATCGACAAGCCGGACGTCCGGTTCGTCGCCCACCTCGACCTGCCGAAGTCCGTGGAGGGGTACTACCAGGAGACCGGCCGCGCCGGCCGCGACGGCCTGCCGTCCACGGCCTGGCTGGCGTACGGGCTGAACGACGTGGTGCAGCAGCGCCGCATGATCGACACCGGTGAGGGCGACGAGGAGCACCGCCGCCGGCTCGCCGCGCACCTCGACGCGATGCTGGCGCTGTGCGAGACCGTCGAGTGCCGCCGCGTCCAGCTCCTCGCCTACTTCGGCCAGGAGAGCGGCCCCTGCGGCAACTGCGACACGTGCCTGACGCCGCCCAAGTCGTGGGACGGCACCATCGCCGCCCAGAAGGTCCTGTCGACGGTCGTACGGCTGAAGCGGGAGCGCAACCAGTCGTTCGGCGTCGGCCAGATCGTCGACATCCTCCTCGGCCGCAAGACCGACAAGGTCATCCGCTTCGACCACGACGCGCTCAGCGTCTTCGGGATCGGCACGGACCTGACGGAGGCCCAGTGGCGGGGCGTCGTACGGCAGTTGCTCGCCCAGCGGCTCCTCGCCGTGCAGGGCGAGTTCAACACGCTCGCCCTCACCGACGAGTCCGCCGACGTGCTGGCCGGCCGCCGCCAGGTGCTGCTGCGCACCGAGCCGGAGAAGCCCTCCCGCACCTCCGCGAAGTCCGGCGGCGGCAGGAAGAAGGCCGCGCCCGTGGACCTGCCGGAGGAGGCGCTGCCCGTCTTCGAGCGGCTGCGCGCCTGGCGGGCGGCCACGGCCAAGGAGCAGGGCGTCCCGGCGTACGTGATCTTCCACGACGCGACGCTGCGGGAGATCGCCGCCGCCCCGCCCGCGACTCTCGCCGAGCTCGGCGGCGTCAGCGGCGTCGGTGAGAACAAGCTCGCCAAGTACGGGCAGGCGCTCCTGGACGCCCTGGCCGAGGACTGAAGCCGCCACCGGCGCCCCCGGTCCGCCCCACCCGCCCCGGCCCCGGGCGGGCCGGGGCGGTGGACGGGGACGGCGAGGAGGCGGCGGCGGAAACGCCGGACGGGCCGTACGGGATGCCCTCCCGTACGGCCCGTCCGTCGTCTCACCGGTCCGTCACGCCGGGACGCTCGCGACGCCCTGCGGCAGGAACCGCTTGCCGTTCACGCGCTCCGACACGCCCTCGCGGTCCAGGTACGGCGTGATGCCGCCCAGGTGGAAGGGCCAGCCGGCGCCGGTGATCAGGCACAGGTCGATGTCCTGCGCCTCGGCGACGACACCCTCCTCCAGCATCAGGCCGATCTCCTGCGCCACGGCGTCCAGGACGCGGTCGCGGACCTGCTCCTCGGTGAGGACGACGTCGCCCTGCTTCAGCAGCGCGGCGACCTCCGGGTCCAGCTCCGGCCTGCCCGAGTCGTAGACGTAGAAGCCGCGCTTGCCGGCCTCCACGACCGCCTTCAGGTTCGGGGACACCGTGAAACGGTCCGGGAAGGCACCGTTGAGGGTCTCCGACACGTGCAGGCCGATGGCGGGGCCGACCAGCTCCAGCAGGACCAGCGGCGACATCGGCAGGCCGAGGGGCTCGACCGCCTTCTCCGCCGTCTCGACCGGGGTGCCCTCGTCGATGACGTTCTGGATCTCGCCCATGAAGCGGGTCAGGATGCGGTTGACGACGAACGCCGGGGCGTCCTTCACCAGCACCGCGGTCTTCTTCAGCTTCTTGGCGACGGCGAAGGCCGTGGCCAGCGACGCGTCGTCGGTCTGCTCGCCGCGGACGATCTCCAGCAGCGGGAGGATCGCGACCGGGTTGAAGAAGTGGAAGCCGACCACGCGCTCCGGGTGCCGGAGCTTGGAGGCCATCTCGGAGACCGACAGCGACGAGGTGTTGGTCGCGAGGATCGCGTGCGCCGGGGCGACCGCCTCGACCTCCGCGAACACCTTCTGCTTGACGGACATCTCCTCGAACACGGCCTCGATGACGAAGTCCGCGTCCGCGAAGCCCTCGGCCTTGTCCAGGACGCCGGTGACCAGCGCCTTGAGGCGGTTGGCCTTGTCCTGGTGGATCCGGCCCTTGCCGAGCAGCTTGTCGATCTCGGCGTGGACGTAGCCCACGCCCTTGTCGACGCGCTCCTGGTCGATGTCGGTGAGGACGACCGGGACCTCCAGGCGGCGCAGGAACAGCAGCGCCAACTGCGAGGCCATCAGACCGGCGCCGACGACGCCGACCTTGGTGACCGGGCGGGCCAGGCCCTTGTCCGGGGCGCCGGCCGGGCGCTTGGCGCGCTTCTGGACCAGGTTGAAGGCGTAGATGCCGGCGCGCAGCTCGCCACCCATGATCAGGTCGGCGAGGGCGGCGTCCTCGGCGTCGAAGCCCTTCTGCAGGTCGCCGTCCTTGGCCGCCTCGATGATGTCGAGGGCCCGGTACGCGGCCGGGGCCGCGCCGTGGACCTTGGCGTCCGCGATGAACCGGCCGCGGGCCACGGCGGCGTCCCACGCCTCGCCGCGGTCGACGCCGGCGCGCTCGACCACGATCTCGCCCTTGAGGACGGACGCGGTCCACAGCAGCGACTGCTCCAGGAAGTCCGCGCCCTCGAAGATCGCGTCGGCGATCCCCAGCTCGTAGACCTGCGCGCCCTTGAGCTGCTTGTTCTGGTTGAGCGAGTTCTCGATGATCACCGAGACCGCGCGGTCCGCGCCGATCAGGTTCGGCAGGATCGTGCAGCCGCCCCAGCCCGGGACCAGGCCCAGGAACACCTCGGGGAGGGAGAAGGCCGGCAGGGCCTTCGACACGGTGCGGTACGTGCAGTGCAGGCCGACCTCGACACCGCCGCCCATCGCCGCGCCGTTGTAGTACGCGAAGGTGGGGACGGCCAGGGCGGACAGCCGCTTGAAGACGTCGTGGCCGCCCTTGCCGATGGCCAGGGCATCCTCGCGCCTCTTCAGCAGCTCGACGCCCTTGAGGTCGGCGCCGACCGCGAAGATGAACGGCTTGCCGGTGATGCCGACACCGACGATCCCGCCCTCGGCGGCCTCCTTCTCGACCTGGTCGATCGCCGCGTTCAGGTTGGCGAGCGACTGCGGGCCGAACGTGGTCGGCTTGGTGTGGTCGAAGCCGTTGTCCAGCGTGATCAGCGCGAACCGGCCCGCACCCAGCGGCAGGTCGAAGTGGCGCACGTGCGCCGTGGTGACGACCTCGTCGGGGAACAGCTCGGCCGCACCCTTCAAAAGCTCGGCGGTGGTGCTCACTTGCTGCCTCCGGCGTCCTTGTGGTTCGGGTTCTCCCAGATGACCGTGGCGCCCATGCCGAAGCCGACGCACATGGTCGTGATGCCGTAGCGGACCTCCGGCTGGTCCTCGAACTGCCGGGCCAGCTGGGTCATCAGCCGGACACCGGAGGAGGCCAGCGGGTGGCCGAAGGCGATGGCGCCGCCGTACTGGTTGACGCGGGCGTCGTCGTCGGCGATGCCGTAGTGGTCCAGGAACGCCAGGACCTGGACGGCGAACGCCTCGTTGATCTCGAACAGGCCGATGTCGTCGATGGACAGGCCCGCCTTGGCGAGGGCCTTCTCGGTGGCCGGGATCGGGCCGTAGCCCATGACCTCCGGCTCGACACCGGCGAAGGCGTACGACACGAGGCGCATCTTGACCGGCAGGCCGTTCTCGCGCGCGAAGTCCTCGGAGGCGATGATCGACGCGGTGGCGCCGTCGTTGAGGCCCGCGGCGTTGCCGGCGGTGACCCGGCCGTGGACACGGAACGGCGTCTTCAGGTTGGCCAGGTTCTCCAGCGTGGTGCCCGGGCGCATCGGCTCGTCGGCGGTGACCAGGCCCCAGCCGGTCTCGCCCGCCTCGGCGTTGGTGCGGCGCACGGAGATCGGCACCAGGTCCTGCTGGATCTTGCCGTCGGCGTACGCCTTGGCGGCCTTCTCCTGGGAGCGCACGGCGTACTCGTCGGCGCGCTGCTTGGTGATGTGCGGGAACCGGTCGTGCAGGTTCTCCGCCGTCATGCCCATGAACAGGGCGGACTCGTCGACCAGCTTCTCCGACACGAAGCGCGGGTTCGGGTCGGCGCCCTCGCCCATCGGGTGGCGGCCCATGTGCTCGACACCGCCCGCGATGGCGACGTCGTACGCGCCGAAGGCGATGGAGCCGGCGGTCGTCGTCACGGCCGTCAGGGCGCCCGCGCACATCCGGTCGATGGCGTAGCCGGGCACCGACTGCGGCAGACCGGCGAGGATGCCGGCCATGCGGCCGATGGTCAGACCCTGGTCACCGATCTGCGTGGTCGCCGCGACGGCGACCTCGTCGACCTTGTGCGGGTCGAGACCGGGGTTGCGGCGCAGCAGCTCCCGGATGGCCTTCACGACGAGGTCGTCGGCGCGGGTCTCGTGGTAGATGCCCTTCGGGCCCGCCTTGCCGAACGGGGTGCGGACGCCGTCGACGAAGACGACGTCCCTGACGGTACGAGGCACGATGGCTCTCCTCCAGGGTGCGGGATGGCACTGCTGCGGCGCACGCGGCTAAGCGCGCGCTTGCTCTCCCCCATGCTACTTACGGGTAACCAGGCTGCACAGTCCCCCCGCCCGGAGCGTCGAAGGTCACACCGGGTGCCCGGAGGGAACCTCCGCGCGCCGGGGCGCGAACCGCCCCGCCCGGAACGCGCCGCACCGGGCCCGGGGGCCGTCCGCGCGGCCCCGCCGGGCGGGCGTCCGCCGGGGCGCGGCCGGTGCGGGACCCGCGGGACGGCGCGTGGTCCCGGCCGGTGCGGGACCTGGGGGACGGCGCCCGGCCCCCCGACCGCCCGGCGCCCCCCGACCGCCCGGCGCCTCCTGCCGTACGGAGAGCCCCGACGCCCGCGCCTCCCGGCGGCGGACCCCGGCGCCGTGCCGGGTGGGGCCGCTCACCGGCGACACCGTGGGCGTTCCCGCCGTCGGCGACGGGGACCCCGCACCGGAGGACCGCTCGTTCCCCGTGCCGGGAAACGGCCCGGTGCACGGGCGTGCCCCCGCGTGATCCGTACGAAGGTCCCACGGCGGGGCGCGGGAGGCGGCAGGATGCCTCACATGGCAGACGACACCGGCGTGCAGAACCCCGCGCGGGCACGACAGCGCGGATCGGCTCCGTTCCTCTTCGTCGTGGTGGAGACCGCCGTCACCACGGCGCTGGCGCTGGGCTGGCTGGCGCTGTCCCTCGCGACGCGCCCGGAGTCGTACGACCCCGCTCCCGGAGTCCCGGGTGCGGAAGGGCACGGGGGACTCGCCTGGGGCGCCTGCGGGGTCCTCGGGTCGGTGGCCGTCACCTGGCTGCTCCGGCTCGTTCCCGGGCACGTGACCCGGCACGCCGTGGACGGCGTGGTCGCGCTGCGCCTGGTCGCCGTCCTGGTCGTCACGGCCGTGCTGCTCCTGGACCTGGTCGACGGCTGAGCCGCCCGCCCCGGCCGGTCCCGGCGCGAAGGGCGGTCGGGAGGCGGGCGGGGCGGTCACCCGGCCGGACGCCACCGCCGTGTGTGCCGATGGGCGGACGTCCGCGGGATCGGCGTTATCCCGGCCACCTCGGCGGTCAAGGCTCAGGCGTCCCCGTCGCGAAGCAGGAGGCCCCATGACGACCCCCCGATCCCCGGCGCACCAGCCCCCGAGCCCCCGTCCCTGGACTAGCCGACCGCGGTGCGCGAGCCACTGCCGCCCAAACCCGACCAGACCGGTCCCGAGACCGTCGGCCCCACCGGGCAGCCCACCGGCGCCGACCGGGCGTGGGTCGCCCAGTCCGGCGCGTACCTGACCACCGCGCAGGGCGCGCGCCTGTACGACACGGACCACTCCCTGAAGGCGGGCGCGCGCGGCCCGGTCC
This sequence comes from Streptomyces tamarix, assembly GCF_032423885.1. NCBI lineage: Bacteria > Bacillati > Actinomycetota > Actinomycetes > Kitasatosporales > Streptomycetaceae > Streptomyces > Streptomyces tamarix. The sequence continues at coordinate 78,049 of NZ_JAWCTQ010000008.1, read as the reverse complement.
TGCTCCAGGACCACCACCCGCGCGAGAAGATCACCCACTTCGACCACGAGCGCATCCCCGAGCGGGTCGTCCACGCCCGCGGCGCCGCCGCCCACGGAGTCTTCCGCGGATACGGCACGGCGGCCGGGGTGTGCCGGGCGGCGTTCCTCGGCAAGGACGTCGAGACACCGGTCTTCGTCCGCTTCTCCACCGTCCTCGGCTCGCGCGGCTCGGCCGACGCGGTGCGCGACACGCGCGGCTTCGCGACGAAGTTCTACACGAGCGAGGGCACCTTCGACCTGGTCGGCAACAACATCCCGGTCTTCTTCATCCAGGACGCGGTCAAGTTCCCCGACGTCATCCACGCGGGCAAGCCGCACCCCGACCGGGAGATCCCGCAGGCGCAGAGCGCCCACGACACGTTCTGGGACTTCGTCACCCTGCACACCGAGGCCACCCACCACACGCTGTGGAACATGTCGGACCGGGGCGTTCCGCGCTCCTACCGGATGATGGAGGGCTTCGGCGTCCACACCTTCCGCCTCGTCGACGCCGAGGGCGGCACGACCCTGGCGAAGTTCCACTGGAAGCCGAGGCTGGGCGTCCACTCGCTCGTGTGGGAGGAGGCCCAGATCGTCAACGGCGTGGACCCCGACTTCCACCGCCGCGACCTCGCCGACGCCATCGAGGCCGGCGCGTACCCCCAGTGGGAGCTGGGCATCCAGACCTTCCCCGACATCCCCGAGCAGACCTTCGAGGGCATCGACCTGCTGGACCCCACCAACATCGTCCCGGAGGAGTTGGCGCCCGTACAGCCCGTCGGGCTGCTCACCCTCGACGCCAACCCCTCGAACTTCTTCGCCGAGACCGAGCAGGTCGCCTTCCACCCCGGCCACCTGGTGCCGGGCATCGACATCACCGACGACCCGCTGCTCGGCGGGCGCCTCTTCTCGTACCTCGACACCCAGATCACCCGGCTCGGCGGCCCGAACTTCGCGCAGCTCCCGATCAACCGCCCGCACGCCCCCGTCAACGACATGTTCCGCGACGGCATGCACCAGACGGCGGTCCACCGGGGCGTCGCGCCGTACCGCCCCAACTCCCTCGACGGCGGCTGTCCCTTCCTGGCGGGCGCGGACACCGGCGCGTACGTCGAGACGCCCGTGCGGGTGCCGGCGGCGGCGAAGGTCCGCGAGGCGCCCGAGACCTTCGCCGACCACTTCAGCCAGCCGCGCCGCTTCTGGCTGAGCATGTCGCCGGTCGAGCGGGAGCACATCGTCGGCGCGTACACCTTCGAACTCGGCAAGTGCTACGAGCAGGCGATCAAGGAGCGCGGGCTGCGGGTCCTCGCCAACATCGACCCCGAGCTGTGCCGCCGGGTCGCCGAGGGGCTGGGCCTGCCGGCGCCGGAGCCGACCGTGCCGCTCGCGGACGTGACGCCGAGCCCCGCGCTGTCGCAGGTCGGCCGGACATGGCCGGTCCAGGGGCGGATCGTGGGCATCGTCACCGCGCCGGACGGCGACCTGGACGGCGTACGGGCCGTCCGCCGCGCCGCGCTGGAGGCCGGCCTGGTGCCGCTGGTCGTCGCCCCGGTGGGCGGCGTCCTGGACGCGGACGGCGAGCCGATCACCGTGCAGCGCACCTTCGTCACGGCGCGGTCGACGGAGTTCGACGCGCTGCTGCTGGCGGGTGTGCCGGGGCGGGGCGCCGACGCGAACGGGTCCCGCGACGCGAAGGCGGGCGACGCGGCGACCGCGGCGCGGGGCGTCGACCCCCGGGTGCTGCTGATGGTCTCGGAGGCGTTCCGCCACGCGAAGGCCATCGCGGCCTGGGCCGGGGCGGACGGCGCGCTCCAGGCGGCGGGGGTGCCGCTGGACGCGCCGGGCGTGGCCGTGGCGGAGTCCGGCGAGCGGGCGCTCGCGGAGGTCCTGGCGCTCCTGCCCGCCCACCGGGTCTGGGACCGCTTCCCGGCGACCCTTTGACCGGCGTTCCCTGACGGGCCCCGTCCGGGGGCCCGTCAGGGGCGGCGCCGCGTCAGGGCTGCGGGGTGCGCAGGGCGGCGACCAGGGCGGGGGTCACCTGCTCGATCTGCCACGGGCGGGCGCCGTGGCCCGCCAGCGCCTCGGCCACCGACTCCGCGGTCGGCTCCTGCGGGGGCTCCCAGCAGACCCGGCGGACCGTGTCCGGGGTGATCAGGTTCTCCTGCGGCAGGTTCAGCGACTCCGCCAGCGCCGAGATCGCCGTACGCGCCGCCGACAGCCGGGCCGCCGCCGCCGGGTCCTTGTCCGCCCAGGCCCGCGGCGGGGGCGGTCCGGCGACGGTCTGGCCGGGCTGCGGGAGCTGCGCCTCGGGCAGGGCCCTGGCCCGGTCGACGGCGGCCTGCCACTGCTCCAACTGACGGCGCCCCATGCGCGCCCCGTAGCCGGGCAGCGCGGTCAGCGCCTGCACGTTCGGCGGCAGGGCGAGCGCGGCCTCGACGATCGCCGCGTCGCTGAGCACCTTGCCGGGCGACACGTCACGGCGCTGCGCGATCCGGTCCCGGGCGATCCACAGCTCCCGTACGACGGCCATCTGGCGGCGCCGGCGCACCTTGTGCATCCCGGACGTGCGGCGCCACGGGTCCTTGCGGGGCGGCGGGGGAGGGGCGGCGGCGATCGCGGCGAACTCCTGGCGGGCCCACTCCAGCTTGCCCTGCCGGTCGAGCTCCTTCTCCAGCGCGTCCCGCAGGTCGACGAGCAGCTCGACGTCGAGCGCGGCGTACCGGAGCCACGGCTCGGGCAGCGGACGGGTCGACCAGTCCACCGCGGAGTGGCCCTTCTCCAGCACGTACCCGAGGACGGACTCGACCATCGCGCCGAGCCCGACGCGCGGGAAGCCCGCGAGGCGGCCGGCCAGCTCCGTGTCGAACAGCTCGGACGGCACCATCCCTATCTCCCGCAGGCACGGCAGGTCCTGCGTGGCGGCGTGGAGGATCCACTCCGTGCCGTCCAGGGCCTCCCCGAGGGCCGACAGGTCGGGGCAGCCGACCGGGTCGATCAGCGCCGTACCCGCGCCCTCGCGGCGCAACTGGACCAGATAGGCCCGCTGCCCGTAGCGGTAGCCGGAGGCCCGTTCGGCGTCGACGGCCACCGGGCCGGTGCCGGCGGCGAACGCCTCGACGACCCGCGCCAGCGCCTCGGCGTCGGCGACGACGGGAGGGACCCCCTCGCGGGGCTCCAGCAGGGGGATCGGTTCCGGGGCCGCCGCCCCGTCGGCTGCGACGCCGTCGTCCGGAGGGCCGCCCCCGGGGGTTCGCAGTGGTGTCTCTGCTGCGGTGTCTTGGGCGTCGGTCACCTGTCAAGGGTATCGGTGAACGGGAGGCGCCCGCCGACGGAACGTTCCGTCGACGGGCGGGCAGGGTGCGGGAGGTCAGTGGATGATGCCGGTGCGCAGCGCGACCGCGACCATGCCCGCCCGGTCGCCGGTGCCCAGCTTGCGGGCGATCCGGGCCAGATGGGACTTGACGGTCAGGGCGGACAGCCCCATGGAGACGCCGATGGCCTTGTTCGACTGGCCCTCCGCCACCAGCCGGAGGACCTCGACCTCGCGGCCGGACAGCTCGCGGTAGCCGCCCGGGTGGCTCGGGGCACCCGGGGGGCGGCGGTGGAGGCGGGCCGCGGCGGCGCCGATCGGGGCGGCGCCCGGGCGGGTGGGGTGCCCGATGTTCGTACGGGTGCCGGTGACGACGTAGCCCTTGACGCCGCCGGCGAGCGCGTTGCGCACCGCGCCGATGTCGTCGGCGGCGGAGAGGGCCAGCCCGTTGGGCCAGCCGGCGGCGCGGGTCTCCGACAGCAGGGTGAGGCCGGAGCCGTCGGGCAGGTGGACGTCGGCGACGCAGATGTCGCGCGGGTTGCCGATACGGGGGCGGGCCTCCGCGATGGACGACGCCTCGATGACGTCACGCACTCCGAGCGCCCACAGGTGGCGGGTCACGGTGGAGCGGACGCGCGGGTCGGCCACGACGACCATGGCCGTCGGTTTGTTCGGGCGGTAGGCGACCAGGCTTGCGGGCTGCTCGAGGAGAACGGACACCAGGCCTCCTGGGAAGGTGCGGGACACTGCCGGCTCGGGGAAGTAGCCGGGGCGAACCGTGCAGATAGGGTCACAGACCTCTTCGGCAGCAATCGCGTCCTCCTTTAGGGGGAGATCACGGATTACTGGGTAACAATTGGGGCAATTCGGACGCGTGAGCGAGGGTGCTACGGCCGGTGCGGCCCGCGCCGCTGCGGCAGCGACACGACGCCCGCCCCGCCGCCCTCCGGGAGGCCGGGGCCCGACGGCGGCAGCCCCGCCACCTGGCACAGCAGGTCTCCCCACGCGGCCAGGTGCGCCGCGGTGTCCGGCGCCCCGCCCCGGTCCTCCCCGGGCGTCCAGGACGCCCGGATCTCGATCTGCGTCGCGGGCCGGCGCTCCGCCAGCCCGCCGAAGTAGTACGACCCCGCCCGCGTGACCGTCCCGCTCGCCTCCCCGTACGACAGGCCCCGCGCCTCCAGCGCGCCCGTCAGCCAGGACCAGCACACCTCGGGCAGCAGCGGGTCCGCCGCCATCTCCGGCTCCAGTTCCGCCCGCACCAGCGTCACCAGCCGGAACGTCCCCCGCCACGCCTCGTGGCCCGCCGGGTCGTGCAGCAGCACCAGCCGGCCGTCCGCGAGGTCCTCGCCGTCCTCCACGGCCGTCGCCTCCACCGCGTACGCCCACGGGGCGAGCCGCCGGGGCGGCCGCGTCGGCTCCAGCTCGATCTCCGGGCGGACTCGCGCCGCCCGCAGCGCGTCGACCGCGGCCCGGAAGGCGGGCGGGACGGGACCGTCCTCCCCGCCGCCCGTGCCCTCGGTGCCGTCGGAGTGACCGGAGAACTGTTCCTGAGCCGCAGCCATGCGGGGAAGAGTAGGCGGAACGGGGGCCGTGCGCAGGGAGGGACACCCGGGCCGCGCGGCCCGCCCCGCGTGGCCGCGCGCCCGCACGTGCGAAGATGCAGGACGTGAGTGCCAACACCCGCCCCTCGGGCTCCCCGACGCAGACGTACGACTCCGCCTTCCTCAAGGCGTGCCGCCGCGAGCCGGTGCCGCACACGCCGGTCTGGTTCATGCGCCAGGCGGGGCGCTCACTCCCCGAGTACCTGAAGGTCCGCGAGGGCGTCCCCATGCTGGAGTCCTGCATGCGGCCCGACCTGGTCACCGAGATCACGCTGCAGCCCGTGCGGCGCCACAAGGTCGACGCGGCGATCTACTTCAGCGACATCGTGGTCCCCCTCAAGGCCATCGGCGTCGACCTCGACATCAAGCCGGGCGTCGGCCCCGTCGTCGCCGAGCCGATCCGCCGCCGCGAGGACCTCGCGCGGCTGCGCGACCTGACCCCCGACGACGTCGCGTACGTCACCGAGGCCATCGGCATGCTCACGGGCGAGCTCGGCGCCACCCCGCTGATCGGCTTCGCGGGCGCGCCCTTCACCCTCGCGAGCTACCTCGTCGAGGGCGGCCCGTCGCGCAACCACGAGAACACCAAGGCCCTCATGTACGGGGACCCCGGGCTCTGGGCCGACCTGCTGGACCGGCTCGCCGTCATCACCGCGGCCTTCCTGAAGGTCCAGATCGAGGCCGGCGCCTCCGCCGTGCAGCTGTTCGACTCCTGGGTCGGCGCCCTCTCCCCGGACGACTACCGCCGCTCCGTCATGCCCGCGTCGGCGAAGGTCTTCGACGCCGTCGCCGGGTACGGCGTGCCGCGCATCCACTTCGGCGTCGGCACGGGCGAGCTGCTCGGCCTCATGGGCGAGGCGGGCGCGGACGTGGTCGGTGTCGACTGGCGCGTCCCGCTCGACGAGGCCGCCCGCCGCGTCGGCCCCGGCAAGGCGCTCCAGGGCAACCTCGACCCGGCCGTCCTGTTCGCCCCGCGCGAGGCCGTGGAGGAGCAGACCCGCCGCGTCCTCGACGCCGCCTCCGGGCTGGAGGGCCACGTCTTCAACCTCGGCCACGGCGTGCTGCCCACGACGGACCCCGACGCGCTGACGCGCCTCGTCGAGGACGTCCACACGCAGACCGCGCGCTAGCCCCCGGGCCCGCCGGGCAGCGCCCGGGCCCCGGGCCATCCCCGGGGCCTGCGGCCCCGGCCCTGCGGTCACCCCCGGGGCCTGCGGCCGGTCGCGTCGAGCGCCGCGCCCGCCGACGGGCCGTTCGCCGAGCCGGCGCCCGGGCCGCCCCGACGACCGCCGGTCCCGTACCACTGCGCCCCGTACGGCCGCAGTCCCGTACGGCCGTGGCCGCGGGTGCCGGCTGTTCCACCACCACGCGCGGATCGTCGAAGCCCGACCGGCCCCGGCCCCGTGCTCGGCGCCGGACCCGCGCGGCGCCCCGGCCGCGGCGTCCACCGGCGTCCCCGCGAGGCCCGGGCCCGCCACCGCGGGCCGCCCGGCGCGCCGAACGCCTCCACGGCCCCCGGGCCCGCCGCCCCGGTCAGTCCGTCGTCCCGGTCAGTCCGCCTCCCGCACCGCGGCGACCGCCTTGCGGGCCGCGACCTGCACCGGGTCCCACACCGGGGAGAACGGCGGCGCGTACCCCAGGTCCAGCGCGGCGACCCGCTCCACGGTCATGCCCGCGGTCAGGGCGACCGCCGCGATGTCCACGCGCTTGCCCGCGCCCTCCCGGCCGACGATCTGCGTGCCCAGCAGCCGGCCCGTCCGCCGCTCGGCGATCATCTTCACCGTCATCGGCGCCGCCCCCGGGTAGTATCCGGCCCGGCTCGTCGACTCGGCCGTCACCGCCACGTACCGCAGGCCGACCTCGCGGGCGTCCCGCTCGCGCAGGCCCGTGCGGGCGATCTCCAGCGAGCAGACCTTGCTCACGGCCGTGCCCACGACCCCGGGGAACGTGCCGTAGCCGCCGGCCACGTTCGCCCCGATGACCTGGCCGTGCTTGTTGGCGTGCGTGCCGAGCGGGACGTACCGCTCCCGGCCGGACACCAGGTCCAGCACCTCCACGCAGTCGCCGCCCGCCCACACCTCCTCCCGGCCGCGCACGCGCATCGCCAGGTCGGTGAGCAGCCCGCCGTACGCGCCGAGGGGCAGGCCCGCCGCCCGGGCCAGCGTGGTCTCGGGTTCGACGCCGACCCCGAGGACCACGACGTCGGCCGGGTACTCCGCGCCGCCGGCGGCCACGGCCCGCACGTCCCCGTCGGGGCCGGTCAGCACCTCGGTCACCTCGGCGCCGCCGACGGTCGTGATGCCCATGCCGTCCATCGCCGCGCGCACCAGCTCCCCCATGTCCGGGTCGAGGGTCGACATCGGCTGCTCGCCCCGGTTCAGGACGGTCACCTCGTAACCCCGGCCGAGCAGCGCCTCGGCCATCTCGACGCCGATGTACCCGGCGCCCACGACGACGGCCCGCCGCCCCGGCGACCCGTCCAGCCGGTCGATGAGGGCCTGCCCGTCGTCGAGCGTCTGGACGCCGTGCACGCCCGGCGCGTCGATGCCCGGCAGCGGCGGGCGCACGGGCCGCGCCCCGGTCGCCAGGACCAGCCGGTCGTACCCGGTCCACGCCTCGGCGCCCGACTCCAGGTCGCGGGTGCGCACCCGGCCGCGGTCGAGGTCGAGCTCGACGACCTCCGTGCGGAGCCGTACGTCGATGTCCCGCGCCCGGTGCTGCTCGGGCGTCCGCGCGACGAGCCGGTCCCGGTCGGTGACCTCGCCGCCGACCCAGTACGGGATGCCGCACGCCGAGTACGACGTGAAGCGGCCCCGCTCGAACGCCACGATCTCCAGCTCGTCCGGCCCCTTCAGGCGGCGGGCCTGCGACGCGGCGGACATCCCCGCCGCGTCACCGCCGACCACCACCAGCCGCTGCCGTCCCGTACCCCGCCTCGCGCCTCGTCCCATGGGGGACACGCTACGGGGACACCGGCGTTCAGTCCCGCTCCTCCCCCGGGGCACCGGCCGCCGGGGCACCGGCCGCCGGGGTGCCCGCCGCCGGGGTGCCCGCCGCCGGGGCCTGCGGCCGGCGCGCACGGCGGCGCGCCCGCCACGGCCCCAGCACCCGCCGCCATACCGCGTACCCGGCGGCCAGCAGCGCCAGCCACGGCGCCAGCGCCGCCAGGACGACCACGAACCACGTCAGCGACGTCACCAGCGCGTCCCAGCCGCCGCGCAGCGCGTCCACCACGCCCGGCTCGTCGTCGTCCCGCGCCCCGGCGGCCTCCGGCTCGCTCAGCTCCAGCGTGATCGTCGCCAGCGACGTGCGGTCCTTCAGCGACGCCTGCTGGGCCAGCAGCGACTCCAGGTTCGCCTGGCGGGAGCTCAGCTCCCGCTCCAGCTCGACCACGTCGGCCAGCCGCGTCGCCCGGTCCATCAGCTCCCGGACCCGCGCGACGCTCGCCCGCTGGGTGGCGACGCGGCTCTCCACGTCCACCACCTGGTCGGTGACGTCCTTCGCGTCGACCCGCCGCGCCAGCAGCTTCCCCGTGCCCGCCAGCTTCCCGAGCACCTCTTCGTACGCGGCCTGCGGGACCCGCAGCGAGATCCGGGAGGCCAGGCCGCCGCCGTCCTCCCGCGTCGTCGACTCGTCCGCGACGTGGCCGCCCGCCGCCGCGGCGACGTCGCGGGCGCGCGCCAGCGCCTCGTCGACGTCCTCCACCTCCACGGACAGCTCCGCGGTCCTGATGACGTGCTGCCATACGGCGTCGGGCTTCGCCGCCTTCGAGCCGTCCTGCCCGGCCCGCGACGAGCCGCTGCCGTAGGCGGAGTCGGGCCCCTGGGCGCCCGCCGCGGCCTCGGGGGCCGCCGCGCCGCGGTCGGCGGCGGCCTCCTTCGCCTGGGAGCCGCCCGTACCGGAGCAGCCGGCGAGCGCCAGCGAGACGCCGAGCAGGACGGCCGCGCACGCGCGGCGCGAGCGTGTCGGGATCGGCATGGATGTTCCCCCCAAGGATTCGGTGCCGTGACGGGGGTTCGACGTAAGGGGGCGGCGTGCCGGTTGCGCCCTCCGGTTGCGGATGGGTCACGTTCGGGACTCGGCTCGGGATTTGAGACAGTGGTACCCATGAACACGGACAACGCGGGCGGGGCCCCGGGACGGGTGGTCGTCGTCGGCGGCGGCATCGCCGGACTCGCCGCCGCGCACCGCCTGCTCCGGGCGGGCCGGAGCGTGACCCTGCTGGAGGCCACCGGCCGGATCGGCGGCAAGCTCCACGCGGGGGAGATCGCCGGGGTCCCCGTCGATCTGGGCGCCGAGTCGATCCTCGCCCGCCGCCCCGAGGCCGTCGAGCTCGCCCGCGCCGTGGGGCTCGGCGACCGCCTCCAGCCGCCCGCCACGACCACGGCCTCCGTCTGGACCCGCGACGCGCTGCGGCCCATGCCGAAGGGGCACGTCATGGGCGTCCCCGGCGACCCGCGCGCCCTGGCCGGCCTGCTGTCCGGCGAGGGCCTGAGCGCCGTCGAACGGGACCGCGCGCTGCCGCCCGCCGAGCTCGGCGACGACGTCGCCATCGGCGCGTACGTGGCCGGGCGCATGGGCCGCGAGGTCGTCGACCGGCTCGTCGAACCCCTCCTCGGCGGGGTCTACGCCGGCGACTCGTACCGGATCTCGATGAAGGCCGCCGTGCCGAAGCTGTTCGAGGCCGCCCGCCGCCACGCGACGCTCACCGACGCCGTCCGGGCCGTGCAGGCCGCCGCCCAGGCGCCGGCCGGCCCCGCGTTCACGGGCATCGCGGGCGGGATCGGGCGGCTCCCGCTCGCCGTCGCCGGGGCGATCACGGCGGCGGGCGGCGAGATCCGCACGGACACGCCCGTCCGCGGCCTGACCCGCCGCCCCGACGGCTGGGAGGTCCGCACCGACCGCGAGGTCCTCCACGCCGACGCGGTGGTCCTCGCGACACCGGCCCGGCCCGCCGCGGACCTCCTCGCCCCCGAGTCCCCGGCCGCCTCCGCCGAGCTCGCCTCCGTCGAGTACGCCTCGATGGCCCTCGTCACGCTCGCCTTCCGGCGCGCCGACGCCGCCTCCGTACCCGCCGGGTCGGGCTTCCTCGTGCCGCCCGTCGACGGCCGCGCGATCAAGGCGTCCACGTTCTCCAGCCGCAAGTGGGGCTGGGTCGACGACGGCGCCGGCGACCTGTTCGTGCTGCGCACCTCCCTCGGCCGGTACGGCGAGGAGGAGCACCTGGGGCGGGACGACGCCGACCTCGTCGCGCTCTCCCTGCGTGACCTCGGAGACGCCGTGGGGCTCGCCGCGAAGCCCGTCGCCGCCGAGGTGACCCGCTGGACCGACGGGCTGCCGCAGTACCCGGTGGGCCATCCCGCGCGCGTCGCCCGCATCCGCGACGCCGTGGCCAAGCTGCCCGCGCTGCGGGTGTGCGGCGCGGCCTACGACGGCGTCGGCATCCCCGCGGTCGTCGCGGACGGGTGGCGGGCGGCGGACGAGATCCTCGCCACGCCGACCCCGGCGCGGAGCACGCGGAGTGACGAGTGAGAATAGCCGTATGAGTGCGCCCGAAAAGATCCCGAACGCCGGTAAGAAGGCGAAGGACCTCAACGAGGTCATCCGCTACACCCTGTGGTCCGTCTTCAAGCTGCGCGAGGCTCTGCCGCAGGACCGCAGCGGCTACGCCGAGGAGGTCCAGGAGCTCTTCGACCAGCTCGCGGCGAAGGACGTCACGATCCGCGGCACCTACGACCTGTCCGGGCTGCGGGCCGACGCCGACGTGATGATCTGGTGGCACGCCGAGACCTCGGACCAGCTCCAGGAGGCGTACAGCCTCTTCCGCCGCACCCGGCTCGGCCGGGCGCTGGAGCCGGTGTGGTCGAACATGGCGCTGCACCGCCCCGCCGAGTTCAACAAGTCGCACATCCCGGCGTTCCTCGCGGACGAGACGCCGCGCGACTACGTCAGCGTCTACCCGTTCGTGCGCTCGTACGACTGGTACCTGCTGCCCGACGAGGACCGCCGCCGCATGCTCGCCGACCACGGCAAGATGGCCCGCGGCTTCCCCGACGTCCGCGCCAACACGGTCGCCTCGTTCTCGCTCGGCGACTACGAGTGGATCCTCGCCTTCGAGGCGGACGAGCTCCACCGCATCGTCGACCTCATGCGCCACCTGCGCGGCAGCGAGGCCCGCATGCACGTCCGCGAGGAGGTCCCGTTCTTCACCGGCCGCCGCAAGGACGTGGCGGACCTGGTGGCGGGGCTGGCCTAGCGGACGGCGGGCCGCCGGCCCGACGACCCGGTGGTGTCCGGCACGACCGGCCGCCACCCCTCGACCCGGAAGATCAGACGGCGGGCACGCCCCGTCCGCCGCTCCAGCGACACCGGGTCCGGCTCCGGGTGCGGCGCGCAGGGCCCCTGCGCGCCGCACCGGCGTCACCGCACCAGCGCGGCGCGCGCCGCGTGCACCAGCCGGGCCGCCCTGCCCGGCGGGCGCGGGCCCGAGCGCTCCGCCCACCACAGGTACAGCCGCCGCCGGGCGCGGCCGTCCCCGAGCCGGCCCGAGTCGAGCAGGTACCGGGCGAAGGCCAGGGCGTCCTGCCGGTAGCCGCCCGGCATCGGACGGGTCCGCGCGTACGCCGCGAACGCGTCCCGGTAACCCTCCCCGAGCAGCCCCGGCAGCTCGGGCGCGAGCTTCGCGACGATCCCCGCCCGCTTCCGGGCCAGCGCCAGGGACTGGAGCCGCAGCCGCGCCCCGTCGAAGCCCCCGGGCACGGGGGTCCCCGCGACGAGCGCCGACAGCAGCGCGGTCTGGGCGAGCCCCAGCCGCTCCCGCGCGCCCTCCAGCGCCGCGTCCCCGTCCCGCCGCGCGCCTTCCGGTGTCGCGTCCCCGTCCCGCCGTGTGCCTTCCGGTGTCGCGCCCCCGACTCGTCGTACCCCCTCCGGTGCCGCGTCCCCGCCTCGCCGTGTGCCTTCCGGTGTCGCGTCCCCGTCCCGCCGTGTGCCCTCCGGTGCCGCGTCCCCGCCTCGCCGCGTGCCTTCCGGCGCCGCGTCCCCGTCCCGCCGTGTGCCCTCCGGTGCCGCGTCCCCGCCTCGCCGCGTGCCTTCCGGCGCCGCGTCCCCGTCCCTCCGCGTGCCCGCCGGGCGGTTCGGCGCCCCCGTCGCCGCCCCCGTCCCCGTCATCCGCTCCCGGATCGCGGCCAGCTCCGCCGCGAGCTCCTCCTCCGGCGGGAAGTCGTCGTCGCGCTCCAGCAGCACCCCGGGCGGCGCCGCCCGCTCCACCAGCTCCGACAGCAGGTCGAGGACCTGCGGCGGTACGGGGTGGGCGTGCGTGTCGTGCCAGACGCCGTCGCGTTCGACGCCGCCCGCCACGTGCACGTACGCGATCGCCCCGGCGGGCAGCCCGGCGAGGGCCTCGACCGGGTCGTCGCCGCGGTTGAGCCGGTTGGTGTGGAGGTTCGCCACGTCGACGAGGAGCCGTACGCCGGTGCGGTCGACCAGCTCCGCCAGGAACCGACCCTCCGTCATCTCGTCCTCCGGCCAGGAGAACAGCGCCGCCACGTTCTCCAACGCCAGCGGCACGGGCAGCGCGTCCTGCGCGACGCGGACGTTCTCGCACAGCACGTCCAGCGCCTCCCGGGTGCGGGGCACCGGCAGCAGGTGCCCGGCCTCCAGCGCGGGCGACGCGGTGAGCGGCCCCCCGGCCCGTACGAACGCGATGTGCTCGGTCACCAGCGGCGCGCCCAGCGCGGTCGCGGTGGCGGCGAGTCGGGCCAGCCGCGCCTCGTCGGGGCGGCCGGCACCGCCGAGGCCGAGGGACACGCCGTGCGGGACGACGGTGACGCCCCGCTCGCGCAGCCGGAGGAGCGGGGCGGGGACGTGGTCGGCGCACACGTTCTCCGCGACGACCTCCACCCAGTCGACGCCGGGCAGCCGCTCCACCGCGTCCGCGATCTCCGGCCGCCAGCCGATGCCCGTACCGAGTTCCGCCATGGTCCCCCTCCTCCGTGCCGCTGGAGGGGTCATGGCCCCGCCACCGGGGGCCGAATCCCCGCGCCCCGCTTTCAGAGCTTCATTTGAGCTTCGGGCCCCCGGCCGTCCCGTTCAGGCGGCGGGGGAGAAGTCGGAGACGACCGTGGCGGAGCCCGGGGCGATCTCGGTGAAGCCCGCGTCGCGGACCACGGGGCGCCCGCTCGCGGCCAGGTCGGCCCACCGCGCGGGCTTCGCGGTGCGGACCGCGAGGGGGAAGCCCGCCTCCCGCCACGAGGCGCGGGCGGCGTCGTCCAGCGCCCACCACAGCAACTGTGCCCCGTGGCCGACCTGCGCCATCTCCTTGCCGGTCGACATGCGCAGCTCCGGGTTGAGCCACAGCACGGCGCCGCCGGGCGCGGGGGGCAAAGGGGCGGTCGGGTCGGCGAGTTCGGTGCCGGAGACCTGGAGGCGGGCCAGGTCCTTGGGCCAGCCGTCGAGCGGGACGGGCGGGAAGACCCGTACCTCGGCGTCCGCGCCGGTGACCGTGATGCCCGGGAGCCGCTCGGCGCGCCGCCACTCCGCGCCCCGGGCGCGCCGGACGACCTTGCGGATGCGGGCGTCCTCCCAGTCGCGCACGGCCCGCGCCCACGCGCCGTCGCCCGTCGAGCGGTCGTCCGACAGCATCACCAGCACGGCCCGCGCGGCGGTCTCCAGCGCGTCGGTGCGGCTGGGCGGCGCGGCCTTCTCGATCCGCACGACGAGCGGCAGGACGAACTGCGGCGCGGCGTCCCGCTCGTCGGTCTCGATGACGTTTTCGCTGCTCACGGCCCCAGTCTGCCAGCCCGGCGGGGCCGCCCGGGCGCCGGGAGCCGGATGCGGGCGCACGGGACTACAGTCGTATGCATGGACGAGAGTCACGAGGGTGCCCATCGCGGTGCGCCGGACGACGCGACCCGCACCTCCCCGGCGGCCGGGACCGAAGCCGGGACCGGGAGCGCCGGGCCGTTCGCGGACTGCGTGCTCTGCGGGGAGCCCACGGAGTACCCCGAGTCGACCAGGGGCGCCACGCTGTGCCCCGTGTGCGAGTGGCAGGAGGCCCAGCGCACCGCCTGTTCCGGCTGAGGTCCCGCCTCAGCCCGCGGCCAACAGTTCCGACACCTTCACGAAGCGGTAGCCGCGCGCCCGCAGCTCGGGGACGATGCGGCGGACCGCCTGCTCGGTGACCGGCGCCGCGCTCAGCGTGCAGTGCAGCACCACGACCGAGCCCGGCCGCACGCCGTCCAGCACCTGTTCGGCCACGGCGTCGGCGTCCGTCGCGAAGGCGTCGCCGCTCACCACGTCCCACTGCACGGCGGTGACCTTCGCCGGTGCCAGCGCGCGCAGCGCGTCGTCGTCGTAGCAGCCGCCAGGGAAGCGGAAGTACGGCACGACGTTGCGGGCGCCCACCTCGCGGAACGCCGTGAACGCCCGCCCCACGTCCGCCGCCATCTCCTGGCGGGAGAGCGCCGGCAGGCCGTAGCAGGGGGAGCGGAAGGCGTGGTGGCTGTACGAGTGGTTGGCGATCTCGAAGCGCGGGTCCGTGCCGATCGACCGGGCCTGGTCGGGGTACTCCTCCGCCCACCGGCCCGTCATGAACACCGTCGCGTCGACCTCCAGCCGGCGGAGCGTCGCGATGAGCGCGGGGTTGTCGAACCGCTCGCCGCGCGCCGCGCGCGGCCCCTGGTCGGCCGTCATGTCGGCGTCGAAGGTGAGGGCGACGGTCTTCTCGGCGGCCCCCGCGCCCGCGTCGTCGGCGCGGCGCTCGAAGACCGGTGTCAGGCCGTTCGGTCCCGGCGCCATCGTCGGCGGGGTGCGCCGGGACGCCGCCGCCCCGGTCCGGGGCGACGCCGCGGGGGACGACTCGGGGGAGGGGGGCGGGGCCGGGGCGCTCGCGGGGGGAGTCCCGCAGCCGGCCAGGGCGGCGCACAGGGCAGCCGACACCGACAGGCGGCGTACAGAAAATCTCACTATCGGAAAGTATCCGATCGATTGCCCAGCGTCACCGATCGGTCACCCGTGTCGCCCCTGCCCGTGTCACCTCCGCTCGCATCGCCCTCGTCCGCGTCGCCCCCGCCCGGTGGCGTCCCCGGAGTCGCCGGGTGCCGGTGCCGGCGTACGAACGGGTCCGGCCGCCACCCCCGTCGGGGTGGCGGCCGGACCTCCGGGCGGCGGTGCCGCTCAGCTCGCGAGACGCGCGGTCAGCGTGATCTCCGTGCCCGCCAGCGCCTGGCTGACCGGGCAACCCGCCTTGGCCTCCTCGGCGGCCTTGACGAACGCGGCCTCGTCCAGACCGGGGACCTCGCCCTCGACGGTGAGGTGCACGCCCGTGATGCCCGTGCCGGGCTGCAGCGTGACGTCGGCCTTCGTGGTCAGCCGGGTCGGCGGCGTACCGGCCTTGCCGAGGACGGCCGACAGGAACATGGAGAAGCAACTGGAGTGGGCGGCCGCGATGAGCTCCTCCGGGCTCGTCTTGCCGCCCGGCTCCTCCGCGCGCGCCGGCCAGGAGACCGGGTAGGAGCCGATGCCGGAGGAGTCGAGGGTCACGGTGCCCGTGCCCTCGGTGAGGTTGCCCTCCCAGACGGTGTGCGCGTGACGCGTGGTGGCCATGCCGAATTCCCTTCCGACGCCGTACGGCGCCAGGACGGTGGACGGTGGGGGCTTACGACCCCCCAACCTACTGCGCCACCAGCCCCTTGGCGTCCCGGGCCAGGGCGGTGAGCCGCGAGATCGCCCGGAAGTACTTCTTCCGGTACCCGCCGTTCAGCATCTCGTCGCTGAACAGCCGGTCGAAGGGCAGCCCGGACGCGAGCACCGGTATCTCCCGGTCGTACAGCCGGTCGGCGAGGACCACCAGGCGCAGCGCCGTCGACTGGTCGGGGACGGCGCTCACGCCCGTCAGGCAGACCGCCGTCACGTCCTCGGTCAGCGCCCCGTACCGGCTCGGGTGGACCCGCGCCAGGTGCTCCAGGAGCTGCGGGAAGTGGTCCAGGGAGGCGCCTCGTGTCGCGTGCGCCGCCTTCGTGACCTCCTCGTCGGCGTACGGCGCCGGGGCCTCGGGCAGCCCACGGTGGCGGTAGTCCTCGCCGTCGATGCGCAGCGGCCGGAAGTGCGCGGACAGGCCCTGGATCTCGCGCAGGAAGTCCGCGGCCGCGAACCGGCCCTCGCCCAGCTTGCCCGGCAGCGTGTTCGACGTGGCGGCCAGGGCGACGCCCGCCTCGACCAGCTTGCCGAGCAGCGTGGACACCAGCACCGTGTCGCCCGGGTCGTCCAGCTCGAACTCGTCGATGCACAGCAGCCGGTGCCCGCTGAGGGTCCGCACGGTCTGCTGGAAGCCGAGCGCGCCCACCAGGTTGGTCAGCTCCACGAACGTGCCGAACGCCTTGAGCGCGGGCTCGGCCGGGGTGGCGTGCCACAGCGACGCCAGCAGGTGCGTCTTGCCGACGCCGTACCCGCCGTCCAGGTACACCCCGCGCGGCCCGACGGGGGCGGCGGGCTTCCGGGAGAACCAGCGGCGCCTGCCCGTGCCGCCCCCGTGCGCCCCGCCGAGGCCGGCGGCGAAACCGGCCAGCACCGAGACGGCCTCGGCCTGGCTGGGCTGGTTGGGGTCCGGGATGTACGTGTCGAAGCGCACGCCGTCGAAGCGCGGCGGGGGCACCATCTCGGCGACCAGGCGATCGGCGGGGACGTGCGGCTCGCGGGCGCACAGGGACAGCGGGACCGCTTCGGTCAGGGCACTCGTCGACACGCTCCCCACTGTAAGCGCCGTGCCAGACTGCACGACATGCGACGCCTGTTCCCTGTGACCGACCAGACACCGCCCGTTCCCGCCGGCTCCGCCGCGCCCGCCGCGGGGGAGAGCCGCGAGTGGTCCCTCGACGAGCTGGCCGACGCGTACGCCTACCCGCCCGCCGCGGCCGGGACGCCGCGCGGCGCGTGGCTGCGCGCCAACATGGTGTCGTCCCTGGACGGCGCCGCCCAGCACGACGGGCGCTCGGAGCCGATCTCCTCCGCCGCCGACATGCGGATCTTCGGCACGCTGCGGGCGCTCGCCGACGTGGTCGTCGTGGGCGCCGAGACCGTACGCCTGGAGGGATACCGCCCGGCCCGCGCGCGCGAGGGCTTCGCCGCGCGCCGGGAGGCGGCCGGGCAGGGGCCCGCGCCCGCCATCGCCGTGGTGAGCGCCTCGCTGGACCTGGACTTCTCGCTGCCGCTGTTCACCTCGCCGCTCGTACCGACCCTGGTCCTCACGGGCGCCGCCGCGCCGCCCGCCCGGGTGCGGGAGGCGGAGCGGGCCGGGGCGGAGGTGGTCGTCGCGGGCGACGGGCCGGGCGTGGAGCCGGAGCGTGCCGTGCGGGCGCTGGCCGGGCGCGGGCTGACCCGGCAGCTCACCGAGGGCGGGCCGCGGCTGCTGGGCCAGTTCGTGGCCGCCGGGGTGCTGGACGAGCTGTGCCTGACCGTGTCCCCGGTGCTCACCGCCGGGGACGCGCAGCGCATCGCGGGCGGGCCGTCCCTGGCGGTGCCGTCGCGGTTCGCCCTGGCGTCCGTGCTGGAGGAGGACGGGTTCCTCTTCACGCGGTACCGGCGGTCCCTCCCGGTGTGAACCGGCCCGATGGCGGACACACGGAGGGACACGCCGATCCGGCGAAGGATCGGAATTAGTCGTTCCGCTTATCTCGCGCTGGGCAGACTTACCCTCGCAGACCCCGTGCGGGCACGGGGCAGGATGGTTTCCGCAGAAGGGCTCACCAGGTGTTCACAAGCGTTCTGATGATCGAGAAACCGCTGTCGTCCGTGGACGTGGACTTCGTCACGACCCTGCACGGGGACGAGACGGTCTCCTTCATCGTGCTCATGCAGCCCCGCGGCGACCAGACCGACGCGCTACTGCGCGCCATCGACGACGTCGCCGTCGGCGCGTTGAAGGACGCGGCCAAGGAGGGCGAGGAGCCGTCCGGCGCGGAGGCGCGGCGCCCGGCGGAGGTGGCCCTGGAGCAGTCGGTGCAGGCCCTGCGCGACGCCGGTTGCGAGGCGGTCGGCCAGGTCGTCGAGGACCACCCGCTGGACAAGATGAGGGCCGTCGTGGAGGAGGCGGAGGCCGACGAGGTGATCGTGCTGACCGCCCCGCACTACGTGGAGGAGTTCTTCCACCGCGACTGGGCGTCCCGCGCCCGCCACAAGGTCGGCGTCCCGGTGCTCAAGCTCTTCGCGCACAACGAATAGGCTGGGCCCCCGCACGTACGCCACACCCCGGGGAGAGAACCGCATGGCACCCGCCATCCCTGCCGCAATGGAACGGCCGCACTTCATCGGCATCGGCGGCGCCGGCATGTCGGGCATCGCGAAGATCCTCGCCCAGCGCGGGGCCAAGGTCGCCGGCAGCGACGCGCGCGATTCCGAGACCGCCGCGTCGCTGCGCCTCCTCGGCGCGACCGTCCACATCGGCCACGCCGCGCACCACCTCGCCGACGACAGCAGTTGCGTCGTCGTCTCCAGCGCCATCCGCGCCGACAACCCCGAGCTGGCCCGCGCGCAGCAGCTCGGCATCCCCGTCGTGCACCGCTCCGACGCGCTGGCCGCGCTGATGGAGGGCCTGCGCGCCATCGCCGTCGCCGGCACCCACGGCAAGACCACCACCACGTCGATGCTCGCCGTCGCCCTCACCGAGCTCGGGCTCGACCCGTCGTACGCCATCGGCGGCGACCTCGCGGGCCCCGGCACCAACGCCCGGCACGGCGGCGGCGACCTCTTCGTCGCCGAGGCCGACGAGAGCGACCGCAGCTTCCAGAAGTACGACCCCGAGGTCGCCCTCGTCCTCAACGTCGAGCTGGACCACCACGCCAACTACGCCTCCCTGGAAGAGATCTACGAGTCCTTCGAGGCGTTCGTCGCCAAGGTCCCCCGCGGCGGCACCCTCGTCGTCGGCGAGCACCCGGGCGCCCGCGAGCTGGCCGCGCGGGTCTCCGGCCGGCCGGGCCTGGACATCCTGCGCGTCGGCGAGTCGGAGTCGTCCGACGTGTGGATCCGCCGCATCACCCCGAAGGGCATGACCAGCGAGGTCACCGTCGTCCTCGACGGGCGCGAGCACACCTTCACCGTCTCCGTGCCCGGCCGCCACTACGCCCACAACGCCGCCGCCGCCCTCGCCGCCGGCGCGCGCGCCGGTGTCGACCCGGCCGACCTGGCCCGGGCCCTCACCGCGTACACCGGCGTCGGGCGCCGCCTCCAGCTCAAGGGCGAGGCCGCCGGCGTCCAGGTCATCGACTCGTACGCGCACCACCCCACCGAGATGACCGCCGACCTGGAGGCGATGCGCGCCGCGGCCGGCACCGACCGCCGCCTCCTGGTGGTGTTCCAGCCGCACCTGTTCTCCCGCACGCAGGAGCTGGGCGCGGAGATGGGCCGGGCCCTCGCCCTCGCCGACCGGTCGCTGGTCCTCGACATCTACCCCGCCCGCGAGGACCCGGTCCCGGGCGTCACCAGCGCCCTGATCACCGACGCGGCCGCCGCGGCGGGCGCCGACGTCACCCCGGCGCCCGACCAGGGGGCCGTGCCCGAACTGGTCGCGGGAATGGCCCGGCCCGGCGATCTCGTTCTCACCATGGGCGCCGGCGACGTCACGGACCTCGGCCCGAGGATCCTCGACCGCCTGGCGCGCTGACCGAGCAGAGGGAGCTGAAGCAGACCATGCCGTACGAGGTCGAGAAGCCGGACGAGCAGTGGCGCGCCGAGCTGACGCCGCAGGAGTACCACGTCCTGCGCGAGGCGGGCACGGAGCCGCCCTTCACCGGCGAGTACACCGACACCAGGACAGAGGGCGTCTACTCCTGCCGGGCCTGTGGTGCCGAACTGTTCACGTCCGACACGAAGTTCGCCTCCCACTGCGGCTGGCCGTCCTTCTACGACCCGAAGGACAGCGACGCCGTCGAGCTCCTGGAGGACCGCTCCCACGGCATGGTCCGCACCGAGGTCCGCTGCGCCCGCTGCGGCTCCCACCTGGGCCACGTCTTCGAGGGCGAGGGCTACCCGACCCCCACGGACCAGCGCTACTGCATCAACTCCGTCTCCCTCCGCCTGGCCCCGGCCGCGGACTGAGCACGACCCGGCCGCCCCTTCCCCCGCCGTCGGGCGGAGGAAGGGGCGGCGCGCGGTCCTCGACCCGCCCCCGGCCGTGCGGCCGGCGCCGCCGTCAGCGCCCCGGGCCGATCACGTCTCCGATCTGGGAGGCGTCGTGCGAGCCGCGGGCCGGACGCCGTTTCCCGCGCCTTCGCCGTGCGGGGCCGTCCTCCACGGCGCCGGGCCGCCGCGCCCCCTGTTCCGCCGGTGCGCCGGGGTCAGGAGAGCTCGCCGTCGTAGTCCGGGAGCTTGAAGACGCGCTCCGCGTGACCGCCCGCCAGGTCGCTCGGGCGGTTGCCGATGTTGGCGATGATCCGGTAGCCCTTCGCCTCGATCTCGGCGCGCTTCTCCGTCTTGTACGCGGCGACCTCGCCGAACAGGTCGGGCAGGTCGCGGACGTACAGGCCGTCCACCGGGTAGCCCGCGGACCGCAGGTTGCGCGCGGTGAGGCCGTGCAGGATGCCGGGGCGGGCGGTGACGAAGAAGACGTCCACGCCGCGGGAGTCGGCGTAGCGGGCCAGGTCGAGGGCGGGGCGGACGGCGGGGGTCGGGTACTCCCAGAAGGAGTGGAAGTCCGTCTCCAGGGACGTGTTGTCGACGTCCAGCACGATCGCCAGCTTCTCGCCGGACGCGTTCGCCGTGCGCTGCTCGACGTAGGGGCGGGCGGGGGCGAGGGCCGCCGCCACGTCGCGCTGCCAGGTCGCGTAGTCCACGTCCGTGGACCGGGCGGCTCCGGCCGCGACGGCGGCGGCCGGCCGGTCGGGGGCCGCGGCCGGAGCCGCCGCGTCCGCCTGGACGGGCCAGGCCAGGGCCAGGGCCGCGGTGGCGGCGACGGTGAGGGTGCGGTGCCGGGAGGCGCTGCGTCCGCGCATGGGGTCACTCCTCTGTGGGGGGTGCGAGCCGTGAGGTGCCATGCTCGTGTCACATGGTGGACGGAATGAGGCGTTCCTTCTACTGGTCGGTAGCCACGAGTCGAGAGACCGTCCGGACAGGGACAATCGAGACCATGGACGCGCAGCAGTTCGACGCCCTCACCGCCCGCGCGCGCCGCCTCGCCACCCCCGGCACGCGGCGCGTCCTCGGCCTCGCCGGCCCACCCGGCGCGGGCAAGTCCACCCTGGCCGCGCGCCTCGTCGACCGGCTCGGCGGGCTCGCCGTCCTCGTCCCCATGGACGGCTTCCACCTCGCGGGGGCCGAGCTCGACCGCCTCGGCCGGGCCGGCCGCAAGGGCGCCCCCGACACCTTCGACGCCGCCGGGTACGCCGCCCTGCTGGCCCGGTTGCGGGCCGCCGACCCCCGCGTCACCGTGTACGCGCCCGCCTTCGACCGCGCCCTGGAGGAGCCCGTCGCCGGCAGCGTGCCCGTCCCGCCCGACGTGCCGCTCGTCGTCACCGAGGGCAACTACCTGCTGTACGACGACCCCGCGTGGGTCCCGGTCCGCGCCCTCCTCGACGAGGTCTGGTACGTGGAGGCCGACGACGACCTGCGGATCCGGCGCCTCGTCGACCGGCACGTCCGGTACGGCAAGGGCCGCGCCGACGCCGAGCGCTGGGTCCGGGACTCCGACGAGGCCAACGCGAGGCTGATCGCCCCCGGCCGGGCCCGCGCCGACCTCGTCGTCCCCGTCGACTGACGATCCGCCAGTTGCGCCGGACGCCGGTCACGGCCGGGCCCGGCGGTCCAGACTGGGCGTCATGGACCCCCGCCTCCTGCGCACGTTCGTGACGGTGAGCCGGCTCGCCTCGTTCCCGGCGGCCGCGCGCGAACTCGGGTGCACCCAGGCCGCCGTGGCGCGGCACGTCGCCGCCCTGGAGAGAGAGCTGGGCCTGCCGCTGCTGACCCGGCGGCCCGTCGTCCCCACCGTGGCGGGCGCGCGCCTCCTGGAGCACGCCGTACCGCTGCTGCTGCGCCTCGACGCGGCCCGCGCCGACCTCGCCCGCCTCGTCGCCGCGCCCGCCGGCGAACTGGCCGTCGCCGCCGCCCCGCTCGCCGTCGGCCCCCGGCTCCTGGCCGCCCTCCCGGCCGCCACCGCCCGCGTCACCCTGCGCGTCCGGCCCCGCGACGCGATAGCCGCCGCGCTCGCCGACGGCACCGCCGACCTCGGCCTCGTCGACGGCCTGGCCGTCACCGGCGACCCGCTGCCCCTGTCCGGGACCGCCCCGACGGGCGGCACCGCCCCGCTGACGGCCCTCCGCGTCACCGAGGCGCCGCTCGCCGTCCACCTGCCCGCCGGCCACCCGCTGGCCCACCGCCCCGGCCTGCGCATCGGCGAGCTCACCGCCGCCCGCTGGCTGGACGCCCCCGCCGCCGGCCTCCCCCTCGACCAGCTGCGCGCCGCCCACGGCACGTACGGCTTCCGCCCCGCCCTGCGCTACGAGGGCACCGACGTGCACACCCTGACCGCGCTCGCCGCCGCCGGGCAGGGCCTCGCCCTCCTCCCGGCCACCGTCCCCGCCGCGCCCGCCGCCACCGCGGTCCCCCTCGTCGAACCGCGCCTCGTCCACCGCGTCGAACTGCTCCACACGGGCGAACCGGCCGGCCCCGCCGCGGAGCTGACCGCCCGGCTCACCGGCGGGTGAACCGGCGGGGCGCACGGCCGCCGCGCGGCTGCCGCAGGCGGGGGAGGGGCCGGCCGCGACAGCCGCGCGGCCCGCCCCGGAACCGGCCCCCGGGCCCTTAAAAGCCCTCAGAAGCCCTCAGGAGCCCTCAGGAGAGGGAGAGGACCACGCACGACTCCGCCGGCACCACCAGCTCCCCGCCCTCCGCCCCCGGCGCCTCCACCGGCTCCCACGCGGCCAGCACCCGCCCCCCGTCCGGGCCCAGCGGGATCCGCGCCGGACGGTCCGCCAGGTTCACCGCCACCCGCACGTCCCCCCGCCGGTACGCGATCCAGCGGGCCTCCTCGTCGTACACGACGTGCGTCGCCGCCAGGTCCGGATCGGTCAGGTCCGGCCGCGCGGCCCGCAGTGCGATCAGCCGCCGGTGCCAGTCCAGCAGCCGCGCGTGCGGCTCGCGCGCCGGCTCCTCCCAGTCCAGGCACGAGCGGTCGCGCGTCGCCGGGTCCTGCGGGTCCGGGACGTCCTCCTCCCGCCAGCCGTGCGCCGCGAACTCCCGCCGCCGGCCGCGCCGCACCGCCTCGGCCAGCTCCGGGTCCGTGTGGTCGGTGAAGAACTGCCACGGCGTGCGGGCCCCCCACTCCTCGCCCATGAACAGCATCGGCGTGAACGGGCCCGTCAGGACGAGCACCGCCGCGCACGCCAGCAGGCCGGGGGAGAGGGACGCCGACAGCCGGTCGCCCTGCGCCCGGTTGCCGACCTGGTCGTGCGTCTGCGCGTACCCGAGGAAGCGGTGCGCCCGTGTCCGTTCCGGGTCCACCGGGCGGCCGTGCGTACGGCCCCGGAACGTCGAGAACGTGCCGTTGTGGAAGAAGACCTCGCCCAGCACCTTCGCCAGCGCGGCCAGCGGCGCCCGCGCGAAGTCCGCGTAGTAGCCCTGGGACTCGCCGGTCAGCGCCGTGTGCAGCGCGTGGTGGAAGTCGTCGTTCCACTGGGCGTGCAGCCCCAGCCCGCCCTCCGCGCGCGGCGTCGTCGTCCACGGGTCGCACCGGTCCGACTCGGCGATCAGGAAGTGCTCCCGCCCCCGCTCCGCGGCGAGCTCGTCCACCGCCGCCGACAGCTCCTCCAGGAACGTCAGCGCCCGCGTGTCGGCGAGCGCGTGCACCGCGTCCAGCCGCAGCCCGTCGATCCGGTGGTCCCGCAGCCACGCGAGCGCGCTGCCCAGCAGGAAGGCCCGCACCTCGTCCGAGCCCGGCGCGTCCAGGTTCACCGCCGCGCCCCACGGCGTGTGGTGCGTGTCCGTGAAGTACGGGCCGAAGGCCGGCAGGTGATTGCCGGAGGGCCCCAGGTGGTTGTGGACCACGTCCAGCACCACGCCCAGGCCCAGCCCGTGCGCCGTGTCCACGAACCGCTTCAGCGCCGCCGGCCCGCCGTACGGCTCGTGCACCGCCCACAGCGACACCCCCTCGTACCCCCAGCCGTGCCGCCCGGGGAACGGGCACAGCGGCATCAGCTCCACGTGCGTCACCCCCAGCCGCACCAGGTGGTCCAGCCGCTTCGCCGCCGCGTCGAGGGTGCCCTCGCGCGTGTACGTCCCCACGTGCAGCTCGTACAGGACGGCCCCGCGCAGCCCGCGCCGCGGCGGCTCGTTCCGCCAGGCGTACGCCGCCTGGTCCACCACCGCGCTCCGCCCGTCCGGCCCGTCGGGCTGGCGCCGCGACCGCGGGTCGGGCAGCACCGGTCCGCCGTCCAGCGAGAACCCGTACCGCGCCCCGTCCGGTACGTCGCCGCCGGCCTTCGCCGTCCACCAGCCGTCGCGCAGCGGATCGCGCTCCATGGGGTGCCGGGCACCCTCCAGTTCCAGTTCCACCCGCTCGCGCGCGTTCGGCGCCCACACTTCGAACAGCACTGGCGATCCCCTCGTCGTCGGCCAGGTCCCGTCACCGCGCCCCATCCTGGCAAGACCGGAGCCGGGAAGCACGGCACTTCGCCGCCGGGGCGGGGCGGGCCGTCCGGTGGCGACCCGTCTGGACACCCCGGGCCCCGGCGACCGACAATCCCTCCGTGACGTCGCCCTTCGATCCCCAGACGCATCCCGCCCGGCTGTCGGACGCCGAGCGGGACCGGGCGCTGGAGCTGATCCGCGAGGGCGCGGTGCAGGGGAAGCTGTCCCACGACACGTTCCTGCGGCGCACGGAGCTCGCCCTGGCCGCCCGCCACTTCGACGAGCTGGCGGTGCTCACCGACGACCTCCGGGAGCGGGACGGGGGCTGGTCGCGGCGGCTGTTCGGCGCCGTCGAGCGGATCTCCGCGTTCACGGTGCGGCTGGGCCACGCCTGGCAGGCCGAGCGGCTGCCGAAGCTGCTGCTGCCGGAGCCGGGCCCGTACCCGCTGCGGATAGGGCGCGACCCGGTGAACGGGCTGCGGCTCAGCCACGAGACGGTCTCCCGGCTGCACGCCGAACTCGGCATGCAGGGCGGGTCGTGGGTCCTGCGCGACCTCAACTCCACCAACGGCACCACCGTCAACGGGCGGCGCGTGACCGGCACGGTCGTCGTCCAGCCGGGCGACATGGTCTCCTTCGGCCGGATGGCCTTCCGCCTCGCGGCCCGCTGAGCCGCCGGAGCCCGCTGAGCCGCCGGGGCCCGGCCGCCCGGCCCCGGCCCCCGCCGCGGCGCGCTCACTCCGCGCGGCTCAGCAGCGCCACGGGCCGCTCCCCGAACAGCTCCGCCACCGCGACCGCGCGCCCCCCGTCCACGACCCGCGCCCCGTCCAGGGCGTCCACCCACCGGCCCTCGGGCAGCGTCAGCGCCGTACCGGCCCAGCCGCCCGCCTCCGCCAGCCGCAGCGACAGCCGCGTCACCGCCGCGACCACCCGGTCCGACCGGAGGAACGCCACGCAGTGGTCCGCCGCCGGGCCCCGGGCCGCCAGCGGCGTGTACGTCCCCGAGGCGCCGAACACCTCCGGGTACCGCCGCCGCAGCCCCAGTGCCGCCCGCGTCACCGCCGTCTTCCCGTCCGGCCGGGCCTCCCGGAACGGCGCCCGGTTGTCCGGGTCCACCAGCGCCTCGTACACCGCCTCCGTGCCCTGGTACAGGTCCGGCACGCCCGGCATCGCCAGGTGCAGCAGCGCCGCGCCCAGCACGTTGGCCCGCACGTGCGGCTCCAGCTCGCGGGCCAGCTCCGCGACCGGGTGCCACACCGGCCCCGCCGGGCCCTCCGCCACGAACTCCGCCACGGCCCGCTCGTACGCCGCGTCCTGCTCCGTCCAGCCGGTGTGCAGGCCCGCCTCCCGCGCCGCCTTCAGCAGCGCCCCGTCCAGCCGCTCCCGCGACGGCCGGCCCAGCCCCAGCGCCGTCTGCCACGCCGCCCACGCCAGTTGCCCGTCCGGCGCCGGCACCCGCGCCACGTCGCCCAGCAGCTTCGCCCACCGGCCGGGGCACTCCGACAGGACGGCGATCCGCGCCCGCACGTCCGCGCTGCGCTTCGTGTCGTGCGTGGACAGCACCGTCCCGGTCGTCGGCCAGTCCCGGGCGATCCGCGCGCAGTACGCGTGGAACTCCGCCGGGGACACCGCCGGCCTGCCCGGGTCGCCGCCCACCTCGTTCGCCGACAGCAGCGGCACGTACCGGTAGAACGCCGTGTCCTCCACCGACTTCGCCCGCAGCGCCGACGCCGTCTGCGCGAACCGCGTCCGGAACGCCGCCGCGTCGGGCCCCTCCCCGAGCCGCCCCAGCGCCAGCTCCCGGACGACGTCCACGGCCGCCGCCTCCTCCGGCACCGCGAACGTCCCCCGCGCCTCGGCCGCCGCCTCCTCCGTCAGCACCTCCTCCGCGCCGATCCGGTACGGCCGGTAGACCGGCACCCGGATCAGCAGCTCCCGCACCGCCGCCCGCAGCGCCCACGGCGCGTGGTCGCGCAGCCCCGTGTCCGCCGCGCAGATCCGCCCGGCCGTCCGGGTCAGGAACGCCACCTCCGCCGCCAGCTCGTGCGTCACCACCTTGTACGCCGCCCGGCGCGCCGTCGCCTCCCAGTGGCCGCCCCGGTCGCCGGGCGGGGCCGCGAACCGCCGGTACAGCCCGCCCAGTTCCTCCGCGCCCGCCCCGTCGACGAACAGCCCGTCCACGCGGCGCAGCGCGTCGTACCCGGTGGTGCCCGCCACCGGCCAACCCGCCGGGAGCCGCTCGTCACCGGTGAGGATCTTCTCGACGACCGTCCAGCACGCCCCGCCCGTCGCCCGGTCCAGCGCGTGCAGGTACGCCTCGGGGTCCGCGAGCCCGTCCGGGTGGTCGATCCGCAGCCCCTCGACGACCCCGTCCCGCACCAGCTCCACGATCTTGGCGTGGGTCGCCTCGAACACCTCCGGGTCCTCCACCCGCACCCCGATGAGGTCCGAGACGGTGAAGAACCGCCGGTAGTTCAGCTCCGTGCGGGCCAGCCGCCACCACGCCGGCCGGTACCACTGGGCGTCCAGCAGCTCGGCGAGCGGCAGCCCGGCCGTCCCGGCGCGCAACGGGAACACCTGCGCGCCGTACCGCAGGACGGAGGAGTCCGCGTCGACCCGCAGCTCGTCCAACACGTCCCCGAGCCGGGCCGGGAGCACCGGCAGCAGCACCTTGCCGCCCCCCGCCTCCCAGTCGATGTCGAACCACCGGGCATACGGCGAGGAGGGCCCGTCGCGCAGCACCTCCCACAGCGCCCGGTTGTGCGGCAGCGCGGCCGCCATGTGGTTGGGCACCAGGTCGACGACGAGCCCGAGGCCGTGCGCCCGCGCGGTGCGGGCGAGGTCCCGCAGCCCCGCCTCGCCGCCGAGCTCCTCCCGCACCCGGCCGTGGTCGGTCACGTCGTAGCCGTGCGTCGAGCCGGGGACGGCCTCCAGCACCGGCGACAGGTGCAGGTGGGTGACGCCGAGGGAGGCGAGGTACGGCACCGCCTCGGCGGCGGCCCCGAACGGGAAGTCCGGCTGGAGCTGGAGCCGGTACGTGGCGAGCGGGGCACCGGGCGCGTGGGACGTCATGCGAACGTACGTACCCGCCCGCGCGGCGCCTCTCCCCTCGCACCCGCCGAACACCTCGTTCGGTGGACGCACGGCCCGGCCGCTACGCCGGGCGACGCAGTACGGCCAGGCTCCGGCCGACCAGGGTGAGCCGGTCGCCGGCCGCCACCTTGTCGCCCTGGCCCGGCGGGGTGCCCTCCGGCACGGCGGTGTCCACGACGACCTGCCACTGGCGGCCGTGGTTGACGGGGACGACGAAGTCCAGGTCGTCGGCACCGGCGTTGAACATCAGCAGGAACGAGTCGTCGGAGATCCGCTCGCCGCGCGGGCCCGGCTCGGAGATGGCGTGGCCGTTGAGGAACACGGACAGCGCCTTGGCGTGCGCGGCCTGCCAGTCCCGCGCGGTCATCTCCCGGCCGCCCGGGGTGAACCACGCGATGTCCGACAGGTCGTCGTGCGTGCCCTCCACCGGCCGGCCGTGGAAGAAGCGGCGCCGCCGGAAGACCGGGTGGTCCCGGCGGAGCCACACCATCGACCGGGTGAACTCCAGCAGCGACCTGGCCTCCTCCTCGTCCGCGCCGGGCCAGTGGACCCACGACAGCTCGCCGTCCTGGCAGTAGGCGTTGTTGTTGCCGTGCTGGGTGCGCCCGAACTCGTCGCCGTGGCTGAGCATCGGCACGCCCTGGGAGAGCAGCAGCGTGGCGATGAAGTTGCGCATCTGGCGCGCCCGCAGCGTCCGGACGCCGGCGTCGTCGGTCTCCCCCTCGACCCCGCAGTTCCAGGAGCGGTTGTGGTTCTCGCCGTCGCGGTTGCCCTCGCCGTTGGCCTCGTTGTGCTTCTCGTTGTACGAGACGAGGTCCCGCAGGGTGAAGCCGTCGTGGCAGGTCACGAAGTTCACCGAGGCGAGCGGCCGCCGCCCGTCGTCCTGGTACAGGTCCGAGGAGCCGGTCAGCCGGGACGCGAACTCCGCGAGCGTCCGGGGCTCGCCCCGCCACAGGTCGCGGACCGTGTCGCGGTACTTGCCGTTCCACTCGGTCCACAGCGGGGGGAAGTTCCCCACCTGGTAGCCGCCCTCGCCCACGTCCCACGGCTCGGCGATCAGCTTGACCTGGCTGACCACCGGGTCCTGCTGCACCAGGTCGAAGAAGGACGACAGCCGGTCCACCTCGTGGAACTGGCGGGCCAGCGTCGCCGCCAGGTCGAAGCGGAAGCCGTCGACGTGCATCTCCGTCACCCAGTACCGCAGCGAGTCCATGATGAGCTGGAGGACGTGCGGGGAGCGCATGAGCAGCGAGTTCCCGGTGCCGGTCGTGTCCATGTAGTACCGGGGGTTGTCCTCCACGAGCCGGTAGTACGAGGGGTTGTCCAGGCCCCGGAAGGAGAGCGTCGGGCCCAGGTGATTGCCCTCCGCCGTGTGGTTGTACACCACGTCGAGGATGACCTCGATGCCCGCCTTGTGCAGGGCGCGCACCGCCGACTTGAACTCCAGCACCTGCTGGCCGCGGTCGCCCCAGGAGGCGTAGGCGTTGTGCGGGGCGAAGTAGCCGATCGTGTTGTAGCCCCAGTAGTTCGCCATCCCCGCGTCGACGAGCCGGTGGTCGTGGACGAACTGGTGGACGGGCATCAGCTCGATGGCCGTCACGCCCAGCTCGGTCAGGTGCTCGATGATCGCCGGGTGCGCGAGGCCCGCGTACGTGCCGCGCAACTCCTGGGGCAGCGCCGGGTGGAGCATCGTCAGGCCCTTCACGTGGGCCTCGTAGATCACCGTGCGGTGGTAGTCGGTGCGCGGCGGCCGGTCGTCACCCCAGTCGAAGTACGGGTTCACGACGACGGACGACATGGTGTGGGGCGCCGAGTCGAGGTCGTTGCGGGAGTCCGGCCTGCCGAAGTGGTAGCCGTACACCGCCTCGCCCCAGTCGACGGTCCCGGCGACCGCGCGCGCGTACGGGTCGAGGAGCAGCTTCGCGGAGTTGCAGCGCAGCCCGCGCTCCGGCGCGTACGGCCCGTGCACCCGGAAGCCGTACCGCTGGCCCGGCATCACCCCGGGCAGGTAGGCGTGCCGCACGAACGCGTCGGTCTCCCGCAGCTCCACGGCGGTCTCCGAGCCGTCGTCGTGCAGCAGGCACAGCTCGATACGGTCGGCGGCCTCCGAGAAGACCGCGAAGTTGGTACCGGCGCCGTCGTAGGTGGCACCGAGGGGATACGCCTGTCCCGGCCAGACCTGCATAGATAAGACTCTTCCATTCTGATCCGGCTGATGGGGTCACTTCTCCGGCTGATGGGGTCACTTCATCCGATCCTCCACGAAATCCGCCCGCCCGCCTAGGACGCCGGACGGTCCTACCGGGTGACCGGGGCCGGGTCCGGTGCGGTGGTCTGGCCGGAAATCGTCCTTCTTGGCGCGCCGTGGCCGCGCGGCGGCGGCGGGACCGGCGGCGCGCGCGGCCCCGTACGGCCGCCGCGTCGCGCGGCCGTACGGGCGGACGGGTCAACCCCGCGCCCCCCGCGTTCCCCGGAGCGGGCGGCACGGGCCGTCCGCCCCTCACCCGCACGGGTGGTCCGCGCCGGGGCGGGTGACGGGCGGCCCGCCCCCGCGAATCGGCCCGCTCCGCCCGCACCGGACCCCGGAACCGCCGCCGGGAACAAGGGGGGTGGGGGAACGAGCCTGTCCATCCGGCTGCACCGCGTCGCCCTCCCGGAGTACCCTTCCTTGATCGTTGGAGACGTGCGTTCGGAACCAAAGGCGGTGCGCGGGTGAGCTCGGGAGGGCTGGAGCTGCCCCCAGGTGACTCGGGTCATGAGGGGGACTCCACTGACTCCGCAGATGTCCCGCCCGGCGCGGTCTCACTCGCCCGGCCGATGGAGATCGGTGCGGAGCTGGACTGGGACGCCCGGGACTGGAGCGAGGTGCGCACCCGCGCCCAGCGCGCCGGACGGGCCTATATCTGGCTGAATCTGGTCGAACAGCGTCTGCGCGCGGTGGTCGCCGCCGTGCTGCGGCCCGTGTACGAACCCATGCACGGCGACGACTGGGTCGTCGCGGCGGCCGGACCGGCCGGCCAGGAATGGGTGCAGCGCGCCGTCGCCGTCCGCGAGGTCTCCCGCCGCAAGGGCTACCTCCTCGACCCCGCCGACGACAACGTCCTCAGCTTCCTCACCCTGCCCCAGCTGCGCGAGCTGATGGTCCAGCACTGGCCCTGCTTCGAGCCGTACTTCGACGACCGCCGAGAGCTGGAGCTGGCCCTCGACGAGCTGGAGGTCACCCGCAACGTCGTCTCCCGCAACCGCGCCCTGTCCCGGACCGTCCTCGACCAGTCGGAGCGCGCCTCGGCCCGGCTCCTGGAGATCCTCGGCAGTGGGGCCGGCGTGCCCTCCGCGCACCGGCTGCCGGTCGACGCCGTCGAGGACCTCGTGGGGGACCGGTACGCCGACGTGGTCTCCGTCCACCCCGACCGGGTGCGGCTCCAGCGGCAGCTGCCCGCCGAGGACCTCTTCGGCGGGGCCCGCCGCCTCGACGCCATCGGCATAGGCCTCAACCTGCTCGTCCAGAACTTCTCCGGCCGCCGGCTCGTCCGGCTCGCCGAGTCCGGCTGCCGGATACGGCTGCTGTTCCTCAACCCCGCCAGCAGCGCCGTCAAGCGGCGCGAGCGGGAGCTCGGCATCAAGAAGGGCGAGCTCAGCCGCTCCGTGGAGATGAACATCCTGCACATGCGGCGGGTCCGCTCCAAGCTGCGCGACCCCGGGGCCTTCGAGATCCAGGTGTTCG
The DNA here is from genome assembly GCF_032423885.1 of Streptomyces tamarix. Classification (NCBI taxonomy): domain Bacteria; kingdom Bacillati; phylum Actinomycetota; class Actinomycetes; order Kitasatosporales; family Streptomycetaceae; genus Streptomyces; species Streptomyces tamarix. The sequence goes on along the minus strand of NZ_JAWCTQ010000008.1, from coordinate 46,693 downwards.
ACGAGACGCCCCGCTTCACCGCCTACCTGGTCGACGGCGACGGTCCCGACGGCGTCGGCGTCGTCCAGTCCTACCTCCGGCGGGCCCGCGGCATGGAGGCGCCCGTCCTGGTCCTGCGGGGCGGGCGGCGGTCCGTCGTCGCCTCCGCGCCGGACGGCGACCACGGGCTGTTCGAGACGTACCGCGAGGAGTTCGAGTCGTTCTGGGCGGATTCGCGCCCGGTGTCCTGAAGATACCTTTGCGGGGGTCCCGGGGTGCGTTGTCAGTGCCGCGTGCGAGGGTGAAGACCCACTGGGGGAGGGTGCCGCGCGGACCGCGGCGCCGCGAAGGAGGTTCGGGATGCACTGGCACGGGGAGACCCTCGTCGGCTTCGACCTGGAGACGACGGGGACGGAGCCGTTCGAGGCGAGGATCGTCACGGCCGCGGTCGTGGAGGTACGGGACGGGCGCACCCTGGCGCGCCGCGAATGGCTCGCCGACCCCGGCGTCCGCATACCCGCGCAGGCGTCCGCGATCCACGGCATCAGCAGCGAGCGCGCCGCCGCCGAGGGCCGCCCGGCCCGCGAGGTCGCCGACGAGGTCGCCGGCGCCCTCGCCGGGTACTGGGCCCGGGGCGTGCCCGTCGTCGCGTACAACGCCGCGTTCGACCTGACGCTGCTCGCCGCCGAGCTGCGGCGACACGGTCTGCCGTCGCTCGGCGAGCGGCTGGACGGCGCGCCGGTCGGGCCCGTCGTCGACCCGTACACCATCGACCGGGCCGTCGACCGCTACCGGCGCGGCAAGCGGAACCTGGAGGCGGTCTGCGCCGAGTACGGCGTGGCGCTCGACGGGGCGCACGAGGCGGCCGCCGACGCGCTGGCCGCCGTCCTCGTCGCCTGCGCGATAGCCGAGCGGCACGCGCTGGTGGCCCGGCTGGCGCCGCGCGAGCTGCACGCCCGCCAGGTGGAGTGGTACGCGCAGTGGGCGGCCGACTTCCAGGACTTCCTGCGGCGCAAGGGCAGCCCGGACGCCGTCGTGGACCCGCGGTGGCCGCTCCGGCAACCGGATCCGGCCTCCGCGTCCGCGGTGGCCACCGGCTGACCCGGACCGCTCAGGCGTGGTCGGCGAAGAAGCCCAGCAGCGACGCGTTCACCCGCTCGGGCGCCTCCAACTGGAGCCAGTGGCCCGCACCCTCGACCCGCTCGTACCGCCAGGAGCCCGCCACGTACTTCTCCGTGCCCGTCATCGCCCGCTCGGTGAGGAACCGGTCACCGGTGCTCCACATGCCCAGCACGGGCCCCGGCAGCGGCGGCAGCGGCACCTCGGGGCCGAACAGCGCCCGCGGCGGCAGCCCCGCCCGGTAGACGGCGAGCGCCGCGGTGAGCGCGCCCGGCTCCGACAGCCGCTCCACGACCTCGTCGGCGTCCGGGTGCTCGGTGAGGAACTCCCGGGCGTGCGCGGCGCCGTCCCGCAGCAGCCACTCCTCGGCGACGCCCTCGTGCTGGAACAGCAGCATGTACCAGGAGCGGCTGCGCTGCTCCCAGCCCGCGTCGGCGAGCGCGCCCCGATGGCCCACGGACAGGAGCGACAGGCTCGCCACCCGGTCCGGCGCGGCCATGGCCAGGCCCTGCGCGATGCCGGACCCCCAGTCGTGGCCGACGAGGTGGACCCGGCCGACGCCCAGCCGGTCGAGCAGCTCCAGCAGGTCCGCCGCGGAGCGGGCCGGGGCGTACGCCGCGGTCTCCGCCGGCCGGTCGGAGCCGCCGAAGCCCCGCAGGTCCGGGGCGATCGTCCGGTATCCGGCCGCGTTGAGGGCGGGCACCTGGTGGCGCCAGCAGTCGTGGGTGTCCGGGAAGCCGTGCACCAGCAGCACCGCGGGGCCGGAGCCCCCGCTGTCCTCGACTTCCAGGGTCACCTCGGTGAGTTCCACACGCATCCGCGAGTCTCCGATGTCCGGTGGGCCGCACACGTCCTGACGCGGTCATCATGACAGCACGTCAGAACGGGTACCAGCGGACCCCCGGGTCGCCGTCCCGCAGCGACGCCACCCGGCGGCGGAACTCGGCCAGCGCCTTCGGGTTCGCCGGAGCGTGCTGGGCCACCCACGCGCAGCTCGCCGTCTCCCGCGCCCCGCGCAGCACGGCGCAGCCCTCCCACTCCCGCACGTCCCAGCCGTACGCGGCCGTGAACGCGTCGTACGCCGCCGGGTCCATGCCGTAGCGGTCCCGCGACAGGGCCGGCACCACCAGGTCGTGCTCCCGCAGGTCCAGGGAGAACGTCTCCAGGTCGACGAGGACGGGGCCGTCCGGGCCCACGTGGACGTTGCGCGGCAGCGCGTCGCCGTGGATCGGGCCCGGCTCCAGGTGCGGTACGAGCGCCGCCGCGGCCTCGGCGAAACCGTCCCGCCGCTCCCGCAGGAACGCGGCGTCCGCCGGGTCGATCGCGTCCCCGGCGAGCCGCAGCCACCGCTCCACCCCGCCCAGCAGGTCCCGGCCGGGCAGCGGGAACGGCGGTGCGGGCAGCTCGTGCACCCGGCGCAGCAGCGGGGCCAGATCACGCGGCCCGGCCGGCCGTACGGCGTCGGGCAACCGCCGCCACACGGTCACCGGGTGCCCCTCCACCAGCCGCGCCCCGGGCTTTGCCGCCCGCACGGCCGGGACCCCCGCCTCGGCCAGCCAGTCGGCGACCGCCACCTCGCGCCGCGCCCGGTCCAGCAGCCCGGCGTCCCGGCCCACCTTCACCACCAGGTCCCCGGCGGCGAACACCGCGTTCTCGCCCAGCGCCAGCAGCGCCGCGTCCGCGCCGCCCGCCGCGTACCCGGCCGCGTCCAGGATTTCCCGCGCCCTCGCCTCGTCCATGCCGCCGTCTCGCCCTCCGCCCTTCGCCGGTCCGCCGCTCGCGCCGCCGACCTCGTCGCCGGCCAGTCTCGCACCCGGCGCGGGGCGCGCCGCGCCGGGGGAGGACCACCGGGCCCGACCGGCCGGCACACGCCCCCGTACGCCCCGCCCGGGCGCTTTCGCGTGCCCCGCCCGGGCGCGGCTGGCGCCCGCCGGGGCCCACGGGACGGGCCGCCCGCCCGCCCGCGCGGCGGGGCGGCGGGGTGCACCCCGAGCCGCTGGCCTTCCCCACCGCCGCGCCCGCCCGGCGGTGGGACGGCGGGGCGGCGGGGCAGGGCGGCGGCCTAGAGTGGCGGCCATGACGACCACCCGATACGCAGCCCTGCTGCGCGGCGTCAACGTCGGCGGCCCCCGGAAGGTCCCCATGGCGGAACTGCGCGCCGTCCTCACCGGACTCGGCCACACCGCCGTGCGGACCCACCTCCAGTCCGGCAACGCCTTCTTCACCACCGCGTCGGACGCGGACGAGGACGCGCTCGCCGCCGCGATCGAGCGGGCGCTGGAGGAGCGCTTCGGGTTCCGTGTCGACTGCCTCGTCCGCGGCGGCCCGTACCTGCGGGCCGTCGTCGACGCCTGCCCGTTCCCCGCCGCGGAGCTGGAACCGAGGCAGCTCCACGTCACCTACTTCTCCGCGCCCGTCAGCGTCGACCGGTTCGCCGCCGTCGACCGGGCCGCCCGCCTCCCGGAGGAGTTCCGCCTCGGGGACCGGGCGCTGTACCTGTACGTCCCGGACGGCCTCGGGCGCTCCAAGCTGGCCGAGGCCCTCGCCCGCCCGACGGTCCTCAGGGGCCTCGTCGCCACCACCCGTAACTGGAACACCGTCCTCAAGCTCGCCGAAATGGCCCAGGAACCCGTCCCGTGATTGGCCCGCTCACCCGGACCACCCGCCGACTAGCGTCACGAGCATGAACACCGGACAGCCCACCGTCACCGTCGACTTCTGGTTCGACCCCGCCTGCCCCTTCGCCTGGATCACCTCCCGCTGGATCCTGGAGGTCGAACGCCACCGCGACCTCCGGGTGCGCTTCCACGTGATGAGCCTCCACCTCCACAACACCGGCAACGAGCTGCCCGACTGGTACCGGGACCTCGTCGACCGCTCCGTGGGCCCCGTCCGGGTCGCGGCCGCCGCCGCGCACCACCACGGCGAAGACGTGCTCCGCGACCTGTACACGGCCCTCGGGACCCGCATCCACCGCGAGGGGAACGACGACTTCGACGCGGTCGTCGCCGAGGCCCTCGCCGAACTGGGCCTGCCCGCCGACCTCGCGAAGGCCGCGCACGACCCCGCGTACGACGAGGCGGTGCGCCGCAGCCACGACGCGGGCAGGGACCCCGCCGCCGGCGGCTACGTCGGCACGCCGACCCTCCACGTCGACGGCGCCGTCTGGTTCGGCCCCGTCCTCAACGCGATCCCGCGCGGCGAGGAGGCCGCCCGCCTCTTCGACGCCTTCCGCGCCCTCGCCGGGCACAGCGGGTTCTTCGAGCTGAAGCGCGCCCGCACCGGCGGCCTCGACTACGACTGACCGGCCCGCCCGTCACGTCTCCCGCAGCGGCGCGTACACCTCGGCGTCCAGCCCGAACGTCCAGGCCACCCCCTGCTTCGCGGTCCGCGTCTCCGGCGGCACCCGCAACCAGTACGTACGGCTGGTGCCGTCGGGCTCCGGCGTCGAGTTGACGACCTCCACCATGACGACGTCCTCGTCGTCCGGCAGGGGTATCCGCCACAGCACGCCCGTCCCGTCCCGGTGCACCGGCTCGGCGCCCGACTCGCGCAGGTAGCGGTCGTAGCCGTAGAACTCCAGCATCACCCGGCGCAGCTCCGCGTTCTCCTCCCCCCGGATCCGCTGCGGCGTCAGGGTCCGCAGCTCCGCCAGGAACGCGGCGGGAACGGGCATGCCGCGCCACGCGTGGAGCGCGAAGCCGTCCGGGTAGGCGAGCGCCGGGCCGTCACCGCGGTCCAGCCGGCCCGCCTCGTCCCGGTGCAGCTCGACGGGGCGCTCGCACACGACGGCCAGCCGCTCGTACGGCCACCACCAGCCCGCCGACCGGGCCACCGCGGCGAGCCCGTCGAGCGGCGTGCCCTCCTGCGCGCCGAACGCGCACAGCCACGCCGCGTCGTGCTGGCCCAGCACCGCGTCGAGCAGCAGCAACCGGATCTCCGCCTCCTCGGCGCGGCCGTCCGCCAGCTCCTCGACCAGCCCGGCCCGGACACGGTCCACCAGCCGCTCCGTCGCCTCCCACACGCGGGCGCCGGTCGCGTTCCACCGCCGGCCCCAGCCGCGCGGGCCGATCAGCTCGTGCAGCCGGCTCCGCTCGGCCGCCCACGGCGCGCTGCGCACCGCGTCCCGCACGCCGCGGCCGCGCGCCCGCGGCCCGCACGGGCCGTCCGGCGCGTCCCGCAGCAGCCGCACCGCCTCCCGCGGCGAGCCCGCCCACACGATCCGCTCCGGCTCCCGCAGCCCCGCCCGGCGATACGCGAGGCGCACCCCCGCCTCCGCCGCCGCCCGGTCCGCCGGGCCCGTGGCCGCCGCGACGGCCCTCCACGCGTCGACACCGCTCATCGCCGTCCCCCTTCGTCCCTCGGCCGCCGGTTCCTCAGTCCGCCACGATCCGCACCGAGCCCGGCACGTACTCCCGCTGCCGCACCACCCGGTACCAGCCCTTCGGCAGGGGAATCGCGGCGTGCTCCTCGTGCACCACCCGCCCCCCGTCCGGCAGGTGCAGCAGCAGCGGCCCGGACGCGCCCGGCTCCCACACCAGCCGCCCCGGACCGACCACGGCGTGCGCGTGTCCGGTCACCTCGCCCAGCGCCAACACCATCCGGCCCCGCCCGTCCCGCGGCTCCGCCGGCGCGTCCGCGACGTGCGCCGGAACGGCCGCCTCGTCGAGCGGCACGACGAGCACGTCCCCCTGCCGGTACATACCTGTCCCCTTCCCCCGCGCCGCCCGGTGCGCCGCGTCGTGTCCGACCGTAGGCGGAGGGTCTGACAACGCCTCCCGACCGGCCCCGCCCCGGGCGCTGTCAGTGGCGCTTGCTACAACTTGCAGGCACATCGACAGCGAACAGGCGAGGAACGGCGGGGAGAACATGGTGGCGCATCTGCGGGAGTCGTACGGGCTTCCGGTCTTCGACTTCCCGGGCCCGCAGGACGGCGGGAAGACGCCGCTGCCCGAGGCGGACACCGTCGCGTGGCGGGTCTCGTCCGACACGTACGACAGCGAGGAGAGCTGGCCGGAGGCGTTCGCCCGGTTCGCCGCGGCCGTCGACCTCGGCCGGGTCCGCGCGATCGTCGTCGGCGCCTGGGAGGAGGCGTACGAAACCGGGCCCGAGCCGGTCATCGCCGCGCTCCTCGACGCGCGGGGCGGACTCACCGCCCTGCGCGCCCTGTTCCTCGGCGACATGGAGTCCGAGGAGTGCGAGATCTCCTGGATCAACCAGGGCGACGTCACCCCGCTCCTCGACGGCTTCCCCGAGTTGGAGGAGTTCGGCGTCCGCGGCGGCACCGGCCTCCGCTTCCCCGCCGTCTCCCACGGCCGGCTGCGCTCCCTGACCGTCCAGACCGGCGGCATGCCCGCCGAGGCCGTGCGCGGCGTCGCCGCGAGCGACCTGCCCGCGCTGGTCCACCTCGACCTGTGGCTGGGCACGGACAGCTACGGCGGCGACTGCTCCGTCGAGGACGTGGCGCCGATCCTCGACGGGTCCCGCCTGCCGAGCCTGCGCCACCTGGCGCTGCGCAACAGCGACATCCAGGACGGGATCGCCGCGGCCGTGGCGTCCGCGCCCGTCGTCGCCCGGCTGGAGACCCTCGACCTCTCGATGGGCGTCCTCACCGACGAGGGCGCGACCGCGCTGCTCGGCGGCCAGCCGCTCACGCACCTGAAGAAGCTCGACCTCCACCACAACTACCTCGGCGAGCCGCTGCGGCAGCGACTGAGGGAGACGCTGGAGAGCGCCGGCGTCACCCTCGACCTGGACCGCGGCCACGCCGACGAGGACGAGTGGGACGGCCGCGTCTGGCGCTACGTCGCCGTCGGCGAGTGACGGACGGGCCGTGACGGAGGAAGCACCGACGCGCTGGGCGGTCGTCGGCAATCCCGAGAACCGCCGCGTCGCCCTGTTCGGCCGGGCGGTCCGCGAGGCGGGGCTGCCCGCGCCGCGCGTCGTGCCGTGGACGGAGGTCCTGCGGGACGGCGGCGCCGGCTTCGCCCCCGACGAGGTCGTACGGCTGGAGTCGCCCGGTGAGAACGCCGAGGTCGACCGCCTCCTGCGCGGAGTGGACGACCCGACCCGCGTCGAGGGCGGCGCCCGCTGGTACGCGCGGTTCACCGCCGCCGTACGGTCCCTCACCGGTGGCGTGCGCCTCGACGACCCCGGCGAGCTGGCCGTCCTCTTCGACAAGCGGCGCTGCCACCGAGCCCTGGACCGGGCCGGGGTGCCGGTCCCCGAGTCGCCGACGTCCGGCGGCGGCGCCCCGGTGCGCGGCTGGGACGACGTACGGGCCCTGATGGACGCGCGCGGCATGCCGCGCGCGTTCCTGAAGCCCGCCCACGGGTCCTCCGCGTCCGGCATCGTCGCCGTCGAGACGGCCGGCCGCGGCCGGATCAGGGCGACCACCTCCGTGGAGAGCACCGGCGACGGCCGCCTCCACAACTCGCTGCGCGTCCGCCGCAGCACGAGCGAGCGGGAGGTCGCCGCCCTGGTCGACGCGCTCGCCCCGGACGGACTGCACATCGAGCGGTGGTGGCCCAAGGCGTCCCTGGACGGCGGGGTGACGGACCTGCGCGTCGTCGTGGTCGCCGGCCGGGCCACCCACGCCGTCGTCCGCTCCAGCCGCTCACCCATGACCAACCTCCACCTCGGCGGCCGGCGCGGCGACCTGGCCGCCGCCGTCGCCGCCGCGGGGCCGCACTGGGCCGACGCCCTGGAGACGTGCGAGCGGGTGGCGGCCTGCTTCCCCGGCACGCTGTGCGTCGGCGTCGACCTGCTCCCGGCGGTCGGCTGGCGCCGGTTCGCCGTCGCCGAGGTCAACGCCTTCGGCGACCTCCTGCCCGGCCTCACCGGACTCCCCGGCAGCGGCGCCGAGGGCCTGGACACCTACGCCGCCCAGGTCGCGGCCGTACAGCGGCACCACCACACGAGGACCCTCCGTGCACCCCTCTGACAGCACCCAGCTCCCCGACATGAACGAGGTCGTCGGCCGCGACGACCTGCTCCTGCTCACCCTGGACACCCTCCGCTACGACGTGGCCGCCGAACTGGCCGCCGCCGGACGCATCCCCCACCTGGCCCGCCACCTCCCCGGCGGGGCCTGGGAGAAGCGGCACGCGCCGGGCAGCTTCACCTACGCCTCCCACCAGGCGATGTTCGCCGGTTTCCTGCCGACACCGGCCGAACCGGGGCCGCACCCGCGGCTGTTCGCCGCCCGGTTCGCCGGCAGCGAGACGACCGCCGGGCGCACGTACGTCTTCGATACGCCCGACCTGGTCTCCGGGCTCGCCGCCGCCGGGTACCGCACGGTGTGCGTCGGCGGCGTCGGTTTCTTCAACAAGCGGGGCGCGCTGGGCGGCGTACTGCCCGGCCTGTTCCAGGAGAGCCACTGGGAGCCGGAGTTCGGCGTGGCGTCGCCCACCTCCTTCGAGGCGCAGGTCGGCCGGGCCGAGCGGATCGTCGCCGCGCTCCCCCCGCGGCAGCGGCTCTTCCTCTTCCTCAACGTCTCGGCACTGCACCAGCCCAACTGGTTCCACCTGCCCGGCGCGACCCGCGAGGCCGGGGACAGCCGCGCCACCCACGCCGCCGCCCTGGAGTACGTCGACCGGCACGTCGGCCGGCTGTTCGCCGCGATGAGTTCCCGCCGCCGCTGCTTCGCCGTCGTCTGCTCCGACCACGGCACGACCTACGGCGACGACGGCTACACCGGTCACCGCCTCGGCCACGAGGCCGTGTGGACCGTGCCGTACGCCCACTTCTTCCTGGAGCCGTCCGCATGACCGCGCCCGCCGCGACCCCCGTCCGCCCGTACCAGGCGTACGTCTACGCCTACCCGCACAAGACCGCGTACCGGCCGCTGCCCGACCGGCCCGCCCTGCGCGACCTGTGGCGGGACGAGCGCAGGGACGCGCTCTCCCTCTACCTCCACGTCCCGTTCTGCGAGGTCCGCTGCGGCTTCTGCAACCTCTTCACCCGCATCGGCGCCCCCGACGGGCTCACCGGCCGCTACCTCGACGCCCTCGACCGCCAGGCCACCGCCGTCCGCGACGCCCTCGACGCGCCGGGCGACGGGGGCACGGGCCCCGTGCGCTTCGCCAACGCCGCGTTCGGCGGAGGCACACCGACCTTCCTGACCGCCGGCGAACTGGACCGCCTCTGCGACATCGCGGAGAAACGCATGGGCGCCGACCTGCGCGCCGTCCCCCTCTCCGTCGAGGCGTCCCCCGCCACCGCGACCGCCGACCGGCTCGCCGTCCTCGCCGAGCGCGGCGCGACCCGCCTCAGCGTCGGGGTGCAGAGCTTCGTCGACGAGGAGGCCAGGGCGGCGGTACGGCCGCAGCGCCGCGCCGACGTGGAGGCCGCGCTCGGCCGCGTCCGCGACGCGCGGATCCCCGTCCTCAACATCGACCTCATCTACGGCATCGACGGCCAGACCCCCGCCACCTGGCGCACCTCCCTGGACGCCGCCCTCGCCTGGCGGCCCGAGGAGCTGTACCTGTACCCGCTGTACGTCCGCCCCCTCACCGGCCTCGCCCGGCGCACCGCCCACACCGACCGCGCCTGGGACGAACAGCGCCTGACGCTCTACCGGCAGGGCCGCGACCACCTCCTCGCGCACGGCTACGAGCAGGTGTCGATGCGCATGTTCCGCCGCGCCGGCGCCGCCCCGCAGGGCCCCGACGACCACGCCTGCCAGACCGACGGCATGATCGGCCTCGGCTGCGGCGCCCGCTCCTACACCTCCACGCTCCACTACTCCTTCGACTACGCCGTCGACATGGGAGAGATACGGGCGATCATCGACGACTACACCGCCACCGAGGACTTCGGCCGCGCCGTCCACGGCCGGCCCGTCGACGGCGACGAGGCGCGCCGCCGCCACCTCCTCCAGTCGCTCCTCCAGGCCCAGGGCATGCCGCTCGCCGACTACCGCGACCGGTTCGGCACCGACCCGTACGACGACTTCCCCGCCGAGCTCGCCGCCTTCGCGGAGCGCGGCTGGCTCCTCGACGACGGCCCCGGCGGCGACCCCGGCGGCGGCGCGGGCGCCCGGTTGCGGCTCTCCCCGGAGGGCCTGGCCCACTCCGACGCGCTGGGCCCCGAGCTGTTCTCACCCGCCGTACGGGCCGCGATGGCCGCGTACGAGCCGAAGTAGCCCGCCGTGGACCTGACGATCCTGTACCGGGGGCCGCTCGCCTCCTGCGACTACGACTGCCCGTACTGCCCCTTCGCCAAGCGCCGCGACACCCCCGCGCAGTTGCGCGCCGACCGGGCCGCGCTCGAACGGTTCACCGGCTGGGCCGGCGCCCCGACCGGTGACCGGCTGTCGGTCCTGTTCACGCCCTGGGGGGAGGGCCTGGTCCGCTCCTGGTACCGGCGGGCCCTGGTCGAGCTGTCGCACCGGCCGCACGTCCGGCGCGTCGCCATCCAGACCAACCTCAGTTGCCGCACCGACTGGCTCGCGGAGGCCGACCCCGAGACCGTCGCCCTGTGGTGCACCTACCACCCCGGCCAGACACCCTACGAACGGTTCCTCGCGAAGACCCGCGACCTCGCCGACCGGGGCGTGCGCCACAGCGTCGGCGTCGTCGGCCTGCCCGAACACCTGGAGGACGCCCGGCGGCTGCGCGCCGCCCTGCCCGCCCACGTCTACCTGTGGGTCAACGCCGCCGAGGGCCGCACCTACACCGACGACGAGGCCGCCGCCTGGACGGCCATCGACCCGCTGTTCCCCTACAGCCGGCACCCGCACCGCTCGCGCGGACTGCCGTGCCGCACGGGCGAGTCGGTCGTCTCCGTCGACGGCGACGGCACGGTCCGCCGCTGCCACTTCGTCCGCACCGAGCTGGGCAACCTCTACGACGGCTCGTACCGTGCCGCGCTCGCCCCGCGCCCCTGCCCGCTGGCGGTCTGCGACTGCCACATCGGGTACGTGCACCTGGAGACGCTGCCGCTGTACGACGTGTTCGCGGGCGGCGTCCTCGAACGCGTTCCGGCGGCCCACGCGCCGGCCGCCCCGGAACGCCGCTGAAGGTCCCCGCCCGCCGGGCCGTCGGAGGACGTCCACGAGGACCGCGGGCCGCCCGCCCACCGCGGACCCCCGCCCCCGCGGGCGGGGGCGCGGCCGGGCGCCGGAGTCGGCGTGGCCGCCGGGCGGGGCCTAGACCGCCGCGGCCAGCGGGTGGGCCGCCCGCGCCCCGTCGTACCGCTCCAGCAGCAGCCGGGCCAGTTCCGGGGCCGGGCCGAGCACGTCGGCCAGGACGTCGGCGTCCGCCGCGCCCGCGGCGATCCGGTCGGGGAGCCGACCGGGGGCGATCACGTACGGGGCGACGGCCACCCGCCGGACGCCCGCGGCGCGCAGCTCCCGCACCGCGTCCTCGGTGCGGGGAAGGGCCGCGGAGGCGAACGCGGGCCGCACGGCGCACCAACCGGCACGCCGCAGCTCCCGCGCCGTTTCAGCGAACACCGCGCTCGCCTCCGGGTCGGTGGAGCCCGCCGAGGCCAGGACGACCCCGGTCGCGGGCTTGTCGGCGGGGGTGAGGCCCGCCTCGTACAGGCGGCGCTCCGCCGCGCGCAGCAGCAGCGGCGACGGACCGAGGACCTCCGCCTGGCGGATCCGCAGTACCGGCGGCGCCTGTCGCAACACGGCCGGGATGTCCGCCTTGGCGTGGAACGCCCGGTTCAACAGCAGCGGCAGGGCCACCACGTCCCGTACGCCGCCGGCCGCGAGGGACGCCAGGACGGCCGGCACGGACGGTACGTTGAAGTCGAGGAACGCGGTCTCCACCCGGACGCCGGGGCGCAGCGCGGCCACCACCCGCACCAGGGCGTGGACGGTCGCGGCGTGCCGCGGGTCGCGGCTGCCGTGGGCGACGACGAGCAGCACGGGGCCGGCCACGGCGCTCAGCCCCGGCCCAGCAGTCCGCGGCGGCGCAGCACCGCGCGCTCCACGGGGCTGAACACGAGCAGGTCGACGGCGATGCCGACGAGCAGGATCAGCAGGATCGCCAGGAAGATCCCCGGCATGTCCGCGTTGTTGCGGCCGTTCTCCAGCAACTGGCCCAGGCCGAGGCCCAGGTCCGGCGACGACGCGATGATCTCGGCGGCCATCAGGGACCGCCACGAGAACGCCCACCCCTGCTTCAGGCCCGCCAGGTAGCCCGGCAGCGCCGCCGGCATGACGATGTGCCAGGCGCCCCGCAGCCCGGTCGCGCCGAGCGTGCGGCCCGCGCGCAGGAACAGCGGCGGCACCTGGTCGACGCCGGCGACCAGCCCGTTGGCGATGGACGGCACGGCGCCGAGCAGGATCACCGCGAACATCATCCGGTCGTTGAGGCCCAGCCACAGCACCGCGGGCGGCACCCACGCGACGGACGGCAGCGACTGCAGGCCCGACAGGATCGGCCCGATCGCGGCCCGCACGACCTTCACGCGGGCGACGAGCAGGCCCAGCGGCGTACCGATCGCGAGCGCCAGCACGAAACCGAACAGGGCGCGGGACACGCTGGTCCACATGACGCCGAACAGCGTCCCCTGCAACCACATCTCGGACAGGCTGTCCCACACCGCGGACGGCGCGGGCAGCTTGTACGCGTCGGTGACCTCCGCCCACACCAGCAGTTGCCACACGACCAGGACGAGGACCACCGCCACGGCGGGCGGCAGGACCTTCCCCACCAGCGTCTCGCGCAGCGGCGTCCGGCGCGTCTCGACGGCGTCGAGCGCGTCGAGTCCGGCCTCCAGGCCCGCCAGGTCGTCCGTCCTGCCGGCGCCGGCCCTCGTGTCAGTGCTGGCCATGTCGGCGGATCTCCCCCCGCAGTCGTTCCGTGATCTCCAGGGACAGCTCCGCCACCGCGGCGTCCTCGATGCGGCGCGGCTGCGGCAGGTCGATCGTCCACTCGCGGGCGATCCGCCCCGGCCGGGACGACAGCAGCACCACGCGCTGCGCCAGCCGTACGGCCTCGCGCACGTTGTGGGTGACGAACAGCACCGACAGGCCCGTCTCCACCCAGATCCGGGTCAGCTCGCCGTGCAGCACGTCGCGGGTGATCGCGTCGAGCGCGGCGAACGGCTCGTCCATCAGCAGCAGCCGGCTGTCCTGGGCGAGTGCCCGGGCCATCGCGACGCGCTGCCGCATCCCGCCGGACAGCTCGTGGACGCGCTTGCCGTACGCGCCGCCCAGCCGGACCAGTTCGAGGAGCCGCTCCGCCTCGTCGCGGCGGTCGGCCTTCGGCACGCCGCGCAGCCTCAGCGCCAGCTCGACGTTCTTGCCGGCCGTCAGCCACGGGAACAGCGCGTGCTCCTGGAACATCAGGGCCGGGCGCCCGTCCGTGGCGATCGTCCCCGACGACGGCCGGTCGAGCCCGGCGACCAGGTTGAGCAGGGTCGACTTGCCGCAGCCGGAGGCCCCGAGGAGGGTGACGAACTCACCCGGCGCGACATCGAGGCTGATGTCGTCCAGGACGAGCTGCTGCCCGGTGGGGCCGGCGAAGGACTTCGAGACGCGCTCGATCCGCGCGGCGTACTCGGCCGCCTTGCGGTCCTCGGCGCGGGCCGCCGTACCGATCGTGATGGCCATGGTCGTCACCTCCTGGGAGCTGGTCTGACGCGGACTCAACGGACACCGAGCCCGGCGTCGGGGACGGGCGCCCTGCCCGCGGCGGCGAGGACCCTGTTCAGCGGGCGCAGGTCGTAGATCCCGGCCAGCCGGGGGTCCTCCAGCAGCCCGGCGGCCACGGCGTGGCCGGCCTGCTCGCGCAGCGTCCCGGCCAGCGGGTCGTCGAGGAACCGGAGCGTCGGCCACGCCGAGTCGACGACCGCGTCGGGCAGCGCCTTGCCGGTGAGCGCCCTCATCTGGGCGTTCGCGGCGGCCTTGGCCTCCCGGGGGTGGGCGTTGATCCACGCGTTGGCCTTCAGCGAGCCGCGCAGCACCGCCTCCACCACGTCCGGGTGCCGCTCCAGGAAGCCCTGCGAGGCGACGATGTTGGTGATCACGAACTTCCCGCCGGGCCACAGCGACGCCTCGTCGAGAAGCGGCTTCGCCCCCTCGGCGATCAGCTTCGACGCGGTCGGTTCGGGCACCCACGCGCCGTCGACCGACCCGGACCGGTAGGCGTCGGGGAGGATCTTGTTGTCGACGCGCAGGACCGACACGTCGCCCTTGCCGCTCTGCGGGTCGACCTTCCAGCCCTGCTCGGCGGCCCAGTGGAGGAACGCCACGTCCTGCGTGTTGCCGAGCTGCGGGGTGGCGATCCGCTTGCCCCTGACGTCCGCGAGGCTCCTCACCCGGTCCGGGTTCACGACGAGCCGGACGCCGCCGGACGCGGCGCCGCCGACGATCCGCAGGTTCTTCCCGCCGGACCTCGTGTAGCCGTTGAGGGCGGGGGAGGGGCCGAGGAACGCGATGTCGACGGAGCCGGCGTTGAGCGCCTCGACCGCGGACGGGCCCGCGTTGAACGTCGCGGTCCGCAGCCGCGTGCCGCGCAGCTCCTTCTGGAGGAAGCCCTCCCGGTCACCGACGAGGGCCGTGCCGTGGGTGAGGTTCGCGAAGTACCCGACGCGCACCGTGTCCGCGGACAGCTTCGGCCCCTGGGCCACCACCTTCGCCCTGTTCTCCACCGCCTGCGAGCCGTACCCGCACGAGACCAGCGCCGCGAGCAGCAGCGGCAGGACCGCGGCGAGGGCGAGGCCGCGGCGCGGCGCGGGCAGCGGGCGGGAGGTGGCAGGCACGGGGAGGGGTTCCTCTCGTCGGCCCGGCCGCTACCTCCCGTACGGGAGGGGCGGGGCGGCGGGGCGGGCGGCGGTGGGCGGTGGTCCGGGGCGGCGGGGGAGCGGGCGGCGGGTCATCGGGCACATCGCGCGACACCCCCGGTGCCCGCGCCGGCGCGACCGCCCCGCCCGGCGGGGGCCGCGAAGGCGGCGCGCGCCATCAGAAGTCCCAGCCGTCGTCGTCGGCGGGGGCGGCCACGGCCTTCTCCCCGGCGAACGACTCGCCCGCCATGCCCGCCGCGAGGGTGGTGCCGTCCGCCGGGTCGATCAGCAGGAACGAGCCGGTGCGGCGCGAGTCGGCGTACGCGTCCAACGCGATCGGCTCGGCCGTGCGGATCCTGACGGTGCCGATGTCGTTGGCGACGAGCCGGCCCGGGGCGGGGTGCTGGGACAGGTCGTCCAGGGTGAGCCGGGACGGGATGTCCTTGACGATCGCCTTGACCGTACGGGTCGTGTGCTTCAGCAGCACCCGCTGGCCCACCGCCAGCGGCTGGTCCGCCACGTGGCAGACCGTCGCCTCGACGTCCTGGCTGGTCGCCGGGGCGTCCCCGGACGGCACGATCAGGTCGCCGCGCGAGACGTCGATGTCGTCCTCCAGGAGGAGGGTGACGGACTGCGGCGTCCACGCGATGTCGACGGGCGTGCCCAGCAGGTCGATCCCGGAGACCCGCGACGTACGGCCCGAGGGCAGCACGGTCACCTCCTGGCCGACGCGGAACGTCCCGGCGGCGATCTGCCCCGCGTAGCCCCGGTAGTCCGGGTGCTCCGCGGTCTGCGGGCGGATCACGTACTGCACGGGCAGCCGGGCGTGGCAGCCGGTCAGGTCGTGGCTGACGGGCACGGTCTCCAGGTGCTCCAGCACCGTCGGGCCGCCGTACCAGTCCATCGTCGCGGACGGCTCCACCACGTTGTCGCCGGCGAGCGCCGAGATCGGGATCGCGGTGACCTCGGGGATGCCCAGCTCCGCCGCGTACGCCGTGAACTCCTCGGCGATCCCCGCAAAGGCGGCCTCCTCGTACCCGACGAGGTCCATCTTGTTGACGGCCAGCACGACGTGCGGGACGCGCAGCAGCGCGGCGATCGCGGCGTGCCGGCGGGTCTGCTCGACCACGCCGTTGCGCGCGTCGACGAGGATCACGGTCAGCTCGGCGGTGGACGCGCCGGTGACCATGTTCCGCGTGTACTGCACGTGGCCGGGCGTGTCGGCGAGGATGAACCGGCGCCGGGCCGTGGCGAAGTAACGGTACGCCACGTCGATCGTGATGCCCTGCTCGCGCTCGGCCCGCAGGCCGTCCGTCAACAGCGCCAGGTCGGGGGCCTCCTGGCCGCGGGAGCGGGAGGCGTGCTCGACGGCCTCCAACTGGTCGGCGAGGACCGACTTGGAGTCGTGCAGCAGCCGGCCCACGAGGGTGGACTTGCCGTCGTCGACGGACCCGGCGGTCGCGAAACGCAGCAGGGTGGTGGCCGAGAGCTGCTCGGCGGCGGTGGTGCTGGACATCTCTAGAAGTACCCTTCGCGCTTGCGGTCTTCCATCGCGGCCTCGGACAGCTTGTCGTCGGCGCGGGTGGCGCCCCGCTCGGTCAGCCGGGACGCGGCGATCTCGGCGATCACGGCGTCGAGCGTGGTGGCGTCGGAGTCGACGGCGCCCGTGCAGGACATGTCGCCGACCGTGCGGTAGCGGATGAGCCGCTTCTCGACGGTCTCGCCGTCCTTCGGGCCGCCCCACTCACCGGCGGTCAGCCACATGCCGTTGCGGGAGAACACCTCCCGCTCGTGCGCGAAGTAGATCTCGGGCAGCTCGATGCCCTCGCGGGCGATGTACTGCCACACGTCCAACTCGGTCCAGTTGGACAGCGGGAACACCCGCACGTGCTCGCCCGGGGCGTGCCGGCCGTTGTAGAGCTGCCACAGCTCGGGCCGCTGGCGCCGCGGGTCCCACTGGGAGAACTCGTCGCGCAGCGAGAACACCCGCTCCTTGGCCCGGGCCTTCTCCTCGTCGCGCCGCCCGCCGCCGAACACCGCGTCGAAGCGGTGCTGCTGGATCGCCTCGGTCAGCGGCACGGTCTGCAGCGGGTTGCGGGTGCCGTCCGGGCGCTCCTTGAGGACGCCGCGGTCGATGTAGTCCTGGACGGACGCCACGTGCAGCCGCAGGTGGTGCCGGGCCACGGTCCGGTCGCGGTACTCGATGACCTCGGGGAAGTTGTGCCCGGTGTCCACGTGGAGCAGCGAGAACGGCACCGGGGCGGGCGCGAACGCCTTCAGCGCCAGGTGCAGCATGACGATGGAGTCCTTGCCGCCGGAGAACAGGAGCACCGGCCGCTCGAACTCGCCCGCCACCTCGCGGAAGATGTGGACGGCCTCGGACTCCAGCGCGTCGAGGTGCGACAGCGCGAACGGGCTGTCCTGCTGCTCCTCCGTCACGTTGAGCGTCGTGGTCACGCCAGGCCCCTCTCGGTCAGCAGCGCGTGCAGCGCCTGCGCGGACTCCCGCACCGTCTGGTTGTGGGACTCGATCCGCAGGTCGGGGCTCTCCGGCTCCTCGTACGGGTCGTCGACGCCGGTCAGGCCGCTGATCTCGCCGGCGGCCTGCTTGGCGTACAGCCCCTTCACGTCGCGTACGGAGCACACCTCGACCGGCGTCGCCACGTGCACCTCCACGTACGGGGTGCCCTCCCGCTGGTGGCGCTTGCGGACGGCCTCGCGGCTGTCGGCGTACGGGGCGATGACGGGCACGAGGACCTTCACGCCGTTCGACGCGAGCAGTTCGGCGACGAAGCCGATGCGCTGCACGTTGGTGTGCCGGTCCTCGCGGCTGAAGCCGAGGCCCGCCGACAGGAACTCGCGGATCTCGTCGCCGTCGAGCACCTCCACGCGGTGGCCCTCGTCGCGCAGCCGGCCCGCGAGCTCGTACGCGATGGTGGTCTTGCCGGCGCTCGGCAGACCGGTGAGCCAGATGGTGGCCCCAGTCACGTGCTTCTCCTGAGAAGAGTGGTCGTTCGTCATGCGTGCAGCCCGCACTCCGTCTTGGCGCGGCCCGCCCAGCGGCCGGCGCGCGCGTCCTCGCCCTCCAGCACGCGGCGCGTGCAGGGGGCGCAGCCGACGGAGGCGTAGCCGTCCATCAGCAGCGGGTTGGTGAGGACGCCGTGCTCGGCGACGTACGCGTCGACGTCGTCCTGGGTCCACCGAGCGATCGGGGACACCTTGACCTTCCGCCGCTTGGCGTCCCAGCCGACGACCGGGGTGTTCGCCCGGGTCGGGGACTCGTCGCGGCGCAGCCCGGTCGCCCACGCGGCGTACTTGGTCAGGCCCTCTTCGAGGGGCTTGACCTTGCGCAGCGCGCAGCACAGGTCCGGGTCGCGGTCGTGCAGCTTCGGCCCGTACTCGGCGTCCTGCTCGGCGACGGTCTGGCGCGGCGTCAGCGTGATGACGTTGACGTCCATCACGGCGTCGACCGCGTCGCGCGTCCCGATGGTCTCGGGGAAGTGGTAGCCGGTGTCGAGGAACACCACGTCGACGCCGGGGAAGACGCGCGAGGCGAGGTGGGCGACGACGGCGTCCTCCATGGAGGAGGTGACGCAGAAGCGCTCGCCGAAGGTGTCGGCGGCCCACTTCAGAACGTCGAGCGCCGGGGCGTCCTCCAGCTCGCGGCCGGCGCGCTCGGCGAGCGCCTTCAGTTCCTCGTCGGTCCGCGTGACGGTCATGTCGGGTCCCCTCCGCTGTCGTGGCGCTGGAGGCCCCGGGCCAGCAGGCCCAGGAACTTCAGCTGGAAGGCTCGATTGCAGGCCGCGCACTCCCAGGCGCCGTGGCCCTGCTCGGCGGGGCGCAGGTCCTCGTCGCCGCAGTACGGGCAGTAGAACGGGGCGGCCCTCTCGCTCACGAAAGGGACTCCTCGCTCGCGCGGGTGGCCCAGGTGGCGAAGCGCTCGCCGTCCTCGCGCTCCGCCCGGTAGCGGGTGAGGACGCGCTCGATGTAGTCGGGCAGCTCGGCGGAGCTGACCTTCAGGCCGCGCACCTTGCGGCCGAAGCCGGCCTCCAGGCCGAGGGCGCCGCCGAGGTGCACCTGGTAGCCCTCGACCTGGCGGCCCTCGTCGTCGAGGACCAACTGGCCCTTGAGGCCGATGTCCGCCACCTGGATGCGGGCGCAGGCGTTGGGGCAGCCGTTGATGTTGATGGTGATCGGCTCGTCGAAGTCGGGCAGGCGGCGCTCCAACTCGTCGATGAGGGAGGAGCCGCGCGCCTTCGTCTCGACGATGGCCAGCTTGCAGAACTCGATGCCGGTGCAGGCCATGGTGCCGCGCCGGAACGGCGACGGGTTCACCCGCAGGTCGAGCGCCTCCAGAGCGGCGACGAGCGAGGGGACCTGCGCCTCCTCGACATCGAGGACGATCATCTTCTGCTCGACGGTGGTGCGGACGCGGCCGGAGCCGTGCGCCTCCGCCACCTCGGCGATCTTGGTGAGGGTGGCGCCGTCGACGCGGCCGACGCGCGGGGCGAAGCCCACGTAGAAGCGGCCGTCCTTCTGGCGGTGGACGCCGACGTGGTCGCGCCACTGCTGGACGGGCTGCGCGGGGGCGGGGCCGTCGACGAGCTTGCGCTGGAGGTACTCGTCCTCCAGGACCTGACGGAACCTCTCGGCGCCCCAGTCGGCGACGAGGAACTTCAGCCGGGCCCGGTTGCGCAGCCGCCGGTAGCCGTAGTCACGGAAGATCGAGATGACGCCGGTGTAGACGTCCGGGACCTCGTCGAGGGGAACCCAGGCGCCGAGGCGGACACCGATCTTCGGGTTGGTGGACAGCCCGCCGCCGACCCACAGGTCGAAGCCGGGCCCGTGCTCGGGGTGCTCCACGCCCACGAACGCCACGTCGTTGATCTCGTGCGCCACGTCGAGCAGCGGCGAGCCGGAGATCGCGGACTTGAACTTGCGGGGCAGGTTGGAGAACTCCTTGTTGCCGATGACGCGGCGGTGGATCTCCTCGATGGCGGGCGTGCCGTCGATGATCTCGTCCTCGGCGATCCCGGCGACGGGCGAGCCGATGATGACGCGCGGGGTGTCGCCGCACGCCTCGGTCGTGGACAGGCCGACCTCTTCGAGGCGGCGCCAGATCTCGGGGACGTCCTCGATGCGGATCCAGTGGTACTGGACGTTCTGCCGGTCGGTGATGTCGGCGGTGCCCCGGGCGAACTCCTGGGAGATCTCGCCGACGACCCGTAGCTGCCGGGTCGTCAGGCGGCCGCCGTCGATGCGGACGCGCAGCATGAAGTACTCGTCGTCCAGCTCCTCCGGCTCCAGGACGGCCGTCTTGCCGCCGTCGATCCCGGGCTTGCGCTGGGTGTAGAGGCCCCACCAGCGCATCCGGCCGCGCAGGTCGTTGGGGTCGATGGAGTCGAATCCGGCCTTCGAGTAGATCGTCTCAATGCGTGTCCGCACGTTGAGACCGTCATCGTCCTTCTTGAACTGCTCATTGCCGTTGAGGGGCGTGAAGTGGCCCCTGGCCCACTGGCCCTCGCCACGGTGGCGCCCCACCTTGCGGCGTGGCGTGGCGGGTGCGGGCTTTTCCGGGGTGGCGGCCATGGCTATACGTCCTTCGGGACTGCAGGAGGGCGGCTCTGACCTGCGCAATGTCGCGCAGGGCAGAGCTCCTGCGCGACATTGCGCGGCGGGTTCAGAAGATCGGGGATCGCGGCGTGGCTGGTTCGCTCAGCGCGCCGGACACATGGCGCTGGACATGCGGCCGAGGTCGACGTGCCGCCGACTCACCAAGGCAATTCCAGCTCGAGACATGACGGAAGCGTGTCATGCGAGTTTGGACTCAGTCCACCTTTGTCCATATCTCGGACAAAGATGTCCCGCATTGTGGACAAGTGTGGTATGGGTCACGTCCGCGGGACCGCTCCGCGGCCCCGTGACGTGCCGCGGGCTCAGGCGGAGGCGCCCGGCCAGGGCCCCGGCGTCTCGACGGCCGGCTTCTGCGCGACCCGCGTGTCGTAGAGGCGGAAGCCGCGCCGCCGGTAGTTGGCGAGCGCGTGCTCCCCGTCGAGGGAGCAGGTGTTCAGCACGACCCGCTTGGTGGGCGTCCGCCCCGGCCAGCGGTCCGCCAGGTCCCAGGCGCGGGCCGTGCCGTACGACAGCAGGTGCCCGCCGATGCGCCGCCCCCGGAACGCCGGGACCAGCCCGAAGTACATGATCTCGACGACGCCCTCGTCCTGCGGGTCCAACTCGATGTACCCGGCCGGCGTCCCCTTCTCGTACGCCACCCACGTCTCGACGCCGGGCCGCTCCAGGATCTCCCGCCACTGCGCGTACGTCAGTCCGAGCCGGTCCACCCAGGAGACGTCGCCCCCCACGGCGCAGTACAGGAAGCGGCTGAACTCGGGCGAGGGCACCTCTGCGCGGACGATCTCCACGTCCCCCTCCGGCGCGGCGGCGGGCCGCAGGTCGTCCGGGGAGGTCTGCTCCAGGTACCAGGTGGTGACGGCGATGCTCATGACGGCCAGGGAACCACGGAGCGTGCGCCTGTGGCCAGCGCGGTCCTGGTCCCCGGCCCACCGGGCCACGGACGGGGGTCCGGTGGCCGACGGGCCGGGGACGAGGGCTACGGACGGGGGACGCGGGGGAGCGCCTCGCGGACGGCCTGCGCGGGGTCGACGACGTCGACGCCGAGCTCGACGAGCCAGTGGTGGATCCGGCCGACGGGCTCGCCGAGCGCGCGCGACCGGTCGAGCAGCTCCTGCAGGCCGACGCGTCCGCTGTCCGGTGACAGGGTCCCCGCGACGAGCCTGGACGCCCGCTCGTACGACAGCCCCTCGGGCAGGTCAGGGCACGAGCAGGCGATGCCGTGCTCCGCCAGCCGGGCCGCGATGTCCGCCGGCGGGACCAGCAGGTGGCCGGCGGCCTCCAGGACCCGGGCGAACGGGACGGGTCGGTCCGACCGCAGTCCGCGCCAGCCCAGCGGGCCGTCCACCGCGAGCAGCCTGTCGTCCCCCTGTGACGGGGACACGGAACGCAAGGGGGGCGCGGCCAGTCCGTACGCCCTCATGCGGGAGGCGACCACCGCCGGGCTGAGCCCCCCGCGCGCGGCGACCTCCAGGATCTGGGTGTACAGGACCGGCTTCCCCGGCCGCAGAGGGGAGAAGCGCAGGGTCCTGGGTTCGACCGGTGGCGTCAGAATGTCCAGATCGTGGGACTCCGTCTCGTCGGGGAGCGTCTCCGGCGCGCGGAAACCCAGCCGCTCGAACCACGCAGCGGCTTCCGGCGGCGTCAGCCCCAGCTCCCGTGCGGCCAGGAGCACGTGGGCGGGCGGAACCGGCTCCTCGGGATCCAGCCAGGGGGACGCACCGCTCAGGTGCTCGCTCAGGGCGCGCACGAGACGGGCCGGGGGCGGGTCGGGGAGGACGGACGGCTCCACCGCGAGCCCGCACGCCCGGAGCCGTGCGCACAGATCGGACAGGGGCCGGCCGAGCTCGGAGGAGAGGGCGACCAGCAGACCGGGCGGGACCTGCGCGCCGGGCTGGAACCACGGGCACGGCGCGGCACCCAGGTAGGGGCCCAACACCCCGTCCGCCGCACCGGCCCGCGCCATGGCCAGGACCTCGTCCGGCACATCGACCCCGGCCCGCCGCCACCGGGCCGCCTGCGCCTCCAGCGACTGTCCCTCCTCGCGGGCCGTCCGGACGAGGAGGCTCGGGGTGACCCGCCTGTCGTGCCGGTTCCCGGCCGGTCTCCTCCTGCCGAACGGCCTCTCCTCGGGACGCGTGTCGGAGAACCCGTCACACGGCCCGTCGTACAGCCCCAGGGTCTTGGCGCGCAGGGCGACCGCCCGGGGAGAGCGGCCCAGACCGGCAGCGATCTGGAGGACCTGATCGTTCTCCAGGGAGCTCTTGAGGAGCTTGGATGCCACACGGGGGTCGGTGATCTGCGGGAGGCGCGCGAGCTTCAGAACGCTGAGGTCGGACGGCAGGGCGGGCGCCACCTCTCCGACGGCGGTGAGCTCCGGACAGATCCGCAGCAGCTCCGCCCACACCGGCTCGGGCCGGTGGGCGATCAACCGCCAGAGGAGGATGTGGTCGGGCACCCCCATGACGTCGCGGGACGTCCGCCACGCGGTGGGGGACTGGAGGTCCGGGAACAGGAGGGGAAGGTCGTCGGGGAAGAACCCCGCCCGGGAGATCCCGGTGGCGGGGCCCCCCGGGATCTCGCGGCCCACCGCGACGCAGCGCTCCACGACGAGGTCCGCCAGCGCCTTGCTCGCGTCGGTCACCTCGCTCAGCCACGGGAAGTCCAGGAGGGGCCCGCCCACGCCCAGCAGGTGGTCCACCGCCCCGGCCAGCAGCTTCCCGACCGTGTCGCGCACGTCGTCCAGGATCAGGGCCCGGTCCGCCGACAGCCGTTCCGGGGCGAGCGGCCCCGACAGGTTCACCACCGCGCCGACGAGCCCCGTCTCCTGATCGGTCAGCACACCCCCGCGGACGGCCGGCCGCACCGTCAGCCCGTCGACCAGCAGCCCCCCGCCCCACCGGCACCAGAACACCTGGGCCCCGGGCGGGGCGTCGGGCCACTCCTCCACGGGGCCGTCCGCGTCGAGGCTGAACCAGCCCCCGGCCCGCCGTCCCCGCAACACCCCCGGCGCCCACCGCACCACCTTCGTGCCGTGCCGGGCCACCGTCGGGAACTCGGCGACGCCGAGCAGCCGGGCCAACACCTCCGGGCACGACCAGCCGGGCTCCGCGTCCCGCAGGTACAGCCGGACCGTCGTCCCCGGGCGCTCGCCCCGGTCCGCGCGCCGCGCGATCCGGAACAGGTGCCCCGGCCCGAAGATCGACGCCTCCAACACCGGGCCCGGCATGCCCGTCCGGTCCATCCGGCAGGTCGTCACCCGCATTTCGTCGGCGAGCATGAAGTAGCTGAGCACGCCGATGCCGAAGCGGCTGTTGGGGTAGAAGAGGACGGGAGGGTCGAGACGGGCCCAGTCGGCGCGCTCTTCGCGGAAGTCCGGTTGCTCCGCGAACCGCGCGCCCGCGTGGGAGAACACCCCGCGCAGCTCGGCCTCGCCCATGCCGATGCCGTCGTCGCGGCACTCGACGTACGCGCGGCCGTCGTCGTCGACGCCCTGCTCGAAGACGATGGAGCCCTCGTACGCGTAGGTGGCCGCCGGGTGCGTGCGGTCCAGGTACTCCGTGCGGGCCCGCCGGTACCGGCAGGCGTCCAGCGCGTTCTGGTACAGCTCCCGGATCGCCAGGTCCCGGTCCTTGTAGAGCTGGACGCCTATCAGCAGGTCGCGCACCCGCCGCTCGTCCAGCCGGAAGCTCGCCCACCCGGTGAAGGCGCCCTCGACGGGGACCACGCCGTCGGCGGAGAGCCGCACCGGGAGGTGCGGCATCGGCTGTGTCACCCGCTCCCGCACCGTACGGGTCACCGCGTGCAGCAGTTCGTCCATGCGGCCCACCGCCGACCGCAGCCCCTCCACGACCGCCTCGTGGGAGCACTCCGCCCGCAGCACCGGCAGGTCCGGCGACCCGCCCCACGACGACTTCTCCAGCGTGGCGCGCAGCGCGGCCAGGTCGACCGGGTGGGGGACGCCCAGGTGTTCGGCGACGACGTCGGGCAGCGTCGTCATCCTGGCGGTCAGCGCGTACGCCAGGGAGGTGAGCAGGACCAGCCGCTGGTCCCGCACCCGCTGCCGGCCCGGCCCGCGCAGCAGGTCGTCGGGCGGGAGGGTGCCGAGGAACTCGGGGTTGCAGACGTGGGGGCCGCGCCGCAGCCCGTGCAGGAGCCGGCCGACCCGGTCCGGGGCGAGCGCGTCGCCCAGCACCCCGCCGTCCGCCTCCCCGAGCGCGTCCAGCAGCTCCCGCACCGCCTCCGGCGCGGCGTACGCCTCGTGCCGCACCAGCCAGCGGTGGAACAGCCACCAGCCGATCGGCTCCGCCGTGCCGGGCCGCAGCAGCGCACGCTGCACCAGCACCCCGTGCCCGTCCGCGTACGCCTCGAACGCCGACCGCTCCGGTGAGGGCGGCGTCCCGTCCCCGGCCGGGTCGAGGCGCCACGGCTCGACGTGCAGGCGGTCGGCGGCCATCCGCAGGTCGTGCACCCGCGCCAGCAGCGGGACCAGTGCGAACAGCGCCGCCTCCACCGGGTACAGGTCGAGGCCGGCGCCGCCGTCCGGTTCGCCCAGCAACCACTCCAGGTGCTCCGCGAACCGCTCCGGGCCGCGCGGGTCCTGCCACGGGTCGCCGGCCAGCCGCTCCTCCGCCGCGTCGCGCAGCCGGGCGAGCGAGGCGGCGACCGCGGCGGCGGCGTCCCGGCACCGCGCCGGGTCCCGCCCGTCCGGCACGTGCCGCCACACGGTCGAGTCGCGTACGAGGTCCACCCAGGGGTCCCCGGCGGCGGGGGCCTCCGGCTCCGGCGCCACCTGCTGGAACGTCACCCGGCCGATGTGCCCGGCCTGGATGAGCGGACCCGTCACCGTGCTGTCCTCCACCCTGTTCCACGTGCCCGGTTCCCGCATGGCCACCCGTACCTCCCCCGCCCCGACAAGGAGTCCAGCTTAGGAGCCGCCCCGCGCGACCGCGGCACGCGCGCATCGAGGAGCCGTCCCGCGCCCGGGGCGGCGGGGAAGGCCGGGAGCGGACACGCACGGGCGCGGCGGCGGGCGCCCCGGAGCCCGTCCCGGCGGCGTCGGCCCCGACTCCCGCGCGGCCAGGAGCACGGGGGCGGGCGGAACCGGCTCCCCCGGGACCCGGTCAGGGGGACGTACCGCTCGGAACCGGCGCCGGAGGCGGCCGTCTCATTCGGCGCGGTCGCCGCCGTCCGCGTGCCGCGCCGCCACCACGGCGGGCGCCGTCGAGTACGGCAGCAGGTCGCCCGCGTCGGCCGGGGCGACCACCTCGACCTCCACCTCGTCGCGGAACCGGTACGGGCGGTGCGCCAGCACGCCCCCCAGGGTGCGCCGCATCCGGGACATCTCCGCCCGCACGGTCACCGTCCGCGTGCGGTCGCCGAACACGTCCTCGGCCAACTGCGCCGCCGTACGGCCGTCCCGGCGCGCGGCCAGCACGTACAGCAACTCCGCGTGGCGCGGGCTCAACTCCCGCGTCCAGCAGCCGACCGCGCCCGACACCCGCACCGTCCAGTCGCGGGGGCGGCTCACGTCGAGCACCAGCCGGGTCGCCACGCCCCCGGCCCGCGCGTCCGCGGCGTCCAGCGGCCGCACCAGCCAGCCGCCCGGCAGCGGCTCCACGTCGCACTCGCCCAGCGTCGGCAGCCACCCCCGCCCCGCCTCCAGCGACGGGGGCACCGGCACCCGGTCCACGGGGGCGACCCCCGTCACCGCCGCCGTCCAGCCGTGCCGGTCCACCGCCAGCGCCCGGCCGCCCACCCGGCACAGCATCGGCGCCGCCACCGCCCGCAGCCGGGCGAGACCCGCCAGGTGCCGGTTGCGCAGCTCCGCCTCGGCGAGCCGCGCCACCGAACCGACCAGCAGCAGCGTCGCCGGGTGCACCGTCGTCACCGGGCCGCTCACGTCGACGACGCCCATCAGCCGCCCGTCGCGCGGATCCGTGATCGGGGCGCCCGCGCACGTCCACGCGTGGTGCGTGGCGACGAAGTGCTCCGCCGAGTGGACCTGCACGGGGCGCCGCACCACCAGCGCCGTCCCCACGCCGTTCGTCCCGACCGTCGACTCCCGCCAGTCCGCGCCCGGTTCAAAGCCGTGCCCGTCCGCCATCCGCAGCACCGACGGGTGGCCCTCCCGCCACAGCACCCGCCCGTCCGCGTCCGCGACGACCATGATGTGCCGCACCGCGCCGGTGCTCGCGCCCGGCACCGACATGAGGCCCTCGCGGAGCAGCGGCAGCAGGTCCGCGAGCGGCGAACCGGCGCGCCGCGCCTCCAACTCCGCCGGCGACAGCAGCCCCGAGCGGCGGTCGCGGTCCGGGTCGACGCCCTCGCGGAGCATCCGCTGCCACGACGCCCCTATCTCGGCGCGCGGCGCCAGCGGCGCCCGGCCGCCGCGTAGGGCGGCGTCCCTGATGTTCTTCAGCAGCAGCGTCGCCTCACGCGCGTTCATCGCGGCGAGCCGGGTGATGTCGACTGTGGCGTTCCGCACCGGGCCCTCCCGTTCCCGTACAGCCCCCATCATCCCCCGCCCGGGCGGCCGTCCGGCCCGGGGCCGCTCAGAACGCGCCACCGCCGCAACCCCCTGCAACCCTCGCGCCCGGACCCCGTCCCGTACGAGAGTGGCCGGGTACCGGTTCGCCGGTACGGGACGGGATGGTGCCGTGTCGGCGCAGCACCATCCCGGCCGCGCTCCGGGCGCGGGACGCCGTGCGACGTCCCGCGCCCGCGGCACGTCCCCCCGCGCGCCCGCGTCCCGCGCCTTCCGCGTCCCGCCTCCCGCGCCCCCCGAGCGTCCGCCCCCCGAGCGCCGCGCCCCGGGAGCCGCCGCCGGACGCCACGCCCGCGCCGGCGGTGCCGCGCCACGGCCCGAGCCGGTCGGAGCGCCGTTCCGCCCCTCGAAGGACGCGGTGCCGGCGGCCGGTCGAGCACCGGCGCGGGGTCCGGGCCGGAACCGCACGCGTACGGGCCGCCCCGCATGTCGCGGACGCGCGGACGCCTCGGCCGTGACGGGCCGGCCGGTGCCGTTCGGCGTAGGGTGAGTCGTACTGTGTGACGAGGGCCGTCACTCCCCGGGTGGGAGGGACGGCCCTTCGTCACGCCCGGGGCAGCGTCGACAAGGGGGACCCATTGACCAGAACCACCGCGCTGGAGCACAAGCTCGCGCAGAGCCTCTACGCGATCGCCATCCAGGACGCCGCCTGGACGCCCGCGGCCGTCTGCCGGCGGCTCGGCTGGAGCAGCGAGGAGTACACCGCTGCCATCCAGGTCCTGTCCGAACTCGGCCTGTTGGTGCGGACCACCGCCACGCCCAGCGGCTGGGCCTGCGTGTCGTCCGAGTCCGCGCTCGACCACCTCCTCGCCGCCGACGCCCGCCGCGTCGACGAACTCATCGAGCAGATCACCCGCACCCGCGAGGCGATGGTGCGGATGCTCACCGACTTCCACCCCATCCACGCCGTGCGCATCTCCGGCACCCAGGCCCAACTCGTGGAGGGCACGGCCAACATCGCGACCGCCCTGGAGGACGCCGCCCAGCAGGCGCGCGAGGAGGTCGTCTCGCTGCACCCGGGCCGCGGAGCACCCGAGCACATGGTGGAGGAGGGCCTGGCGCGCGACCGGCGGGCGCTGCGGCGCGGCGTCGCGATGCGCACCGTCCACCTCGCCTCGTCCGCCGCGCTGCCCCACATGGCCGCCTACCTCCGGGAGTTGCGCAAGGCGGGCGGTCAGGTGCGCACCGCCGTGACGCTGCCGCACCGGCTCATCATCGTCGACCAGCACCTGGCGATCGTGCCCGCGACCGGAACGGACGGGCAGCAGGCGGTCGTCGTCGTGTACGACCCGTCCCTGGTCGAGGTGTTCCGCAGCCAGTTCGAGTACGCGTGGGCACAGGCCACCGCCTTCGGCACGGGGACGCGCACCGCGGCGGAGGGCGGCTCGTGGGGCGAGCCCGACCGGCGGCAGCGGGCGGTCCTCCGGCTACTCGCGGAGGGCCTGACCGACGAGGGGGTCGGACGGCGCCTGGGCATCTCGGACCGCACGGTCCGCCGGATCGTCGGCGACCTGACGTCGGCGCTCGGAGCCACCAGCCGGTTCCAGGTCGCGGTCCTCGCCGAACGCGCCGGCTGGCTCGACCCTGCGGACCTTGAGCAGGAGGTGCGCGAGGACACCGGCGAGCAGCCCCCAGAAGGGTGAGCCGATGCCGGCGACCGTCACCCCGGAGGCGGTCGCCAGGAAGGTGACGACGGACGCCTCGCGGTGGCGTTCGTCGGCGACCGTACGGGCCAGGCTGCCGGAGAGCGCCCCGAGCAGCGCCACCCCCGCCAGGGTGGCCACGAGCGCCTCCGGCAACCCGGTGAACAGGGCCACGAGCGTCGAGCCGAAGCAGCCCACGACCAGGTAGCCGACGCCGCAACTCACCCCGGCCACCCACCGCCTGGCCGGATCGCGGTGCGCCTCGGGGCCGGTGCAGATCGCGGCGGTGATGGCCGCCGGATTGATCGCGTGCGAGCCGAAGGGCGCGAGCAGCGTCGACACGACCCCGGTCGTCCCGCACACGACGCGCTCGTCCGGCCGGTAGCCGTCCGCGCGCAGCACGGCCATCCCCGGCGCGTACTGCCCGGCGAGCGTGGCGACGAGCAGCGGCACGCCGATGCCGACGAGCGCGCCCACCGAGAAGTCCGGTGCCGTGAGGTGCGGCACGGCCAGGCCGGGGCCCGCGACGTCCAGGTGGAGGCCGCCGCTCGCCCCGGCGACGACGAGCCCGACGGCGAGCGCGCACATCACCGCGTACGTCGGCCACAGGCCCTTGGCGAGCAGGTAGCCGACGACCATGGCGCCCGCGAGCAGCGGGGCCGCGCGCAGTGAGGTGAAGATCGCGGTGCCGAACGAGAAGAGGATCCCGGCGAGCATCGCCGAGACCACCCCCTCCGGAACCCGGGCCAGGACCCGGGTGAACACCCCCGTGACGGTCAGCACCGTGGCCGCGACGCCGGCGCACAGGAAGGCGCCGACGGCCTCGGCGTAGTCGTGCTGCGCGAGGGCCGTGACCAGGATGGCCGCGCCCGGCGTGGAGAACGCCGTGATCACCGGGGTGCGGCTCCACCAGCTCAGCCCCACGCAGGTCAGGCCCGCGCCGACGGAGATCGCCCACACCCACGACGAGGTCTGCGCCGCGCTCAGGCCGGCGGCCTCGGCGGCGGCCAGGACGAGGGCGAGCGGCCCCGCGTAGGAGACCGCCATCGCCACCACGCCCGCGTTGACGGCGGAGAAGGACACCGACCGTACCGACCGCACCAATCGCACCGATTCAGCCCCAGATGAACGAGAACAGAGGAACAACGGACATCACGACACCTCCCCCGAAGACGTTGCCGCGCCGCACATGCTGCCGTACCGCACGGGGCCGTGGCGCGCCGGGGGGCGTCCGCTTCAGGCCGCGTCCCCTACCGGACAGGACCGGGGTGTGACCGGTGTGGGTCATGGACCCTTCCGGACGGGCGAAACCCCTGGTCGCAGCGCTTGCCGGAGCCACAGGATCGTCGGCATGACGACGTATGCGGAACCCCGCGCGGACCTTGACGCGCTCACCCTCGACCCGGCTGAAACCGCCCGCCTGGAGGAGCTGCTCCACGACACGGCGAAGCTGCCGGGCCCCCTGGAACAGACCCTGCAGACCGCGGCCTTCGCCGCGCTCGCCGCACGCCTGCCGACCCGGCTGCGCGAGGGCGTCGAGTCCTTCCGCGACACCCCGCCGGACCACGGCCTGCTCGTGGTGCGCGGGCTGCCCGTCGGGGACGTCCCGGCGACCCCGGCGGTGTACGGCTCCAACGTCCTCGGCGAGACGCACTCCTCCAGCCTGCTCGTCGCCCTGCTCGCCCACCCGCTGGGCGGGCTGATCGGCTACGAGGACGAGAAGTCCGGGGCGCTCGTGCACGACGTGTACCCGGTCCCCACCGACGCGGCGAAGCCCCTGAACTCCGGCTCCACGCTCTTCGACTTCCACACCGAGAACGTCCACCACCCGGTGCGCCCCTCGCACTTGGGCCTGCTGTGCCTGCGCCCCGACCACGACCGGCGGGCGGCCACCATGGTCGCCTCGGTCCGGGAGGCCGAACCGCTGCTCTCCGCCGCCGACCGCGAGCTGCTGCGCACCGACCGCTACCGGAGCCGCTTCCCGCTCTCCTTCACGCGGGGCCTCGCCGAGGACGAGCGGCCGGTGACCGATCCGCACCCGGTCCTCACGGACGGCCCGGCCGACGCCCCCGGTACGAGGGTCCGGTTCAACATGCACAACACCTTCGGCACGGACGCCCCGGCACAGGAGGCCCTGGAGCGCCTCAACCGGGCCATGCACACGGTGCACCGGGCGGTGCGGGCCGACCGGGGCGACCTGCTCCTGGTGGACAACCGGATCGTGGTGCACGGCCGCAGCGACTTCACGCCGCGCTACGACGGCGAGGACCGCTGGCTGCGCCGGTTCTACCCGTACCCCGGCGAGCTGCGCCCCGACGTCCTGGTGCGGGCCGGCGGCCGGGTGCTCAGCAAGGACAGCTACGCCCGTGCATGACCTGACCCTCACCACGGCGGTGCTGCTCTGCGTCGCCGCCGCGCTGGCGGGCTGGGTCGACGCCGTGGTCGGCGGTGGCGGGCTCCTCCAGGTGCCCGCCCTGCTGATCGCCTTCCCGCACCTGCCCCCCGCGTACGCCCTCGGCACCAACAAGGCCGTCGGTGTCGTCGGCACGTCGGCGGCGGCGGTGACGTACGCCCGCAGGGCCCCCGTCGACGTGCGGCTCGCGGTCCGGCTCGGCTCCGTCGCGGCCCTGGCGGCGGTGGCCGGGGCGTTCTTCGCGGCCGGCGTGAAGAGCGAGGTGCTGCGCCCCGTGATCATGGTGCTGCTGCTCGCCGTCGCCGCCTTCGTCGTCCTGAGGCCGCAGTTCGGGCAGAAGCCCGGGGGCGCCGTGACCCGGCAGCGGGTCCTCGCCGCCGTCGTGGTCGTCGGCGCGGGCATCGGCTTCTACGACGGCCTGCTCGGGCCCGGCACCGGGACCTTCCTGGTGATCGGCCTGGTCGCGGTCCTGTCCATGGACATGGTCACGGCGTCGGCGACCGCGAAGGTCGTCAACGTCGGGACCAACCTGGGCGCGCTCGCGATGTTCGCGTACCAGGGGACCGTTCTGTGGGCCCTCGCGCCGCTCCTGGCGGTGTTCAACCTCGCGGGCGCCTCGGTGGGCGCGCGCATGGCGCTCAAGCGCGGCAGCGGCTTCGTGCGCGCCGTGTTGCTCGTCGTCGTGACCGTGCTGGTCGGCAAGCTCGCACTCGATCAATGGGGGACGTGAGATGTCCATCGGAATTCTGGGCGGAATGGGCCCGTTGGCCACCGTCGACTTCTACCGGAAGGTGATCGACGCGACCCCGGCCGGTACCGACCAGGAGCACGTGCCGGTCGTCGTGTGGGCCGACCCGACGGTCCCGGACCGCTCGGCGGCGCTGAGCGGGCACGGGCCCGACCCGACGCCCTGGCTGGTACGCGGCGCGCACCGGCTCGAGGCGATGGGGGCGCGGCTCATCGCGACCCCGTGCAACACCGCGCACGCCTTCCTCGACGGGGTGCGGACCAGCGTGCGCGTCCCGATGCTCGACATGATCGCGGAGACGGTCGCCGAGATCCGCTCCCACCACCCGGAGGTGGTGTCGGTCGGGCTCCTGGCCACCACCGGCACGGTGCGCGCCGGCCTCTACCAACGGGCCCTGGAGGCAGCGGGCCTGCGGGTCGTGGTGCCGGGCGAGCTCACCCAGGGCGAAGCCGTGACGGGCGCCATCCGCCGCGTCAAGGCGGGCGACCTCGGCGCGGCCGGGGTCTGCCTGATCGAGCGCGCGACCGGGGAACTGGCGGTCCGGGGCGCGGACCTGCTCGTGGCGGGTTGCACCGAACTGCCGCTGCTCCTCGGCGAGCGGAGCGCCGGCCTGCCGGTCGTCGACCCCACGGCCGTCCTGGCGCGGGCGGCGGTACGGGAGGCCCTGAGCCGGCCGGCGCCGGTCTGACGGGCCCCGCGCGGCGGGGGAGGGCGGCCCTTCCCCGCGGCGGCGGAGACGCGTTCGCCCGCCGCGCGGGCGGCGCGGGCCCGGCCGTGCGGGCCGGTGCCCGCGGACACGGGCGCCCTGGAGGGGGCGCGCACTCGGGGCGCAAAAGCCCCGGCACACCCCGGGGCGCCCGGCGGTGACGAGGGGGAGGCGGCGGTGACGAGGAGGAGGCGGCGGTGACCGCACTGCGCCACGACAAGGAGCCCGAGCGGGTCTCCGACCGGGCCTTCCGGGTCCTGGGAGCCATGCGGGAGATGGGCCGCGGCCCCCACCCGCTGAGGAGCATCGTCCACCGGAGTGCCCTCAGCCGCTCCACGGTCCAGCGGGTCATCACCTCCGGCCTGCGGGCCGGGGTCATCCGGCAGCCCAGGCACGGCCACTACGCGCTCGCCGCACAGCTCGACGCGGACGGCGCCCCGCCGCAGCCCTCCGCCGCCGCCCACCACGTGCTGCGCGCCCTCGCCGACCGGCTGGGACACACGGTGAGCCTGCACACGGCCGTCCTGGCCGACGTGCCGATGCAGATGTGCACGGGCTACGCGGAGGCCCCCCGCGGCGTGTCCCTGCGGTCCGCGGTCGGCCGGCCCAGGCCGCTCCACGCCGATGCCGCGGGCCGGGCCGTCCTCGCGCACCTGGCGCTTCCCCACCCGTGCCCCGAGGAGCGCCACCGCGTCCGCACGCGGGGATGGGCCGCTTCCCCGGGGCCGGTGCGGGGGACGCGGATGATCGCCGCGCCCGTCCTCCGGTTCGGGATCGCCGTCGGAGCGCTGGGCGTCACCGCGGACCCGGCGGTCCTCGACGCCGGTCTCCCGGTCTGCGTCGACCACCTCCGGCGTGCCGCGGCGGCGCTGGCGGCCGGCCGTCAGTAGACGTACCGGGTCCACCCCTGGCCGGAGACGTAGACCTCGTGGCCCGAGCGGTTCACGTACGCCGTCCCGCAGTCCACCCTCAGCGTCCCGGTGCCCGTCGTGGAGCCGCTGGTCTTCTGGCTGGTGTATCCCGTGGCCGTGACGCACTCGACCCATGCGCGCACCTGGCGGCCGCACGGGTTGCTCTTGACGGTCACCGTCAGCGCGTTGTTGTTCGCGACGGAGCCCGACGCGCTGACGGAGCAGCTGGGGTCGGCGTGGGCGGTCGAAGTCACCACCGGCAGGCCGCTCAGGGCGGCGGCCGCCACCACGCCGGCCAGAGCCCGCTTCACGCGAAGTCGCTGAGTATTCATGGATCCCCCTTCGTCGCCGGAGGCTCCTCCGCCTCCGCCCGTGAGGCGATCCCATCCCATGCCGAAGGGCGGGACAACGAAAGGCGCCGACCAGGTCAACGGTTGAACCGTTCGCCCCGCCCCGCCCCGCCCCGCCCCGCCCCGCCCCGCCCCGCCCCGCCCCGCAGCCCAGCCCGGCCCGGCCCCGGGCCTCCGCACGATCCCGTTCGGGCCCCAGCCGCCCCGCCCCGCCCCGGCCGAGGCGACTGGTGGACGCGTCCCCGGCGCCGGCCGGTCCGGGGCGGCGGACCCCACCCGCGGCGCCCGGCACCGCGCGGCGGCACCGCCTAGGGCCGGGCCCGCTCCACGACGGCGCGGAGGTCCAGGGTGTGCGGCAGCGTCCCGAACGCCGCCCCCCGGTCGCCGCCCAGCCGGGACGCGCAGAACGCGTCCGCGACCTCCGGCGGCGCCCACCGCACCAGCAGCGAGCCCTGCAGCACCAACGCCATCCGCTCCACCAACCGCCGCGCCCGCGCCTCGATCCCGTCCAGGTCCGCCAGCTCCGTCAGCAGGCCCTTGACCGCCGCGTCCAGCCGGTGGTCCGCGCCGCGCGCCTGCCCGACCTCCCGCAGGAACGCGTCGAGCGCGCCCGGTTCCCGCTGGAGCGCCCGCAGCACGTCCAGCGCCTGGACGTTCCCGGAGCCCTCCCAGATGGAGTTGAGCGGCGACTCGCGCAGCAGCCGCGGCATGCCCGACTCCTCCACGTACCCGTTGCCGCCCAGGCACTCCAGGGCCTCCGCCACCGTCGGCGTGCAGCGCTTGGTCACCCAGTACTTCGCGGTCGGCACCGCCAGCCGCAGCAGCGCCCGCTCCGACTCCGCGGACCCGCCGCCGGCCGCGGGGGCGCCCGACTCCACCGCGTCGTACGCCGCCGCCAGCCGCATCCCGAGGACCGTCGCCGCCTCCGACTCCAGCGCCAGGTCGGCCAGGACGTTGCGCATCAGCGGCTTGTCGATCAGCGGCCCGCCGAACGCGCTGCGGTACGCCGTGTGGTGCACCGCCTGCGCGACCGCCTGGCGCATCAGCGCGGCCGAGCCGAGCACGCAGTCGAGACGGGTCGCGGCGACCATCTCGATGATGGTCCGCACCCCCCGCCCCTCCTCGCCGACCCGGCGCGCCCACGTCCCGTCGAACTCGACCTCGGCGGACGCGTTCGACCGGTTGCCGAGCTTGTCCTTCAGCCGCTGGATCCGGAACACGTTGCGCGTGCCGTCCTCCAGGACCCGCGGCACCAGGAAGCAGGTGAGCCCACCGGGGGCCTGCGCCAGCACCAGGAAGCCGTCCGACATGGGCGCCGAGCAGAACCACTTGTGGCCCGTCAGGACGTACTCGCCCGCCGCGTCCAGCGGCTTCGCCGCCGTCGTGTTGGCGCGGACGTCGCTGCCGCCCTGCTTCTCCGTCATGCCCATCCCGAACAGCACGCCCGCCTTCGCGGTCGGCGGCAGCAACTCCTCGCCCTCGTACACCTTCGAGGTCAGCTTCGGCTCCCACACGGCCGCGAGCTCGGGGTCCGTGCGCAGCGCGGGCACCGCCGCGTGCGTCATCGACAGCGGGCAGCCGTGCCCCGCCTCGGTCTGCGACCACACCAGGAACCCGGCCGCGCGCCGCACGTGCCCGCCGGGCCGGCCCCAGGCGGAGGTCAGCCCGGACGTGACGGCGTGGCCGAGGAGGCGGTGCCACGCCGGGTGGAACTCGACCTCGTCGACGCGGTTGCCGTACCGGTCGTGGGTGCGGAGCCGGGGCGGGAACTCGTTGGCGAGGGCACCCCAGGACTGCGCCTGCGCCGATCCGGCGGTGGTGCCCAGCGACGACAGCTCCTCGCGGGCCTCCTCGCGCAGTCCGGTCGGAAGGTGTCGCTCCACCGCCTCGACCAGGGCCCGGTCCGCGGTGAAGACGTCGTACCCGACCAGGGGCGGGGGTTGGTTGGTCACGGTGTGGGTGGTGGCTGCCATGCGGATACGGTAAGGAGGTGCAGGCAGCAAAGGAAACACCCGAGCCGGCCGGGTCCCCGGGCCCCGCAGGACAGGGCGCGGCCCCCGACGCGTCCCCGGGCCGGCTCCACCGGGCCCGCGCCCTCTACCGCAACGTG
Organism: Streptomyces tamarix; assembly: GCF_032423885.1. Lineage (NCBI taxonomy): Bacteria > Bacillati > Actinomycetota > Actinomycetes > Kitasatosporales > Streptomycetaceae > Streptomyces > Streptomyces tamarix. The sequence goes on along the minus strand of NZ_JAWCTQ010000008.1, from coordinate 10,797 downwards.
TCGAAGCGGAAGATGGCCTGGCTCCTCCTGAAGGACACCGTCAACTCGTGCATCGAGTACCGGATCCTCGGCCTCGCCGCCGAGGCCGCGTTCTTCACGCTCCTGTCCCTGCCGCCGCTGATGCTCGGCCTGCTCGGCCTGCTCGGCTACATCGACGACTGGACGAACACCACCACCGTCGCGTCCATCGAGAAGAACAGCCTCGCCGCGGTCGGCACGGTCCTGTCCGACCGGGGCGTCAACGAGATCGCCAGGCCCCTGCTGGAGGACGTCACCCGGGGCGGCAGGCCCGACGTCATCTCGATCGGCTTCGCCATAGCGCTCTGGTCGGGCTCGCGCGCGGTGAACGTCTTCATCGACACGATCACCGTCATGTACGGCCTCGACGGGCACCGCGGCATCGTCGCGACCCGGCTGCTCGCCTTCCTCCTCTACCTGATCGCCCTGGTGATCGGCGCGGTCGTCCTGCCGCTGGCCGTCGTCGGCCCGGACCGGGTCGTGGCGGTGGTGCCGTTCGGCACGGAGGTGGTGTCCGTCCTGTACTGGCCGGTCGTGATCCTGCTGTCCATCGTGTTCCTCACGACCCTGTACCACGTGTCCGTACCGGTCAGGTCGCCGTGGATCGAGGACGTGCCGGGCGCGCTGGTGGCGCTCGCCATGTGGGTGCTGGGCAGCTTCCTGCTGCGCATCTACCTGACGAGCACGGTCGAGGGCCCTACCATCTACGGCTCCCTCGCGGCGCCCATCGCCGTGCTGCTGTGGATCGGCATCTCCGCCTTCGCGGTCCTCGTCGGCGCCGCCGTCAACGCGGCCGTCGACCGGGTCTGGCCGTCCGTCGCCACGGCCGCCGCCCGCGCCGAGACCGAACGGGCCCGCGCCGCGGAGGTCGCCGCCCTGCTGGCCCGCGCCCAGTCCGGCGACGGCGACCCGGACATGCCGTCGGAGTTCCCGGAGCGCTGGTCCCGCTTCCTCCCCCCGGACGACGTGAGGGCCCGCCTCCAGCGGGAGAGGGCCGAGAAGGACCGGCAGTCGAAGGAGGGGCCCGCCCAGGGCGGGCCGGTCCCGCGGGGCCGCGACGGGGAGCCGGACTGACCCCCCGCTACCGGGAGCGGCCCTCCCGGTTGGACGGCGCGGTCGTGTGGACCCTGACCGGAGCCCGCCCGGGCGGGGCGGCCCGCCCCGGCGGGGAGGTCCACCCGGTCCTTCCGGACGGCTGCATGGACCTGCTGTGGACCGAGGGACGGCTCCTCGTCGCGGGCCCCGACACCCGCGCGTACGCCCCCGACGGCGCGGGCGCCGCCTGGGCCGGCGTCCGCTTCGCGCCCGGCGACGCGCCCGCCCTGCTCGGCGTACCGGCGCACGCACTGCGCGACCGGCGCGTCGACCTGGCCGACCTGTGGCCCGCCGCCCGCGCCCGCCGGCTCGCCGCCCGCGTGGCCGCCGCCCCCGGGGACCCGGCCACCGCCCTGGAGGAGGCGGCCCTGAGCGTGGCCGCCGCCGCTCCCCGCCCCGATCCGCTGCTCCGCGCCGTCGCGGCCCGGCTGGACGCGGGCTGGAGCGTCGCCGCCACGGCCGACGCGGTGGGGATCGGCGCGCGGCAGTTGCACCGGCGCTCCCTGGACGCCTTCGGGTACGGGCCGAAGACCCTCGCCCGCGTCCTCCGCCTCCAGCGGGCCCTCGCCCTGATCCGTGCCGGAACCCCGTGCGCGGCGGTCGCGGCCGCCGCGGGCTACACCGACCAGGCGCACCTGACCCGCGACGTGCGCGCCCTGACGGGCCGGACCCCGGCGGCCTACGCGACGTCGGCGAACAGGTCCACGCCCCGCCCGTCCGGGTCGAGGACCACCGCGTAGCGCTGTCCCCACGGGGCGTCCCACGGGGCCAGGTGCCCCCGGTACCCGGCCGCCACCAGCTCCCCGTACAGCGCGTCGACCCCGGCCGGGCCGTCGCAGCGGAAGGCGAGCGCCGTCCGGTCGCCGCCGCCGGCGGCCAGGCCGGGGTCGAAGGCGCGGACCGCCTCCTCGGTGTCCCACATGATCCGCAGCCCGCCGGGCAGCGTCGCCTCCGCGTGCGGCGCGGAGTCGGCCTCCGGCGGGACGTCCAGGCCGAGGCGGCGGTAGAAGGCGAGGGAGGCGGCCATGTCGGAGACGACGAGGCCGATCGCGTCGAAACGGGGTGTCACGGTCATGCCCGCACCGTACGGGCCGCCGCTCGCCCCGGTCTTGTACGGATCGGACACGGAGGTTCGGCGCCCGCCCACCGCCCCGGAGGGGACTGATCCTGGCATACGGGGTCATAAAGGGCGTGGGTTGATAGGGTGAGGCTCCTCGCTCCACCCGTCATCCGCCGTCCCGGAGGTGCGGTCATGGGTACGCGGCGCACCCCCCTGCCCGGTGTCGGCACGCAGTACGACTTCACCACCGAGGACGGGCGGCACCTCTCCGTCGTCGTCCACCACGACGGCCGCCGCTTCCTCGGCTTCTACCGCCCCGACGACCCCGACACCTGCGAGGCGACGGTCCCCCTCACCCCCCAGGACGCCACCGCCCTCGCCCGGCTCATCGACCCCGCCCCGGCCGACGGCATCCGCACCGACGGCCTGGACCTCGTCACCGGGCACATCCCCGTCACCCGCCGCTCCCCGTACGGGGGGCGGCTGCTCGGCGACACCGGGGCCCGCTCCCGCACCGGCGCGTCCGTCGTCGCCGTCCTGCGGCGCACCAGCGCCCACCCCGCCCCCGGCCCCGACTTCCGCCTCGCCATCGGCGACACCCTCGTCGTGGTCGGCACCCGCGAGGGCGTCGACGCGCTCACCGCGATCATCGGCGGGGAGTGACCGTGCACGACACCACCGCGCTCCTCATCGAACTGGGGGCGGTCATCCTCGCCCTCGGGCTCGTCGGCCGGTTCGCGGAACGCGTCGGGCTCTCCCCGATCCCGCTCTACCTCCTCGCCGGACTCGCCCTCGGCGAGGGCGGCGTCGTCCCGCTCGACGCCAGCGGGGACTTCGTCGCGGTCGGCGCCGAGATCGGTGTGATCCTGCTGCTGCTCCTCCTCGGCCTGGAGTACAGCGCCGGCGAACTCGTCAGCAGCCTGCGCACCCAGTACCCCGCCGGGGCCGTCGACTTCGTCCTCAACGCCCTGCCCGGCGCCGCCGCCGCCCTCCTCCTCGGCTGGGGGCCCCTGGCCGCCGTCGCCCTCGCCGGGGTCACCTGGGTCTCGTCGTCCGGCGTCATCGCCAAGGTCCTCACCGACCTCGGACGGCTGGGCAACCGCGAGACCCCCGTCATCCTGGGCGTCCTCGTCATGGAGGACCTGTCGATGGCCGTCTACCTGCCCGTCCTCACCGTCCTGATCGCGGGCGTCGGCCTCGCCGGCGGCAGCGTCACCCTGCTGATCTCCCTCGGCACCGTCTCCGTCGTCCTCTACCTGGCGCTGCGCCACGGCCGCCACATCAGCCGTGCCGTCTCCTCCGACAACCCCGAGATGCTGCTCCTCGTCGTCCTCGGCATGACGGTCCTCGTCGCCGGGGTCGCCCAGCGGCTCCAGGTCTCCGCCGCCGTCGGCGCGTTCCTCGTCGGCATCGCCCTGTCCGGGGAGGTCGCGGAGGGCGCCCGCAGGATCCTCGCCCCGCTGCGCGACCTGTTCGCCGCGGTGTTCTTCCTCTTCTTCGGCCTGTCCACCGTCCCCGCGTCCATCCCGCCCGTCCTGCTGCCCGCGCTGCTCCTCGCCGCCGTCACCGCCCTCACCAAGATCGCCACCGGCTGGTACGCGGCCGGCCGCGCCCGCGTCGGCCGGCGCGGGCGGCTCCGGGCGGGCGGGGCGCTGATCGCCCGCGGCGAGTTCTCCGTCGTCATCGCCGGGCTGGCGGCCGGCGCGGAGCCGGGGATCGGCCCGCTCACCACCGCGTACGTGCTGATCCTCGTCATGCTCGGCCCGTTCGCCGCCCGCTGGACGCAGCCCGCCGTCGACGGGGTGCGCGACCTGGTCGTCCACACCGGGCGGCGCCGCCGCGGGGGCACGCCGCCCGGGCACGGGGAACTCACCGAGAGCACCGAGGTCCCGGCGGCCGGCTGACCGCGGCGCGGCCCCGGAGACGGCGCCGCCTCCGGGGCCGCGCCGGTGCGCGGCGGTACGCCCTCACCCGCCCCGCACCGCCACCAGCACGCAGCTCGGCCCGTACTGCCACACCGGGCCGGCCGCGTCGAAGCCCGCCTTGCGGAGCAGCTCCACGTGGCGCTGGAGCGTCAGCCCGTTGTCGCCGCCCGCCCCCGGCCCGCGCCGGGCCCGCTCGGCCAGCGGCCCGGCCAGCTCGGGCGCCGACTCCGCCGCCTCCCACCAGCCCCGCCAGTCCTCGTGGGCGTCCGCCCCGTGCCGCTCGGCGTGGCGGCGGCCCACCACCTCGGCCAGCGCCGCCACCGCCGGGTGCTCCTGGAACAGGTGGTCGCCGTTGACGAGCACCCCGCCCGGCCGCAGCGACTCCCGCACCTGCTCGTACACCGACAGCAGCGCCGGCTCCGGCAGGTAGTGCAACGCCGTCGCCGACACCACCGCGTCCATCGGCCGGCCCAGGTCCAGCCGGGCCAGCCAGCCGGGCGCGCCGATCGTCACGTCCGCGAACCGCACGTGCGTGCCGTGGTGCGCCCGGCCCAGCGCCAGGAGCAGCGGATCGGTGTCCACGCCGACCAGTTCGGCGTGCGGCAGCCGCCCGGCCAGCCGGGCCGCCAGCGAGCCGGGGCCGCACCCGAGGTCGGCGACGAGCGGGCGGGACACCCCCGCCACCGCCGTCTCCACGACATCGGCGATCACCGTGAAGCGGGCCTCCCGGTCGCAGGCGTACCGCTGCTGCTGGAGGTCCCACCGGCGGATCCACTCGCCCGCCCGCTCGGCCGTCAGCCGGCGCGACATCAATCCTCGAGACATCGTCCCCTTGTGCTCCCTTGCTCTTTTCCTTGCTACCGCCGCCCGCCGGGCCGGTCGTCGGCCAGGTCGGACAGCACCCCGAGGAGTCGGTCGACCTCCTCGGGCGTGTTGTAGACGTGCAGGCTCACCCGCACCGAGGACTCGCTCTCGCCCGCCCGGGCCTGGCACAGCCCGTCGGCCCGCACCAGCAGCCCGTGCGCGGCGAGGATGAACCCCAGGTCGTTGGCGCCTATCGCGCGGTGCCGGAACGTCACCAGGCCCTGGCGGCGCTGCACCGTCGAGTCGGCCGCCAGGCTGAGCCCGCAGCCCAGCACCTCGTACGCCTCCAGGCGGCTCAGCCCGTCCGTGAGGCGCGCGCCGAGCCCGACCGTCCACTCCTCGATCCGGGCCAGGCCCGCCGCGTCCAGCCAGTCCAGCGCGGCCCGCAGGCTGACTATCCCGGCCGTGTTGGGCGTGCCCTGCCAGCCGCCCGGCCGGAACGGGCCGCCCCGCCGCCCGCGCGCCCACACGACGCCCGTGCCCGGCAGGGCCATCGCCTTGTGCCCGGAGAACACCACGAAGTCGACGTCCAGGGCCCCCAGGTCCACCGGCAGGTGGCCCACGCTCTGCGCCGCGTCCAGGCAGAGCGGCACGTCCGGCCCGACCACCTCGCGCACCCGGTGGACGTTCATGTCGGCGCCGTACACGTGGTGGACGTGCGTCACCGCCACGAACCGCAGGCGCTCCCCGGCCGCCGCGGCCAGCGCGGCCAGCGCCTCCAGGTCGTAGTCGCCCGAGTCCTGCTGGTACGGCACGGGGTGCACGGTGATCCGCACGCCCCGCTCGGCGAGCAGGTCCCGGGCCTCCAGCCACGGCAGGTGGTTGGCCTCGTGGTCGGCGAACGGCACCGCGATCTCGTCGCCGTCCGCCAGCTCCCGCACCAGCCAGTCGCGGGCGACGGTCCGCAGCCCCTCCGTGGTCCCGCTGGTGAACCACACCGTCGACCGGTCCGGGTCCGGGTCGCCCAGGAACGCCTTGACGCGCTCCCGGGCCTCTTCGATCAGCGCCGTCGTCCGGTTGGCCCACGTGTACGTGCCGCGCCCGGCGTTGGCGTTGCAACCGGTCAGGTACGCCTGCGCGGCGTCGAGGACGGCCTTCGGCTTCTGCGCCGTGGCCGCGCTGTCCAGGTAGGCGAGGCCGGGGTGCCCGGTGACGATCGGGAACTGCTCCCGCAGCGGCCGCTGCCACTCGCGCAGCCCGGCGGCCGGGGCGGTGCCGGTCGGAGAAGTACGCATCGGCGGCCCCCTCAGTCCCGCACCATCGGCGCGCCCGCGTCCCGCCAGGCGATCACCCCGCCGGCCAGGCTGCGCACGTTGCGGTGCCCCATGCGGGTGAGCAGCGCCGCGTACGTCACCGACTGCTCGCCGACCGGGCAGACCAGCAGCACCGGTTGCGACCGGCCGAACGGCAGCCCGCCGTGCAGCAGCTCCTCGAACAGCTCGTCGACGATGTTGACGGAGCCCTCGATGTGCAGCGCCGCGAACGCGAACGAGCCGCGCAGGTCGACGACGACGGGCCGCTCGGTCGCGATCCACGCCCGGGCCTCCTCGACCCCGATGACGTGCACGGCCGCCAGCTCCTGGGGGGTGAGCGTGGCGGGGGAGTTGGGGCGCGGCGGGCGGCGCAGCAGCTCGGGGCGGCGCTGCCGCACGTAGCTCATGTAGCTCTCGACGCGGTCGCAGACGATGAAGACGGCCGTCGCGCGCCGCCCGCCGCCGGCCTCGGCGAGTTCGGCGTCCCGCTCGCGCAGGTGGCGTACGGCCCCGAAGTACGCGGCCCCGCCGGTCGGCCCGCCGAGGATGCCGCAGCGGCGGACCAGCGTCAGCATGCCGTCGATGGCCTCGTCGGCGGAGACGGCCTCCAGCGCGTCGTACGTCTCCGGGTCGAACAGGCCGACCTCGTGGACCTCGTCGATGTTGCGGATGCCCGGCACGAAGTCGCCCTTCTGCGCGACGAGCCCGACCACGCGCGTCGCCGGGTCGTGGGCGCGCAGGGCGCGGGCGGCGCCGGTGGACGACCCGGCGGTGCCGACGCAGGCGACGAACCAGTCGGGGGCCGTCCCGCCCAGGTCCTTGACGATCTCCGGGCCGGTGCCGGAGGCGTGGGCCTCCGCGTTGGCCGGGTTGTAGTACTGGTCGGTGTGGAGGTAGCGGCCGTCGTCCTCGGTGAGCATCCGGTGGATGCGGGTGAGCGGGTCCTCGGTCGCGGTCGGGTCGAGGCACTCGGCCTGGCCGGGCAGCTCCTCGATCTCGGCGCCGAGGAGCAGCAGCAGGTCCTTGATCTCGGGGACCTTCATCCGGTTGGTGACGCTGCGGAACGGCAGCCCGTGCATGCCGGCGATGACGGCGAGGGCCTTGGCGGTGTTGCCGCTGGACAGCTCGACGACGGTACGGCCCTGCCGCCGGGCCTCCTCCAGGTGGGGCCGCGCCATGTGCCAGGCGGCCCGGTCCTTCACCGAGCCGAACGGGTTGAGCATCTCCAGCTTCGCGTACAGGTCGATGTGGCGCAGTCCGTGGACCTCGGGGTCGATGCGGACGAGGGGGGTGTCGCCGATGGCGTCGGTGATGTGCTCGTACCTCATTCGTCGTCCCCCGCGGTGAGGTGTGGCCAGTACTGTTCGTCGAGGCACCAGCTCCAGGGGCCGTCCTCGCCGCTCCGGTACACGGCGACCTTCCGGGCGATCGGCTGGTGCAGGGCGTGGTCGGCGGTGAAGTCCATGAAGTACCCGGCGGTGTTGGCGAAGGCCAGCAGGTCGCCGGGGCGCGGCTCGCGCTCCAGGAACACCAGGCGGCGGCTGATCAGGTCCGACTCCAGGCAGAGGTTGCCCAGGAGGTACACCCCGACGGGCGGGCCGCCCCGCCCCGGTTCCTCCGGCGCGCCCGGTACGAGGACGGGGTCGAGGAGCAGCCCGTGGTCCTCCAGGCCGATGTCGCGGGCGTTCGCCGCGAGCCGCACCAGCCGCTCGCCGGCCGCCGTGACGCGCACCTCCAGCACCCGGGCGAGGGTGAGGCCGCACTGGTCGGTGAGGGCGCGGCCGGGTTCGGTGTGCAGGTCGTACAGGTTCTCCAGGAGCAGGGTGGCCAGCGGGCGGCCCAGCGACGGGGCGGTCTGCGCGAGCAGTTCGTCGAGGTAGCGGGGGCCGGCGACGGGGCGGTGGCCCGGGTAGACGCCGAGGGCGCCGCGCAGGGTGCCGTTCTCGCCGCGCAGCCCGTAGCCGTGGCCCTCCCAGGTGAGCGGGGCGCGCCGGCCGAGCAGGGCCCGGGTCAGCTCGGTGGTGTACCGCTCCCACTGGGCGCCGTCCGCGAGGTAGTCGACGCCGAATCCGCCGCCGATGTCGAGGCCCCGGGGCCGCAGCCCGCGCCGGCGGGCCTCGTCGAGGACCCGCAGGCAGCCTTCGAGGGCGACGGCCTTCTCGGCGAGGCCCATCGTGTCGAGGTGGTACGAGACCCCGGTGAACTCCACGCTGCCCTGGTGCTTCTCGGCCAGGTCGAGCAGCGCGCCGGCGTCGTCGGCCGGGGTGCCGAAGCGGCTGCGCCGGGTGAGGACGCGGGTGCCCGGCGCGGTGAACTCCGAGAGCCGCGGCAGGACGGGCACGCGCGGCAGCCGGAACCGCTCCACCAGCGCGGCGAGGGCGGTCAGTTCGGCGGGGGAGTCGACGGCGACGGTGGTGCGCGTACGGGCCGCGAGCCACAGGTAGTCGGGGTCCTTGGGGCCGGTCGCGACGATCCGGTTCGGGGTGAGGCCGCCGCCCAGCGCGTGCTGGAGCTCGCCGAGCGAGGCCACGTCGATCCCGACGGCGGCCTCGGGGCCGGTGGCGGCCAGGCGGCGCACCAGGGCGCTCGAACGGTTCGCCTTGTGGGCGAAGAAGATCCGCCCGGTGAGCCGGTGCCGGGCGTACACGTCGCGGAAGCCGCGGACGTTGTCGGCGATCTGGTCCGGCAGGACGATGTTGAGGGGCGAGCCCAGGGCGGTCACCAGGGGGTGGAGGAAGGCGGGGGAGTCCAGCAGCGCCGCGAGCCGCGGCTCCAGGCGTGGCGCGAGATACAGCGGTTCACTCATGCGGGTCTGGTCCTGGTCCTCTCGAAGGTTCTGTGAGGTCGTCTCGAAGGGACTGCTCGAGCGGACTGTTCGAAGGGACGGGGCGTGGAACTGGGCAGGACTGCGTGCTGGGCCCGAGTGTGGCGGCGGGACGGACGGAGGACGAGCATGCCATCAAACGACAATGGTTGTCATAAGCGTTCTCCGCGTCCAGCACCGATCCCGCGCAAACGGAAGGTGTTGTTCCGTGGGCTGGCTGGGGTGCGCCGTTGGGCGCGCCCCGGCGCGAGGACCAGGCGCGCGGGCCCGTCGCGGGCGACCACATCCTGCGACCGGCGTACGCACACCTCGACGGATCGCCATCGGGCGCCGCTCCCGGATACGGCGAAATGGGGGGCCTTGTCATACGTCGTCTGCCGTACGGGCGCTGCGGTGGAAAAACCGGTGGCGCGTCCGGACGCGCCCCGGCTAGCGTGAACGCCGACGACGACCCGACGCGACGAACCAGGGAGGTGAGGACGTTGACGACTGCCGCCGCCCGGGCGCTGACCCGGCCTCAGAAGATCAGCATTCCCGCTCCCGTGGTCTCCGGCTGACCCGAGTCCTTTCCCGCCGCGCCCGTCGAGGCGCGCGCCGCCGGGGCCACCCTCGCGAAGGGCACCCCTTGTCTTCCTCGTTCACCACCACCTCCTCCTCCCCGCTCTCCTCCTACGGCTGGGACACCCACTGGGAGGCGGAGTTCACCCCGTACGCCGAGCGCGGCCTGCTGCCCGGGCGGGTCGTCCGCGTCGACCGCGGGCAGTGCGACGTCATCACCCCCGAGGGCGTCATCCGGGCGGACACCGCGTTCGTGACGCCCCACGACCCCCTGCGGGTCGTCTGCACCGGCGACTGGGCCGCCGTCGACCCGGCCGGCGGCACGCCCCGCTACGTACGGGCGTACCTGCCGCGCCGCACCGCCTTCGTGCGCTCCACGTCGTCGAAGCGGTCCGAGGGGCAGATCCTCGCCGCCAACGTCGACCACGCGATCGTCGCGGTCTCCCTCGCCGCCGAGCTCGACCTCGGCCGGATCGAGCGGTTCCTGGCGCTGGCCTGGGAGTCGGGCGCGCAGCCGCTCGTCGTCCTCACCAAGGCCGACCTCGTACCGGACGCGGCCGGGGTCTCCCACCTCGTCCACGACGTGGAGACCGCCGCCCCCGGCGTGCCGGTGCTGGCCCTCAGCGCCGCCACCGGTGAGGGGGTCGACGCGCTCCGCGAGGCCGTCGCCGGCGGTACGAGCGTCCTGCTCGGCGTCTCCGGCACCGGCAAGTCCACCCTCGCCAACACCCTGCTCGGCACGGACGCCATGGCCGTCCAGGAGATCAGGGACGTCGACGGCAAGGGCCGCCACACGACCACCACCCGCAACCTCTTCGCCCTGCCGGGCGGCGGCGTCCTCATCGACACGCCGGGGCTGCGCGGGGTGGGCCTGTGGGACGCCGGGGCGGGCGTCGGGCAGGTCTTCTCCGAGATCGAGGAGCTGGCCTCCTCGTGCCGCTTCCACGACTGCGCCCACGGCGCCGAGCCCGGCTGCGCGGTCCTCGCCGCCGTCGAGGCCGGCACCCTGCCGGAACGGCGCCTGGACAGCTACCGCAAGCTGCTGCGGGAGAACCAGTACATCGTCGCCAAGACCGACGCCCGGGTCCGGGCGGAGCTGCGGCGCGACTGGAAGCGCAAGGGCGCGGAGGGCCGTGCCGCCCTGCGGGCCAAGCGCGGCGGCCCGGCCCGCTGACGCCCGGCCCGCACGGGAGCCGCCCG
>NZ_JAWCTQ010000079.1:0-10709 GCF_032423885.1 Streptomyces tamarix | reverse complement strand
GCCGGGTCCCCCGCGCCGCGGCCCCGTCCGGCGGCGCCGGCGAGGCGCCGCACGCCGGTGCCCGCCGCGTCGGGGCGGACACCGGTCGGCTCGGCGGCCTCCACGACCAACCGGGCGGCCCCGGCCCGCCGTGTCCGTCCGCCCTGCCCCGGCCCGCCCTGCCCCGTCCGCCCCGTACGCCGCGCCCCGGTACCCGCCGTACGCCGCGCCCCGTCCGCCGCGTGCCGCGGGTGCCGCCCCGCCGGGCGGGCGGCACCCGGGGCCGGGGGTCAGCGGACCGTCAGCCGCTTGGGCGCCGAGCCCTGCCCGAGGACACCGAACAGCTTCTTGATGTCCTGCGGCGAGAGCTTGACGCACCCGGCGGACTTGTAGTCCTTCACCCCGTCCCACCGCTGCCCCTCGGCCTGCCCCTGGCCGCCGTCGCGCGTCATCTCGCTGTGGATGAACAGCTCCGTGCGGGGGGTCCTGCCGTCCTTGCACGTCTTGTCGCTCAGCGGGATCGCGTAGCCCTTGATGACCCGGCCGTTGTACCGGGTGGTGCGCGCCCCGACGGAGTACGTGCCCGCCGGCAGCCACCCCTTCGAGCGGGCGCACTCGTCCCGGCCCTGCGGGTGGCTCGCGCCGAGGCCCGAGCCCGCGCGGAAGACGGCCACCGTCCGGCCGTCCCGCACCACGGACAGGCGCGAGTTCGTCGGGTCGCCGGAGTTCCGCGTGAAGGTCAGGGTGGTGGTGGCCGCCGCGGCCTCGCCGGGCCGCGCGGGGACGGCCAGCCCGTCCGGTGCGGTGGCGACGGCCCCGGCCAGCAGGCCGGCGACGCCGACGCCGATCGCGGCGGACCGGAAACCGAGGTAGGACATCACGGACATGGGTGGTCACTCCTTCGAGGGTTCTCTACGAGCCGTGCCCCCGACCGGGGGACGGCCTCCCGCACGGGGACGGTCCCGTGGAAACCGCGGGGACCGGGCGGTGCGGGCCGCCGGGAACCCACGATGGGGCTCCCGGCGGGCCCCGGGAAGCGGCACCGGCGGTGTCCCCGATGCGGAATCATGCATGCACCCATGCACGGCTGTGACGTGCGCTCATGCACGCTGGTGAAGCTCGGGAGGGCACATGGCGGAGGCGCCGCCGAACGGGACGGCGGACGGGGCGGGCCGGGAGCTGTCGGCGCTGCTGCGGACGTGGTGGGAGGACTCCGCGCGCACAGGACGGCGGAAACCGACCCAGGCGTCGCTCGCCCGGCAGGTCGGCGTCACCCAGACGACCCTGTCGCGGTACCTCAACCCCGCCCATCCGCTGGCGGCGCCCCCCGACGCCGTACGGACGCTCCACGCCGTTCTCGGCGCCCCGCCGGACGGCCTGGAGGCCGCTCTCCTGCTCGCCCGGAGCGCCCGCGCCGTCCAGCGACCCGCCGGGGACCCCGACCCGCGGCCAGGCGGCCTGACCGGCCCGCGACCGGACCGGCACGCCGCCGCCGAACCCGGTCCGCGGACGGCGCCGCCGAGACGCGGCACCGTCCGGCGCGCCCTCCTCGTCGCCGCGGTGACGGGGGCCGTCCTCATCGCCGGCTGGACGGCGAGCCGAGCGGCCCTGGAACCGGGCACCGGCCACGGGGTCCGTCCGGCGGCCGCGCCGCCCCGCCCGGAGGCCCCCCGCTGGCCGCTGGTCCGCAAGGGCGAGACGTCCTCCCTCACCTGGACCGTCCAGCGCCTGCTCAAGGCACACGGACACACCCTGCGCGCGGACGGCGTCTTCGGCCCGGAGACCCACGCGCAGGTCGTCGCCTTCCAGGAGCGCAACGGCCTCCAGCCGGACGGGAAGGTCGGACGCCACACCTGGCGGATGCTGGTCCTGCCCGCCGCCCCGGGGGACCGGGGCCCACAGGTGGAGGCGGTCCAGGACCTCCTGCACCGGGCCGGGCACCCCGCCGACATCACCGGCGCCTACACCGCCGCCACGCGGCAGATGGTGCGGGACTTCCAGCGCCGGCACGGTCTGCCCGCCACCGGCGCGGTCGACGAGGAGACCTGGCGGTCCCTCACCACGGCACCGCCCGCCTGACGCGGCCGTGTCCCGCCCCGCGCCACCGGCGGCCGGCGGCGGACGGCGGGCGGGGGACCGGGGGCGGGGCACGGAAGGGCGGTACGGGCGCGGGCGGGCGTCGTCCGGCCCCCGCCGGTCGCCGTCGAGCTCCCGCGCGGGAAGCGCGGGTCCCGTGCCCCCGTACGAGGACGCCGGAGCGGTCGCCGCCGTTCAGAGCGCCGGAACCGGCCCGCCCCGGCGCGGCTCCGCGTACCGGCGGGACGCCTCCGGGTGCGCGAGGAATGATCTTGAAGCTAGGATCACCTCACGTTCTTGGAACGCCCATGACACGCGAAGGGTCTCCACATGCGCATTTCCCCGTCCCGGGCGCCCCGCGCCCGGCGCACCGCACTGGGCGCCGCCGGGGCCGTCGCGGCCCTGCTGCTCGCCGCCACCCCCGCCACGGCCGAGGACGCCGTGGCCGACGCCCCGGAGTGGACCGTCGCCCAGGGCGCGGACCAGGGCGAGGCCACCACCGGCACCCAGACCCCGATGGCGTCCTCCTCCCTGCCGCCGGACAGCTGGTGCGTCGCCACGTACGGCTCCAAGGTCTGCTTCCAGCACGACGGCGACGTCATCTGGGTCCTGGACACCGCGTCCGACGGCATGTCCGCGATCGGCGGCGTCTACACCGACTACGGCCGGGCCCCCGAGGCGTGCCGCAACAAGTCCGGCTACAACCGCTGGGTGAAGTGCGACAAGGACTACGCCGAGTCCGGCAACGTCCGCCTGCGCGCCCTGCGCTACGACGGCGACACCGGCAAGTACTACCAGCCGGAGGCGTACTCGCGCTGGCTCCCGGTCGACGGGAGCTGACGGCCCGCCCGTCCCGCCCGGCCGCCGCCGCTCAGCCGGCCGGGCGGAGGTGGAGGTCGAGACCGCTCGTCCCCGGCGCCTCCGCGCCCGGCAGCAGCCTCATGTCGCGGTCGTAGTCACCTCCGGCGAGCGCCCGGAACGCGACGGGTTCGTCCGTGAACAGCGCGTCGAGCCGCCGCGCGTACGCCTGGCGCGCCGCCGCGAAGGCATCCTCCGGCAGGTCGTTCGCCCCGTACACGGCGAACGGCTCCAACGGCTCCATGCCCGTGAACCAGAACACGCCGTGCTGGATCGGGTGGAGGACGTCCGCGAGCCGCCCGTGGACGCCCCGGTCGGAGAACGCCGTCCCGCGCGCGCCCGCCGTCACCGACAGCAGCGCGCGGCGCCCCGCCAGGGCGGCTCCGCCGCCGTAGGGCGCAGGGACCTCGGGGCCGTACGCGAACCCGCAGCTGAAGACCCGGTCGATCCAACCCTTCAGGATCGCGGGCATCGAGAACCACCAGAGGGGGAACTGCAGGACCACCGCGTCCGACCAGTGGACCTTCTCCTGCTCGGCCGCCACGTCCGGCGTCAGCCGCCCCGCGAGCGTGGCCCGCTGCGAGGCGCCCATCACGTCCAGCCTCCCGCCCGCGGGATGTTCGGGGAAGTCGTCGGCGTCCACCGTCGCCTTCCACTTCATGGCGTACAGATCGGAGACCCGCACCTCGTGCCCCGCCGCCCGCAGGTGGTCGGCCGCGAAGGCGGTCAGGGCGGCGGTGAGCGAACGGGGCTCGGGGTGGGCGGTGACGACGAGGATCTTCTTGCGCTGCCGCGCGGTGGTTTCGGTCATGCCCCCACGCTCTCCCGTCCGCGGTCCGGCAGCCAGGACCCTGTACGACCGAGGGAACGCCGATCCTGGTACCCGCGGTACCACGCATACTTGTCCCCATGAAGATCGCGGACCGGACGCAGCGCACGGACGGCGCCGACGACGGCATCCCCTCGGAGGACGGCATCCCCTCCGGCGCCGTCGCCTCCGGCGGCGGGGCCGGAGGGATCGGCGACCCGCGGCGGGCGCTGGGCGGGTTCCTCCGGGCCCGCCGGGCCCGCGTCGCCCCCGAACACGTCGGCCTGGCCGGCGGAGGCCGCCGCCGGGTGCGCGGGCTGCGCCGGGAGGAGCTGGCCCAGCTCGCCGGGATCAGCGTGGACTACTACGTACGCCTCGAACAGGGCCGGGCCACCCAGCCGTCCCCCGAGGTCCTCGACTCGCTCGCCAGGGCCCTGCGCCTCGACGCGGCGGAGCGCAGGCACCTCGCCACCCTCGCCGCCGACCGGCGCGGCCCCGCACCCGCCACCCGGGTCGGCCCCGTGCTGCGGCGGCTCCTGGACGCGGTGGAGGGACTGCCCGCCTTCGTGACCGATCCCCGCCTCGACGTGGTCGCCTGGAACGGCCTCGGCGCCGAACTGATCGGCGGTCTGGCCGACCCCGGTCGCCGCGACCGGAACAACGGCCGGTACCTCTTCCTCGATCCCGCGTCGAGGGACGTCTTCCCCGACTGGGAGGAGCGGGCGGCGGAGGCCGTGGGCCAGTTGCGGGTCTCCACCGGCCGCTACCCGGAGGACGGGCGGCTGGCCGCGCTCATCACGGAACTCTCCTCGTACAGCGCCGACTTCCGGCGGATCTGGGCCTCCGGCGAGGTCATGATGTGCGGCGCCGGACGCAAGCGGCTGCGGCACCCCGTGGCCGGCACGCTCACCCTCGACTACGAGACGCTGCACGTGCCGGCCGCGCCCGGCGAGACCGGACTCGTCGTGCACGTGTTCAGCGCCGAGGAGGGCGGACCCGACGCCGCCGCCCTCGCCCGGCTCGCGACGGCCGTGCGCGAGGCGCCCGGCCCGCGCCGGGTGAGGGCGGCGGGCACGCTGCGGGGCTAGGAGCCGGAGCCCTCAAGCTGGTCGGCGAAGGCGCGCAGGGCGTCCGCCAGCTCCTTCTTGGTGGGCAACTGGTCGACCTTCTGGTTCAGCTCGGTGATCCGCCGGTCGATCTCCGCCAGGTTCGGCGGCACGGACGGGGACGGCGAGGCGCCGCCGGTCGGCGGGGTGCCGGTCGGCCCGCCGGTCGGTTCCCCGCCGGTCCCGCCCGAGCCGCCGCCGATCCAGCCGCCCGTGGCGCTGCCGGTGTCCCCGCTGCCCTCCGTGACGCCGACCGATCCGCTGCCGCCGGTGTCCCCGTCGCCTCCGGTGGCACCGCTCGACCCGCTGCCGCCGGTGTCCCCGCTGCCCTCCGTGACGCCGACCGACCCGCTGCCGCCCGTGCCGCCCGTGGAGTCATCGACCGGCGTCGGGGTGGCGGACGTGCTCGACGGAGGCGCCGGGGTCTCGTCCGTGCCGGCCGCGAGGGCGGCGCCGACACTGAGGGCCACCAGGGCCGCCGCTCCCGCGACGGCGGCCGAGAGCCGCCGGACCCGTGTGCGACGTGAGGCGGATGAGGTGTGAGGGTTCTGTGAGTTTCCCATGGGGGGACGCTAACGGGCGCCGCCCACCGGACGGGCGGCTTCCGCCGTTCTCCCGATCATCCGCACCGGACGGCCGGGCGTTCCGACCTGCGTCGACCGACACGAGGAGTCATCCTGTTACGGGTGGGTACGCGCGTTTGGTCCCGCACGACGAGGAGGATGAACCACATGGACGACACCGCAGCGGCGCCGACCCGCAGAACGGCCCCCGACGGCGTCACGGAGCTGCCGACCGTCAGCAGCCTGGCGGAGCTGACCGACCTCGTGGAGCGGCACGGCCGTCTCTTCGTCCGCTGGTCACGGGGCCCGGCCCGGGACATGGAGGACACCCGCAGCGTGGACCACCTGACCGGTATCCCCATGCCGGGCCTGTCGGCGAACCCGCTCCAGGTCGAGAGCTGGTGGGAGGACCGCCCCGTACGGCTCTGGGTGGCCCGCCGCCTGTACGACTACTGCCACCTGCGCCAGGAGCGGAACGGCGACGTGCGCCCCTGGGCCCTGCGCGGCCACGAGGTGGCCCGGGGCCCGGACAACGAGCCGCTGCTCAGCGACGTGGAACCGGTCTGCTGGATCGACCTGGCGGTGCTCCACGAGGCGGAGGAGGAGGTGGCGCGCCAGCGCGGCTCCTGGGGCCCCATGAACCGCAAGGTCTGACCGGGCGGCCCCGCACGCCCCGTGTGCCCGCACGGGAGGGGGGCGCGGCCGCACCCGCGACCGCGCCCCCCTCCCGTGCCGTGCGTCAGGCGCCGAAGACGGCCGGGTCCGGCCCGAGCCGCCGGCCCTCGTCGAGCGCCGCGAACGCCGCCATGTCCTCCGCGTCGAGCTCGAAGTCGAAGACGTCGATGTTCTCCCGGATCCGCGACGGCGTCACGGACTTCGGGATCACCACGTTGCCGAGCTGGAGGTGCCAGCGCAGCACGACCTGCGCCGGCGTGCGGCCGTGCTTGCGGGCGACGGCCGCGACGGCCGGCACCTCCAGCAGGCCGCGGCCCTGGCCCAGCGGCGACCACGCCTCGGTCGCGATGCCGTGCCGGGCGTGGAAGGCGCGGGACTCCGCCTGGGCGAGCTGGGGATGCAGCTCGATCTGGTTCACGGCGGGCACGACGGAGGTGGCGTCCATCAGCCGCTCCAGGTGCTCGGGCAGGAAGTTGGACACGCCGATGGCACGGGCGCGGCCGTCCGCGAGGATCTTCTCGAGCGCCTTGTACGTGTCGACGTACGCGTCCCGCGCCGGCATCGGCCAGTGGATCAGGTACAGGTCCACGTAGTCGAGGCCGAGCCGCTCCAGGGAGGCGTCGAAGGCGCGGAGCGCCGAATCGTACCCCTGCTCGCTGTTCCACAGCTTCGTGGTGACGAACAGCTCCTCGCGGGGGAGCCCGGACGCCGTGACGGCCTGTCCGGTGCCGCGCTCGTTCTCGTACACGGCGGCGGTGTCGATGCTCCGGTAGCCGGCGTCGAGGGCGGTGCCCACCGCCTCCGCCGCCTCGGCGTCCGGCACCTGCCAGACACCGAAGCCGAGCTGCGGCATGGTGACACCGTTGTTCAGGGTCAGGGAGGGGACCTTGCTCACGAGCGGTCGATCCTTACGTCGTTCGGTAGGTACTCCAGGTATCAACAGTCACACGGCGCGACGGCATTCCCGTGCTTGCACGCGGACCACCTCGCGCCGCGGGCGCCCCGCACCGACGGGCCTCGGGCCGTCGCGGAGCGTCCTCGACCCCCCTGCCCCGAGTGGCCGCGGCACACACGGCGCGCAGGGGGTCCCGGCCGCCGAGCGCGGCGTCCGGTGCCCGCCCGCTCCCGGGTGGCTCCGCTCGGCCCCGGCCGGCCCGGGGCCCCGGACCGGCTCAGGAGAAGACGACGCACGCGGCGGCGGGCACCTCCACCGAGCCGCAGCGGCGCAGCCGCCCGTCCAGCGGGTCCGCGTCGAACCACGTCACGTCCCCGGACCACTCGTTCGCCACGTACAGCCTGCGCCCCGAGGGGTCAGCGACGAGGTCGCGCGGCCAGCTCCCGCCGCACCCCACGCTCCCCGCGGGCCGCGGCTTCTCCGCCCCGTCCTCCAGGGACAGCGTGACGAGCGTGTCGGAGCCCCGCACCGCCGCCCGGAGGAACCGCCCGTCCGCCGAGACCGCGGGCACCGACGGGTAGGCCCGTACGTCCTCGGGGCCGCCGCCGTCGACCGCGACCTCCGACAGCGGCTCCAGCCACCCGGACGCCGCCTCCCAGCGGCACACGGTCACCTGCGGCTCCAGCTCGTGCAGGACGTACGCGACCGCGCCGTCCGGGTGGAACGCCAGGTGCCGGGGCCCCGACCCCACGCGGAGCCCCACCTCCCCGTGCACGCGGAGCGCCCCGCTCTCCGCGTCGAGCGCGCAGACCCGCACCGAGTCGGTCCCCAGGTCCGTGGTGAGCACCCACCGGCCGCTCGGGTCGGGCACCACCTGGTGGGCGTGCGGCCCCTCCTGCCGGTCCCGGTCCGGACCGGAGCCGTGGTGGGAGAGGACGACGGCCGGTCCGGCGATGCCGCCGCTGGCGTCCAGGGGCAGGCTGCTGACGCTCCCGGACCGGTAGTTGGCGGTCAGCAGCCGGCGTCCGGCGACGCTCAGGTGCGTGGGGCCGGAGGCGTCCACCGGGACGGGCCGGCCGAGCGGGGTCAGCTCGGGGCCCGCCGCCCGGAAGGCGGTGACCGCGCCGGATTCCGTCTCGCTCACCGCGTACAGCACCCCGGTGCCCCGGTCGAGCGTGAGCCACGACGGATCGACGAGCGCGTCGGTGGCCGCGACCGGCGTCAGCGCCCCGCTCGCCGGATCCACGGCGGCGACGGTGATGCCGCGCCCGCCGCCCGAGGTGAACGAACCGATGTACGCCCAGGACCCGCCACTCTGCTCCATTTTTGTCCCTTTCGTCGCATTCGTGCCTACGTGGTACGCCAACGACCACCGCCCCGGGGAGTCACCGCTTCCGCCCCGCACGGAACCCGGATGCGCCGACGGCGAACCGCTCTGGCCGCCCGGGCCCCGTACTGCTTGAGTGGCGGAATGGAGATCTTGATACTGGGCGGAACGGCCTGGCTCGGCAGGGAGCTGTCCCGGCAGGCGCTCGGGCGCGGCCACCGGGTGACGTGCCTCGCGCGTGG
Organism: Streptomyces tamarix; assembly: GCF_032423885.1. Lineage (NCBI taxonomy): Bacteria > Bacillati > Actinomycetota > Actinomycetes > Kitasatosporales > Streptomycetaceae > Streptomyces > Streptomyces tamarix. The sequence continues at coordinate 2,180 of NZ_JAWCTQ010000079.1, read as the reverse complement.
CGAGAGCGGGCGGGTCGCGGACGGCGCGGCGCTCGTCGCCGCCGACCGCCGCGACCCCGACGCGTACGCGCCGCTGCTCGACCGCGCGTGGGACGCGGTCGTCGAGGTGTCCTGGCAGCCGGGCTTCGTCCGGCGGGCGCTCGCCGCGCTCGCCGGCAGGGCCCGGCACTGGACGTACGTCTCCTCCGTCAGCGCGTACGCCTCCCACGCCGAGATCGGCGCCGACGAGTCCGCGCCGCTCCTCGCCCCGACCGACCGGGACGAGGTCGACCGCTCGGCGTACGGCGGGGCGAAGGCCGCCTGCGAACAGGCGTCGACGGCCGCCGCGGGCGACCGGCTCCTCATCGCCCGCGCCGGGCTCATCGGCGGCCCGGGCGACCACAGCGGGCGCTCCGGCTACTGGGCGGCCCGCGCCGCACGCGACCCGCGAGGACCGCTGCTGGTCCCGGACACGCCGGACCTGCCGACCCAGACCGTCGACGTACGGGACCTCTCCGCGTGGCTGCTCGACGCCGCCGAGGCGGGCACCACCGGCACGTACGACGCGGTCGGCCCCGTCGTCCCCTTCCGCGAGTGGATCGGGCTGTCCCGCGACGTCGCGGGGCACACGGGCCCGGTCGTCACGGCCGACTCGGCCTGGCTCCTCGCGCACGGCGTGGCCGAGTACATGGGCCCCGAGTCGCTGCCGATGTGGCTGGTCGAGCCCGGCTGTGAGGGCTGGTCAGCCCGGGACGGCTCCGCGGCGCGCGCGGCGGGCCTGCGCCACCGGCCCCGTGCGGAGCTGCTGGCCGACACCCTCCGCTGGGAGCGCGGGCAGGGCCTGGACCGCCCGCGTCGCGCGGGCCTCAGCGCCCGGCGCGAGGACGAACTGCTGGCCGCCCTCGCCCGGACCTGACGTCACCGACCCGTTCGACGGCTCCCCGTGCGGCTCCCGGTCGCCCTCGCTCGGACCTGACGGCGCCTCGGACGCGCCGAAGCGGCGGAGCCCGGGGTGCGGAACACCGTCCCCCGCGGGGCCCGCCGCGCGCCGGGCGGGCCCCGCGGCCACCGCGTCCGGCCGGGGAGCGGAGAACGGCACGGAGGGCCGCTCCGCCGCCTCCGGAGGGAGGGTTGACCACCCGGTGGCCGGTCACGGCAGGTGCCCGCCCGCCGCGCCCTCCAACGGCTCGCCCGGGGTGGCGACGGGCTCCCCGGTCGCGGCGGAACGCCCAAGTGGCCGCCGGTGGACCGGACCTGAAGACCGCCCATACCGCGCCGGTGGGACAGGGCCTGGAGGCCGTGGTCCGTGCGCGCGCCCACGCCCCGCGTCGTCCGCCGCACACCCCCCGGACGCGCCCCCGTAACCCCTCGGCAACTCGCCACACATGGATTCCGCCAACGGTGAGGAGTCTCACAAAATGCCGATTCCGTTCGGAAATCCCTCCCTTCATGGGTCAAGATCCCTGTCGACGACAAGCCCTCGCCGCCGTGGCGAGGCGGTCCGGGTGGACGCCGAGTCCTGCCGCCGTCCGGATCTGGTCGACACGAAGTGAATCGGCAGGAGTGGAGGACCCAGCAGTACCGGGACGTGCGCACCACCGGCCGTCCCTTGGGGTGAAGCCGCGTCAGCGGCCGGGCAACTTCGCCTGCCCGAACCCGACAGGTCATCCTTCGCAGGCGGATGACGAAGGGTTGCGCATGACCGCGCAGAATCACGTTCCGTCCGTGCTGTCCCGAACCGGCACCGTCTCGGCCCTGACCATCGCCGCCCTCGCCGGCACCCTGCTGGCACCGGGCGCCGCCCCCGACGCACAGGCGGCGGGCCCCGCGTACGCGACGAAGGCCCTCAACGTGGCGGCCTCCAAGAAGGGTTCCCCGTACAAGTACGGAGCCGCGGGCCCGTCCCGGTTCGACTGCTCCGGCCTGACGCTGTACGCGTACAAGCAGGCCGGCAAGACCCTGCCGCGCACCGCGCAGCAGCAGTACAACCGCACGCGCCACATCTCGGCCTCCACCCTCCAAAAGGGTGACCTGGTCTTCTTCCACTCCGGCGGCCGCGTCTACCACGTCGGCGTCTACGCCGGGAGCAACCGGATCTGGCACGCCCCGAAGGCGGGTTCGGTGGTGAAGCTGGAGCGGATCTGGACCAAGAAGGTCCTCTACGGCCGGGTGCGCTGACGCCGGCCGTCGGCCCCGCTCCG
>NZ_JAWCTQ010000078.1:0-11528 GCF_032423885.1 Streptomyces tamarix | reverse complement strand
GCGTCCCGGTGTCCGGGGACGCGGGGCACGGGCCGTGGGGCGGGCCCCGCCGCTCAGGACGCGACGGGCCGCTCGTCGTGCAGGGCGATCGCGCGCTGCATGGCCTTGCGGGCCCTGGGCGTGTCGCGGGCGTCGCGGTAGGCGACGGCGAGCCGGAACCAGCAGCGCCAGTCGTCCGGCGCCTCCTCGGTCTCCGCGCGGCGCCTGGCGAACACCTCGTCGGCCGAATCGCGGTCGATCCGCCCGTCGGGGGTGCGGCGCAGTTCGTCGGCGGGCAGGCCGCCCTCGGCCTCCAGCTCGGCGGCGAGGCGGTTGGCCTTGGTGACGAACCGGGTGTTCATCCAGAGGAACCACACGCCGATCGCCGGCAGGACCATCGCCGCGAGCCCGAGGGTCACGGTGATGGCCGTGCCCTGCTGGATCAGGGCCACGCCGCGGCCACCGACCAGGACGAACCAGACGGCCAGGAAGGCCGCCATGACGAAGTACGTGATCTTCGCGCCCATGGGGATCAGCCGAGGTCGAGGAAGTGCTCCAGGCCGAAGGTGAGGCCCGGGGCGGAGACGACGCGACGGCAGCCCAGCAGGATGCCGGGCATGAAGCTGCTGTGGTGCAGCGAGTCGTGGCGGACGGTGAGCGTCTCGCCCTCGCCGCCGAGCAGCACCTCCTGGTGGGCCAGGAGCCCGCGGAGGCGTACGGCGTGGACGGGGACGCCGTCCACGTTCGCACCGCGCGCGCCGTCCAGGGCGGTGGCCGTGGCGTCGGGCTGCGGGGCGCAGCCGGCGTCGGCGCGGGCGGCGGCGATGAGCTGGGCGGTGCGGGTGGCCGTGCCGGAGGGGGCGTCGACCTTGCGGGGGTGGTGCAGCTCCACGACCTCGACGGACTCGAAGTAGGGGGCGGCGATCTGCGCGAACTTCATCGTGAGGACCGCGCCGATGGAGAAGTTCGGGGCGATCAGGACGCCCGTGGCGGGGCTGGCGTCGAGCCAGCCCCGCAGCCGCGCGAGGCGTTCGTCGGTCCAGCCGGTGGTGCCGACGACGGCGTGGATGCCGTGGCGGACGCAGTGGTCGAGGTTGTCCATCACCGAGTCGGGGGTGGTCAGCTCGACGGCGACCTGGGCGCCGCTCTCGGTGAGCGCGTCCAGCGAGTCACCCCGGCCCAGGGCCGCGACGAGTTCCATGTCGTCGGCGGCCTCCACGGCTCGTACCGCTTCGGAGCCGATGCGGCCCTTGGCGCCGAGGACGGCCACGCGCAGCTTGCTCATGCTTGCTTCCTTACGGGTTGCGGCGGAGGGGTCGGGTCAGGAGACGGCCGCGTGGAGGCGGTCCGCCTGCTTGTCCTTGAGCGGGCCGATCACCGCGAGCGACGGCCGCTGTCCGAGCAGTTCGGACGCCACCGCGCGGACCTCGTCGGGGGTGACGGCGGCGATGCGGGCCAGCATGTCGTCGACGGACATCTGGTCGCCCCAGCACAGCTCGCTCTTGCCGATGCGGTTCATCAGGGCGCTGGTGTCCTCCAGGCCGAGGACGGTGGAGCCGGAGAGCTGGCCGACGGCGCGGGCGATCTCGTCGTCGGACAGGCCCTCGCCCGCGACCCGGTCCAGTTCGTCGCGGCAGATCCGCAGCACGTCGTGGACCTGGCTGGGGCGGCAGCCCGCGTAGACGCCGAACAGGCCGCAGTCGGCGAAGCCCGACGTGTACGAGTACACGCTGTAGGCCAGGCCGCGCTTCTCGCGGACCTCCTGGAAGAGGCGGGAGGACATGCCGCCGCCGAGGGCGGTGTTGAGGACGCCCAGGGCCCAGCGGCGCTCATCGGTGCGGGCGAGGCCGGGCACGCCGAGGACGACGTGGGCCTGCTCCGTCCTGCGGTTGACCAGTTCGACGCGGCCGGCCGTGCGGATGGCGCGGCGGCCGTCGCGCGGGGCGACCGGGACGGCGTCCGCGCGGGTCAGGGCGCCGGCCTTCTCGAAGGCGCGGCGGACCTGGCGGACGACCGCGGCGTGGTCGACGTTGCCGGCGGCGGCGACGACCAGGTGCGTCGGGTCGTAGTGCTTCTTGTAGAAGCGGGCGATCTGGTCGCGGGTGAGGGCGTTGATCGTGTCGACCGTGCCGAGGACGGGGCGGCCCAGCGGGGTGTCGCCGAACATCGTCTCGGCGAACAGGTCGTGGACGACGTCACCCGGGTCGTCCTCGGTCATCGCGATCTCTTCGAGGATCACGCCGCGCTCGGCGTCGACGTCCTCGGCGAGGATCAGCGAGCCCGTGAGCATGTCGCAGACGACGTCGATGGCGAGCGGCAGGTCCGTGTCGAGCACGCGCGCGTAGTAGCACGTGTACTCCTTCGCCGTGAAGGCGTTCATCTCGCCGCCGACCGCGTCGATCGCGGCGGAGATGTCGAGGGCGCTGCGCCGCCGCGTGCCCTTGAAGAGGAGGTGCTCCAGGTAGTGCGTGGCGCCGTTGAGGGTGGGCGTCTCGTCGCGGGAGCCGACGTGGGCCCAGATCCCGAAGGTGGCGGAGCGTACGGAGGGGAGCGTCTCGGTGACGATGCGGAGGCCGCCCGGGAGGGTGGTGCGGCGGACCGTGCCGATGCCGTCCTTGCCGGGGAGAAGCGTTTGGGTACGGGCGACGGCCCGCGCCTCCGAGGAGGTGCGGGCCGTCGTCCGGAGACTACGGGACGTCACTTGTCGGTGTCGTCCTTCGCGTCCTCGGTACCCTCGGCGCCTTCCTCGTCCGCGAGGACGGGGATGAGGGAGAGCTTGCCGCGCTGGTCGATCTCGGCGATCTCGACCTGGACCTTGGAGCCGACCGCGAGCACGTCCTCGACGTTCTCCACGCGCTTGCCACCGGCGAGCTTGCGGATCTGCGAGATGTGCAGCAGGCCGTCCTTGCCCGGGAGGAGCGAGACGAACGCACCGAAGGTCGTGGTCTTGACGACCGTGCCCAGGTAGCGCTCGCCGACCTCCGGCATGGTCGGGTTGGCGATGCCGTTGATCGTGGCGCGGGCGGCCTCGGCGGACGGGCCGTCGGCGGCACCGATGTAGATGGTGCCGTCGTCCTCGATCGTGATCTCGGCGCCGGTGTCCTCCTGGATCTGGTTGATCATCTTGCCCTTGGGGCCGATGACCTCGCCGATCTTGTCCACGGGGATCTTGACGGTGATGATCCGCGGGGCGTTCGGGGACATCTCGTCCGGGCGGTCGATCGCTTCCATCATCACGTCGAGGATGTGGAGGCGGGCGTCGCGGGCCTGCTTGAGGGCCGCGGCCAGGACGGAGGCCGGGATGCCGTCCAGCTTGGTGTCGAGCTGGAGGGCGGTGACGAACTCCTTCGTACCGGCGACCTTGAAGTCCATGTCGCCGAAGGCGTCCTCCGCACCGAGGATGTCGGTGAGGGTGACGTAGTGCGTCTTGCCGTCGATCTCCTGGGAGATCAGGCCCATGGCGATGCCGGCGACCGGGGCCTTCAGCGGCACACCGGCGTTCAGCAGCGACATCGTGGACGCGCAGACCGAGCCCATGGACGTCGAGCCGTTGGAGCCGAGCGCCTCGGACACCTGGCGGATCGCGTACGGGAACTCCTCGCGCGACGGCAGCACCGGCACGAGGGCGCGCTCGGCGAGGGCGCCGTGGCCGATCTCGCGGCGCTTCGGGGAGCCGACGCGGCCGGTCTCGCCGGTGGAGTACGGCGGGAAGTTGTAGTTGTGCATGTAGCGCTTGCGGGTCACCGGGGAGAGGGTGTCCAGCTGCTGCTCCATGCGCAGCATGTTCAGCGTGGTGACGCCGAGGATCTGCGTCTCGCCGCGCTCGAACAGCGCGGAGCCGTGCACGCGCGGGATCGCCTCGACCTCGGCGGCGAGCGTACGGATGTCCGTCAGGCCGCGGCCGTCGATGCGGACCTTGTCCTTGATGACGCGCTCGCGGACCAGGGACTTGGTCAGCGAGCGGTACGCCGCGGAGATCTCCTTCTCGCGGCCCTCGAACTGCGGGAGCAGCTTCTCGGCGGCGACCGCCTTGACGCGCTCCAGCTCGTTCTCGCGCTCCTGCTTGCCGGCGATGGTGAGCGCCTGGGCGAGCTCCGTCTTGACGGCGGCGGTGAGCGCCTCCAGGACGTCGTCCTCGTAGTCGAGGAAGATCGGGAACTCGCCAACCGGCTTGGCGGCCTTGGCGGCGAGGTCCGACTGGGCCTTGCACAGGACCTTGATGAACGGCTTCGCGGCTTCGAGACCGGCGGCGACGACCTCCTCGGTGGGGGCCTCGGCACCGCCCTTGACCAGCTCGATGGTCTTCTCGGTGGCCTCGGCCTCGACCATCATGATCGCGACGTCGCCGTCCTCCAGGACGCGGCCCGCGACGACCATGTCGAAGACGGCGTCCTCGAGCTCGGTGTGCGTCGGGAAGGCGACCCACTGGCCCTTGATGAGGGCGACGCGGGTGGCGCCGATGGGGCCGGAGAAGGGCAGGCCGGCCAGCTGCGTGGAGCAGGAGGCGGCGTTGATCGCGACCACGTCGTAGAGGTGGTCGGGGTTGAGCGCCATGATCGTCTCGACGATCTGGATCTCGTTGCGCAGGCCCTTCTTGAAGGAGGGGCGCAGCGGGCGGTCGATCAGGCGGCAGGTGAGGATCGCGTCCTCGGAGGGCCGGCCCTCGCGGCGGAAGAACGAGCCGGGGATCTTGCCGGCCGCGTACATCCGCTCCTCGACGTCGACCGTCAGGGGGAAGAAGTCGAGCTGGTCCTTGGGCTTCTTGGACGCGGTGGTGGCCGACAGCACCATGGTGTCGTCGTCCAGGTACGCGACGGCCGAGCCGGCGGCCTGCTTGGCCAGGCGGCCCGTCTCGAAGCGGATGGTGCGGGTGCCGAAGGGGCCGTTGTCGATGACGGCCTCGGCGTAGTGGGTCTCGTTCTCCACCAGCGGTTTCTCCGTTTGCTTGTCGTCTTTTCGTCCGTGCGCCCGTGTGGCGCGGGACGGGGAGCGGAGAGATCTCGCCTTGTCTGCGGGCCGGTCTTCGATCGAAGCACCCGGGTGCGCCCTGGGACCTTGCGTCCCATGGGGCCCGGGGGCCACTACCGAGGACCGGCGACGGCGAGGCGGCCTCTCCTCCGTGCCATGAACGCGTCCGGTTCCGTCCGCGTCATGGGGTGTTCGTTGTGTCGTTGTGCGACCAGATTACTGAGCCTGTACCCAGGATCGCATTCCGATCACCGCGTGCGGTACACGCGTACAGCAAAGGGAGCGGCTCCCTGTCGTCGGGAACCGCTCCCCTCACGGCGTCTTACTTGGCGCCGCCGGCCGCACCGCGGCGGATGCCGAGGCGGTCGACCAGCGCGCGGAAGCGCTGGATGTCCTTCTTGGCCAGGTACTGCAGCAGGCGGCGGCGCTGGCCGACGAGGATCAGCAGACCACGGCGGGAGTGGTGGTCGTGCTTGTGGGTCTTCAGGTGCTCGGTCAGGTCCGAGATGCGGCGGGAGAGCAGCGCGACCTGGACCTCGGGGGAGCCGGTGTCGCCCTCCTTGGTGCCGAACTCGGCCATGATCTGCTTCTTCGTGGCGGCGTCGAGAGACACTCGGTACTCCTCTTGGTGTTCGATGCGCCCGCGAGTGCCCCTGGTCTTGGTCTCAGGGGGACTTCCGTGACTCGGAGGCGAAGGCTCGATGAGCGCTGCTCCCAGATGCTCCGGGGGCGCGTACACAAACGGCCGTCACACAGCGTACCAGTCCGCGTGGGCGCCGTACGACGTGCCGCCGTGCGGCGTGCTCACGAGGCGCTCACGAGGTGAGGGCGCGGATCGCGTGGTAGACGTCGAAGACCGCCAGGCAGAGCGGGACCAGGGTGAGCAGGAAGAAACCCTCCGCGATCTCCAGGAAGCGGCCCCAGAAGGGCGTGACGCCCTTGTTCGGCACGATCAGCCCGATGGCGACGATCAGGGCCGCGACGAGGGCGATGGCCGCGGCCAGCCACACCGTGCGCAGGTCCAGCGCCCCGCTGTCGCCGCGCAGCGCGGCGCGGACGACGCCCTCCGGGGGGTTGACGCACAGGCCGAGGCCGAGCAGGACGAGGGAGCCGAGGCCGGCGGCCAGCGCGCAGCCGACCTGCGCGGAGTACCGGAACAGGTGGGCGCGCATCATCATCGCGGCGCCCGTGGTGAGGGCGAGGAGCTGGCCCCACACGTTGTCGGAGAAGCCGAGCACGCCCGCCGCGGTGACCGCGACCAGGGCGCAGCCGCCGACCAGGCCGACGAGCAGTTCGTGGCCGCGCCGGGCCTGGGCGGCGATGCGGGCGGCGTCGACCGGGCCCTGCGGGGCGCCGTCGCCGCCGTCGTACCCGCCGACGGTGGTGCGGGGCGGGTCGAAGCCGATGGGGAGCCGGGCGAGGCGGGTGGACAGGCCGGGCAGGAAGGCGAGCGCGCCGACGGCGAGGGGCGGGCAGACCGCGGCGGTCTCCACGGGGCCGATGCCCGTCAGGATCGCGGCGAACGTCACGAGCAGGCCCACGGCGGAGGCGAAGACGAACGCGACGAACGGCCCGTCGCCGGAGGGCGCGACGAGCATGAGGATCAGCGACGTGACGAGGACGGCGGCGCAGGCGAGCAGGAACTGCAGCCGCCCCGGGCCCTGGCCGGCGGCGAACGACAGCAGTCCGGAGCCGCCGACGGCGGCGTTCGCCATCGCGCCGAGGCCGAGGGCGACGGCCGAGCCGCGGTCGTCGTACACGCGGGCGCGGACGCAGGCGAGCGCCAGGAGGAGCAGCGCGGCGACGCCGGCGAGGATGCCCGGCAGTCCGTGCGTGTCGTGGCGCGGGTCGGCCTGCCACAGGACGAACGCGAGCAGCACCAGCAGGACGGAGCCGCCGAACAGGCCGGAGCCGCGCATCAGCGCGTCCGTCCAGAAGCGGCGGTCGCGGGCGACGGCGGAGGCGACGGCGTCCGAGACGTCGTCGAAGACGGCCGGCGGCAGCGACTCGGCGAAGGGCCGCAGGGAGAGCAGCTCGCCGTCGAGGATGCGCTGGGCCGCCAGCGACCTGGCCGCGTCGAGCACCGTGCCGTCGCGGCGGACCAGGTGGTAGCCGACCGGGCCGCCCTCGGCGGGGCTCTGGCCGGACAGCCGGAGGATCTCCGGGTAGAGGTCGGCGACCGGGATGTCCTCGGGCAGCGCCACGTCGACGCGTCCGTCGGGCGCGACGACGGTGACGCGGCAGAAGCCGGTTCCGCCGCCGGACGGCGTCGCGGGAGCCGGGTGGCCGGTCGTGGTGGCCGCCGCCTGGGCCGTCATGCTCACCTTCTGCTTCCCCTCGTGAGAACGGTGACTTCTCGGGCGTGGACGGCGGTGTGCCGGCGCCGTCGTGGCCAAAGCGCCTGCCTGCGCTTCGAATGCCCCCTGTTTTGCGGTAGTTCACGGGTCCGCAAATCCGTCGCGTCACCCTACCGCCCGGCCGTCACCCCCCACGCAAGTAGGATCCCCAACCGCGGATGGAACCCGTCGCCACGGGGGCGCCGATAGGAACGTTTCCGTCCGGCAAGGGAATTGGTGAGCTGTGAGCCAGATCGTCGTCAAGCGCCCACCACGGGTCCTGCCGTCCGAAGTGCCCAGCGAGCAGGTGCAGGTGCAACCGCCGCCCGAGCTGCCCCGTGGGCAGCAGGAGGGGGCGCTGATGCAGATCCTGCCGATGCTCGGCATGGGCGGCTCCGTCGTGTTCTTCTTCATGACCCCGAACCCGATCATGCGGATCATGGGCATGGTGATGATCGCGTCGACCGTCGGCATGGGCATCGCGATGCTGGTGCGGTACCGGCGCGGCACCCAGGGACAGCTCGCCGACCTGCGGCGCGACTACCTCAAGTACCTGAACCAGACGCGGCGTGCCGTGCTGCGGACCGCGCGCCTCCAGCGTGACGCCCAGTTCTACCTGCACCCCTCCCCCGAGCAGTTGTGGGCGCTGGTCGCCGAGGGCAGCCGGGTGTGGGAGCGGCGCGTGGGCGACGACGACTTCGGGCAGGTGCGCGTCGGCCTGGGCAGCCAGCAGCTCGCCACGCCGCTGGTCGCCCCCGAGACGGCGCCGGTGGACGACCTGGAGCCGCTGACGGCGGGCGCGATGCGCCAGTTCCTGGCGACGCACGGCACGCTCGACGGGCTGCCCATGGCGGTGTCGCTGCGCGCCTTCTACCACGTGACGGTGAGCGGTGAGCAGGAGTCCGTACGGGCGTCCGCGCGCGCCATGGTCGCCTCGCTGGCGTCGCTGCACTCGCCCGAGGACCTGGTCATCGCCGTCGCCGCGGGCCAGGACGCCGCGCCGCGGTGGGAGTGGGCCAAGTGGCTGCCGCACGTGCAGGCGCGGGGCGCCGTCGACGGGGCGGGCACGCGGCGCCTGATCACCACGGACCCGATGGACCTGCAGGACCTGCTCGCCGGGCTGCTGGAGGGACGGCCGCGCTTCCAGGGCGGCGACCACCCGCTGCTGGACCGGCCGCACGTCGTGGTCGTGCTCGACGGGCAGACGGTGCCGCCGATGTCGCCGCTGGCCGCCGCGGAGGGCCTGCAGGGCGTCACGATCGTCGAGGTCGTCCGGGGCGAGGGCGCCGGGGCGCGCGGCCAGCTTTCGGTGGTGGTCCACCCCGGCGAGCTGCGGCTGGAGTCGGGCCACGGGCTCGTGTACGAGGGCACGCCGGACGGGCTGAGCCCGGAGGCCGCCGAGGCGTTGGCCCGCCAGTTGGCACCGCTGCGGATGGCGTCGGGCGGCGACGACGACGAGCCGCTGCTGGCGAACCTGGACTTCACCGACCTGCTGAACCTCGGCGACGCCGCCTCCGTCGACGTCAGCCGGACGTGGCGGCCGCGGTCGCAGTCGGAGCGGCTGCGCGTGCCGATCGGTGTCGGCGAGGACGGCTCGCCGGTCATGCTGGACCTGAAGGAGGCCGCGCAGGAGGGCATGGGCCCGCACGGCCTGTGCGTCGGCGCGACCGGTTCCGGCAAGTCGGAGCTGCTGCGGACGCTGGTGCTGGGCCTGGCGGTCACGCACTCGTCGGAGACGTTGAACTTCGTCCTCGCGGACTTCAAGGGCGGTGCGACGTTCGCCGGCATGTCGCAGATGCCGCACGTCGCCGCCGTCATCACCAACCTGGCGGACGACCTGACGCTCGTCGACCGCATGGGCGACTCCATCCGCGGCGAGCTGAACCGCCGCCAGGAGATGCTCCGTGACGCGGGCAACTACGCGAACATCCACGACTACGAGAAGGCGCGCGCGGCCGGCGCCCCCCTCCAGCCGATCCCTTCGCTCGTCCTCGTCATCGACGAGTTCAGCGAACTGCTCACCGCGAAGCCGGACTTCATCGAGATGTTCGTGCAGATCGGCCGCATCGGCCGGTCCCTCGGCGTGCACCTGCTGCTGGCGTCGCAGCGGCTGGAGGAGGGCCGGCTGCGCGGCCTGGAGACGTACCTGTCGTACCGGATCGGCCTGCGGACGTTCTCCACGGCGGAGTCGCGCGCGGCGATCGGCGTGCCCGACGCGTACCACCTGCCGAACGTGCCCGGTTCCGGGTACCTGAAGTTCGGTACGGACGAGATGGTGCGGTTCAAGGCGGCGTACGTGTCGGGGGTGTACCGCTCCAACGCGCAGGCGCTGGCGGAGGCCGGGGGCCCGCTGCCGGTGGACCGGCGGCCGGTGCCGTTCACGGCGGCGCCGGTGCCGATCCGGTACGTGCAGCCGGCGGCCCGGGCCGCGCGGCCGGACGGGGGCCGGCCGGAGGACGACGCGCTCGCCGACTCCGTGCTGGACGTGATCGTGCGGCGGCTGGAGGGCCGCGGCGTGGAGGCGCACCAGGTGTGGCTGCCGCCGCTGGACAACCCGCCGCCGCTGGACGAGCTGCTGCCGGGTCTGGCCGAGGTGCCGGGGCGCGGGCTGACGCAGCCGGGCTTCGAGGGCGCGGGCCGGCTGGTCGTGCCGGTCGGTGTGGTCGACAAGCCGTTCGAGCAGCGTCGCGACACGCTGTACCGGGACTTCTCGGGCGCGGCGGGCCACATGCAGATCGTGGGCGGTCCGCAGTCCGGCAAGTCGACGCTGCTGCGGACGATCATCTCGGCGTTCGCGCTGACGCACACGCCGCACGAGGTGCAGTTCTACGGCCTGGACTTCGGTGGCGGCGGCATGTCGGCGGTCGCGGGGCTGCCGCACGTGGGCGGTGTCGCCTCGCGCCTCGACCCGGAGCGGGTGCGGCGCACGGTCGCGGAGGTGTACGGCATCCTGTCGCGGCGCGAGGAGTACTTCCGCAGCGCGGGCATCGACTCGATCGCCACGTACCGGCGGCTGCGGGCGCGCGGCGACATCCCGGTGACGGACCAGCCGTGGGGCGACGTGTTCCTCGTCATCGACGGCTGGGGCAGCTTCCGCTCCGACTACGAGGGGCTGGAGCACCTCGTGATGGACATCGCGGCGCGCGGCCTCGGCTACGGCATCCACCTCGTCCTCACCGCGTCGCGGTCCATGGAGGTGCGCGCCAACCTCAAGGACCACCTGATGAACCGGCTGGAGCTGCGGCTCGGCGACCCGATGGACTCCGAGCTGGACCGCCGGGTCGCGCAGAACGTGCCCCCGGGCGTGCCGGGCCGGGGCCTCACCCCGGAGAAGCTGCACTTCATGGCGGCGGTGCCGCGGATCGACGGCATCAACTCGGACAGCGACCTGTCGGAGGCGACGGCGGCGATGGCGCAGGAGGTGTCCCGGCACTGGACGCTGCCGGGCGCGCCGGGCGTGCGGCTGCTGCCGCGCGAGCTGCCGGCGGCGAACCTGCCCGCGGGCTTCGCCCACCCGGAGCGCGGCGTCGCCTTCGCGATCGACGAGAACAACCTGGCGCCGGTCTTCGTGGACTTCGAACGCGACCCGTTCTTCCTGGTCTTCGGCGAGAGCGAGTCGGGCAAGTCGAACCTGCTGCGGCTGCTCGTCAAGCAGCTGAGCGAGCGGTACGACGGGGACAGCTGCAAGCTGTTCGTCATCGACAACCGGCGCGCGCTGCTGGATGCCACCCCGCCGACGCACCTGGCGGAGTACGTGCCGATGTCCAACAACATGGACCACCACGTGGAGGCCCTGTCGGGGCTGATGCGGCGCCGCACGCCGGCGGAGGACGTCACCGCGCAGCAGCTGCGGGACCGGAGCTGGTGGCAGGGCCCGACGGTGTACGTGGTCGTCGACGACTACGACCTGGTGTCGACGTCCAGCGGCAACCCGCTGGCGCCGCTCACCGAGCTGCTGCCGTTCGCGCGGGACGTGGGCGTCCGGTTCATCATCGCCCGCAACTCGGCGGGCGCGAGCCGCTCGGCGTACGAGCCGTTCATGCAGCGCATGATGGAGCTGGGCGCGCAGGGCGTCATCCTGTCGGGCGACCCGCACGAGGGCGAGGTCCTGGGCGGCGTCCGCCCCCGTCCGATGCCCCCGGGCCGCGGCGTCTTCGTCTCCCGCCAGCGCGGCAACCCGCTGGTGCAGACGGGTCTGATGCCGTCGGACGTGCAGTAGGCACCACGGAACCACCGAGGGGCGCC
>NZ_JAWCTQ010000077.1:0-11952 GCF_032423885.1 Streptomyces tamarix | reverse complement strand
GAGACCTACGACCGCCTCGTCATCGAGGTCGACGACCCCCGCACCACCGTCGCCCTCATCGAACAGGCCGTCACCCGCGGCTGAACCCTGCCCCCTGGCCCGGACACCCGCGGCCCCGTGCGTGCCCGTCCACACCAGGTACCGCCTCGTCACCGGCCCGCCCGCGGCCACGGCACGACGGCCCCGTGCCGCGCCACCCCGGCCACCTGCCGCTCGCCGCCCGGGCCGCCGCGGTCCGGTGCCGCGGACCGCCCCCGGTGCGGCAGGTGCGGCCCGCACGCACCAGAGCCCGGCCGGAGCGGACGAGGTGCGCTGCCCGCCGGGACGCGCACGGGGCGGCCGTACGCCGGGCGGGTCCGGGGCCCGATCCGCCCGGCCGTCCGCCCGTACGGGGGCCACGGCGGGCTGTCCGGGCGGCGGGGCGCTTCCGTGAGGAGTGACGCGGGAGCGTTCGGTGTCCGTCGGCACGATCCGCGTCCCGTCCGGGCCCCGCTACAGGCCCTCCGACTCCGCCGCCGCCCGCTGCGCCTCGAAGTTCGCCAGATAGGCGTCGAAGACCGCGGGGTCCTCGTACTTGAGGAGCGTCTCGTCGTTGTACCGCAGCGCCGTCAGGGTGTACGTGTGGCTGCCGGTGAAGACGATCTTCTTGTCGACGCCGCCGTGGTACGTCCCCTCGATCAGCAGGTACTTGGTGTGGCTCCCCGTGCCGCCGCGCTCGTCGTTGTGGAGCTGGTGCAGGACGATGCGGCCCTTCGCCGTCGGCCTGGTCAGCCAGTCCGCCACCCGCGTCCGCGCCGTCTGGCTGAGGGGCCAGTTGTCGAGCTTGCGGTAGACGATGTCGATGTGGCAGCCCGCGTCGGCGAGTGCCCACAGCTGTTCGGCCACCTCGGGGCGGGTGATGTGGCCCTGGGCGATCCGGATCCTCGTCCGGCCGTCGGAGGTGCCGAAGCCCGGGGAGGTCGCGGAGCGCGGGGTGTTGCCGGCGCAGGGGTTCTCGGTGCCGGCCGGGGCCACCGTCTTGAGGATGTTGACGATCACGTCGGTGTCCGCCCGCGGGAAGAAGTACACCTTGGCCTTGCCCGCCTGGACGTCGTACGGGTAGTCGTCGACCTGCGGCCTCTGCCCGGCGGCGGCCGCCGCCTGGTCGTCGAAGTACTTCGTGTACGCGTCGAACAGTTCCTTGTTGCCGGCCACCGTCATCGCGTCGTTCCACCAGGACGTGACGTCGGACGAAGTCAGGTTGCCGGAGGACTGCACGACCACGTCGTCCACCGGGACGGTGCCGGTGCCCTTGGTGCGGGAGAACAGGAAGAACTTGTTGTGGTTGACGTTGTCGTAGGTGCCGTCCGGGTCGGCGGCCGTGGTGCCCGGGTCCTTGGCGAGACAGGCTTCGCTTCTCTTGCAGGTGCGTACCCAGGAGTCCGTACCGCCCGGCGACGCCAGCTGGCTCTTCAGGTTCTCCAGCGCCGTGGAGGCGCTGTCGTGGTCGACGACCACCTGGACGGTGACGCCCCTCTTGTGCGCGGCGGCCAGCCTGTCGGTCATCCACTGCGACTGGTACAGGTACAGGGACACCCGGATCGTCGACTGCGGTTCGGCTCCGTCGACGAGCTGTACCAGGTGGCGCAGGATGCGGAGTTCGGCGGTTGTGTCGCCCGTCGGGTCGTTGAACACGGGGCCCGTGGTCACCGCGGGGGCGGGCTCGGCGCCCGCAGCCGGTGACGCCACCAAGGCGCCCAGGGCCAGTGCGGCGACGACCGTTCTGAGCTTCTTCTTGATCAGTACCATGCGGGCATTGTCACCCGGGTGGCGGAAGGGGTTTGCCGCGGTGGGCGTTCGTGGACCTCGTGCGGCCTCACCGCCCGGTCCCCGTCGACGGCGACGGCCGCGGCCCGGCGCATCGGGGTCCGCGCCGGACGGCCACGCGGCGGGCTTCGGGCGCCGGCCCGGGTGCCGGATCGCGGACACCGGCAGCGGGTCGGCAAACGACGTGGGGCCGTTCGCGACCGGAAGGTCGTGAACGGCCCCACGCCCGTGGGATCCCGGCCGTGTTACTTCTTGAAGCCGTAGTCCAGCAGCTTGGTGGCGTCCGCGGTGCGGTTGGCCTCGGAGGAGGAGGCGAGGACCGTGCCGATGACCGTCTTGCCGCCCCGCGTGGCGGCGAAGACCAGGCAGTACTTCGCCACCGGCCCGGAGCCGGTCTTCACGCCGATGGCACCCGAGTAGCTGCTGAGCAGCTTGTTGGTGTTGGTCCACGACATGTTGCGGTAGCCACCGCTCTTCATCGTGACCTTCTGCGTGGTGGACTTCGTCTTCACGATGGTGCGGAACGTGGAGTTCTTCATCGCGTTGCTGGCGAGCTTCGTCAGGTCGCGCGGCGTCGAGTAGTTCGCCCCGTTGCCTATTCCGTCGAAGGAGTCGAAGTGCGTGTTCTTCAGGCCGAGGCGCTTGGCGGAGTCGTTCATCTTGCTGATGAACGACTTCACGCGCGCCGACCGCGTGGAGCCGCTGCCGTAGGTGTCGGCCAGGGCGTACGCGGCGTCGCAGCCGGACGGGAGCATCAGCCCGTACAGAAGCTGCCGCACCGTCACCTTGTCCCCGACGATCAGACGGGCCGACGAGGCGTTCTTCGAAACGATGTAGTCGCTGTACGCCTTCTGGATCGTGACCTTCCTGTCGAGGTTGAGGTTCTTCTGCGAGAGCACCACCTGGGCCGTCATGATCTTGGCTGTGGAACCGGTGGAAAGCCGGGTGTCCGCGGCCTTCGTGTAGAGGGCCGTTCCGGTTCCGTTGTTCATGACGAAGCCGCCCTTGGCGACGATGGTGGGCACCTTCGGGGTGGCGGCGTGCGCCGGAGCTATGAACGCCCCGCCCGTCAGGATGGATCCTGCGGTAACACAGGCCACCGTCACGTAGCGCCTGTTCTTCATACCGATTTTCAAGTTGGATTCTCCGATTGCAGCTGCTGTACGGCCATGTGAGGAAGCCGCCGCCTCATGAGACTCGTGAGGCGCCCCCATGGATGCGCGGTGAAGCGGCCGTGCTTACCGGTGAGCCCCTCGGCGTCTTCCGTTCCGGACGCCGTGGAGGGCGAGGGCGGTTCGGGCGGCGGCGCCGATCCTACGGGGGCCGAGGGCGACGCCGCCGGCCGGTCCGCGCGATGCGGGCGGCGGCCGGGGGCAGCGCCCCGGTGGACGCCGCCGGCACACCCCTCGCCCAGGGTCTCGTCGGAGGTGTCGATCGCGGCGACGGCGACCCCGGCCGAGTGATGGGCAGCCCAATGATAGAGGGCCGAGCGGCCGGTGAACCGGGCCGGGCGCGGCCGACGGCACCCGCCCCGGGCCGGGTCGCCGCGTACGGTCGACCCGCCGGATACCGCGGCCCCCGGTGCCACCGGGCGGTCCACCGCGAGCGGCACGAGGCCGCCGTCGGCACCAGCCGGTCCGGCGCCCGCCTCCGGCGTGGGCCGGCCGCGGGTCCCCGCCGGTGCCGTGCCCCTCATCTGCTCAGCCATCGGTCGATCTCAGCGCTGACCTGCGTTTTCCATGCTTCGGGAGCGAAGCTGCTCTCGGTGGAGGCGCGGGCCAGGTGCGCCAGTTGGGCGTCGCTGTACCCGAAGGTCTCCCGGGTGCGCTGGTACTCCGCCGTCAGCGACGTCTCCCCGTCCGTGTTCAGGGTGGCCGTCAGCCCGGCCTCGACCAGACGCGGCAGCGGGTGCTCCGCCAGCGACGGCACCAGCCCGAGCAGGACGTTGGAGGAGGGGCGGACCTCCAGCGGCACGCGGCGTCTGCGCAGCTCGGCCACCAGCTCCGGATCCTTCAGCACCCGGATGCCGTGGCCGATCCGCTCCGCGCGCCCCGCCGTCAGCGCTTCCCGGACACTGGCCGGGCCGGCCGTCTCCCCGGCGTGGTGCACCAGGTGCGGTCCCGCCTCGCGGGCGGCCCGGAGCACCCCGGCGAAGGGCGCCGCCGGGTAGGACCCGTCTCCCGCGAGGCAGCTGCCTCACGTATCGAGAGCGTTTCTCGTTGCACACCTCTCGGGCTCGCCGCCTCAGGGTCGAGTTGGACCGATGGGACCCAGACCTTTCCCTGGAGGCGGGGCGGAGGGAGGCGGAGGACCGTCACAGGTCACGGTTTCCCCTCCTGTCCAAAATGCGCATCTACTCACCATGAGGTGCATTTCATGCCGGAATAGCCATCGGTGGCGGCACCCTGACGCTTTTCGCACTGTTTGACTGAAAGCAGAGAAGACAGAGCGAAGGTGGCGTTCGTGAGGGTTTTGTGTCCGAGCGCTCCTGCCGGCGGGCCTCGCCATCCGCCCCGCCCGCTCTCCGGACGAGGCACGCGGTCACGGGTCCTGCGACTGAGCGCTTGAGCGGGCGGGTTCCGTCACCCCGAGCGCTCGACCGCGTTCGCCGGTCGACGGTGCGTCACGCTGGTTCGACGGGAAGCCACAGCTCACAGGTCGCGGTGGTGAAATTGTCCGCGTGTTCGAGGACCGCGACGATCGAGGGACCCGGCCGCAGCCGCCACGGGTTGGAGGGGAACCACTCGGTCGCGGTCGCCGCCCAGGTCGTCTGCAGGGCCTGCGGATGCGGTCCGCTGGTACGGAAGACGGCCCACATTCCAGCCGGCACCTCGATGACGTCGAGCCCGTCCGGGACCGGCGTGTCCCGGCTGAGGGCGACTCCGTGCAGGTAGGTCAGTTCGCTGCCCTCCCTGCCGTCGGGATCGAGGTCGTCGCTGACCTGCAACAAGCCCTCGGGTTCGGTGTCGCTGAGGGCCTTCAGCCGCAGGTGCTCCTCCTGCGGCAGTGCGGCGATGTGCTCCTGGATGTGCGGATTGACGCCCTGATGAACGAGCGGGACCCGGATTGCGTGTCCGACCAGCCGGAATGCGGGGCGGCCGACGAGGCGGGTTTCCATGGGGATGCTCCCTTCGACGGTCAGGCGGAACCTGAGCTGCGGTTGCGTGCGCAAGGGGCCTCCATCACGGCGCACGTCACTGGGGCCGGCGCCGTGGACGGCTCGGAACGCGCGTCCGAACGCCTCGCTCGAGCCGTATCCGTACCGGACGGCGATGCCCAGCAGATCCCCCGCGCCCCGGACGACGTCGGCGGCGGCAACGGTCATGCGCCGCCGCCGCACGTACTCCGACAGCGGCATACCGGCCAACGACGAGAACATCCGGCGCAGGTGGTACTCGGTCGTGCCGAGCGCCCCGGCCAACCCGTCGACGTCGATCTCCTCGGCGAGGTGCTCCTCGACGAGATCGACGAGTTGGTTGAGTGCCGAGATCATGGGGCCTCCTTTTCGACTCCAACCCTGGCAGCAGGCACTCCGGCCGTACCCGATCGTTGCGGTCCGATCCGATCATGCGCCTGGACCGTCGCGGAGCGGCACACGCCGACACGGCCCGTCCACCGCTTGCCCAAGGGCAAACCCGTCCGGATCGTCGGCACATCCCTGCCGGTCGATGCGGGAGGGGCCCAGCGCGCCCCGTAGGCGACCGAGGAGGTCACACGCGCCCCACGCCGTCGTCACCAGCCGTTCCGCCACCCACGACGCTCGGCTCCGCCGGCTGGAGCACCCCGTCGCAGGAAACGACGTCCGCCGCGCCCGCGCTCCCCTCAGGAATCCACCTCGACGCAGTCGATGTCGGTGAACGCGACGCCCAGGTCCCGGACGCGGCCCCCGCCGCCCTCGAACCGGCCGGGGGCCCGATCTCACGCCGGGCCCCACCAGGAGGAGCGGGCAGGGGTGTCCCGCCGCGGGGGTACCGCCCGCGGGACCGTGATCGTTCCTGGTGGCCGGCTCAGGCGCGCCGGCGCCAGTCCCCGTCCAGGCGGTCGGCCAGGCCGGCAGCGGCGAAGGCGGCCTCCAACTCGTCGCGCCCTTCGGTGAAGTGGGCCCAGCTGTCGTGGTGGACCGGAACGACACGGCGGGCGCCGAGGATCCGAGTGGCCTCGGCGGCCTGGGCGCTGTCCAGGACGATCAGTTCGCCGTCGAAGATCATGGGGAAGCGGGGCGCTCCGGCGAAGAGGACGGCGGTGTCCACCGGGGCGAAGCGCTCGGCGATCTCCCTGACGGCGTCCAGGGAGGCGTTGTCGCCGCTGACGTAGACGGTGGGCAGGCCCTCGCCGGTCAGGACGAAGCCGACGACCTGGCCGGCTATCCGCTCGACCTCCTCACGCGTCCCGGGGCCGTGGACGGCCGGCACGCCGGTCACGGTCACCGTGCCGCCGCCGGGGCGGTCCAGCTCGACGGACTCCCAGTCGGCCAGGCCCTTGGCCTTCTCCCCGAGGCGCCGGCCGCCGTCGGGGGTGGTCAGGGTGAGCGGGACGTCGGCGAGCAGGGCCCGGCCGGAGTGGTCGAGGTTGTCGGCGTGCTCGTCGTGCGAGAGCAGGACCACGTCGATGCGGCCGAGGTCGGCGGGGGTGGCGGTGGAGGGAGCCGTCTTCACCAGGGTCGGTCCGGGCGAGGCGTAGTCGCCGGGGCCGTCGAAGGTCGGGTCGGTCAGGAACCGCAGACCGCCGTACTCGAAGAGGGCGGTGGGGCCGCCGAACGTGCGGACCGGGACCTGCTCGACGCTGTGCTGAGACATACTCGCCATTCCTCACTTCTCACGGTTTAACTGTGTGTTTTCCGTGAGGCCAGGCTAGGCGGGTGTCACGGAAAAAAGCAAGCGATACCATGAGGGCATGGAAGAGATCGTGGCTGCCGACATCACGCAGGCCGCTCTGCCCCCGGCTCCGGGTGCCGACCGGCACGCCTCCCTGGACTTCGCCGACACCACCGCGACCCTGCCCGGCGACCAGAGCTACGACCTGCTCGCAGCCCCCGACTCGGCCATGCACTGGCTCGCCACGCACGCCCTGACCCCGCCCGACGTGCGGCTGTACGAGGTGTGCGCGCAGCGGATGCGCACCCTGCGCGGTCACATCCGCGCCCTGTTCGCCGCCCGCGTCGCGGGCACCACCCCGCCCGAGCAGTCCCTGCGGGCGGTGAACAAGGCGCTCACGGCCGTGCCCACGGCGCCCCTGCTGGCCTGGGACGGTCCGCAGGGCCCGCGCCGCGTCCACGCCCACCCCACCGACCAGGCCGTGAACCACGCGCTGGCGACCCTCGCCGCCGACTCCGCCGACCTGATCACCGGCCCGGACGCCGACCTTCTCGCGGTCTGCGGCTCCGCCCCCTGCGACCGCTTCCTCCTGCGCACCCACGGCCGGCGCCACTGGTGCTCCACGCGCTGCGGTGACCGCGCCCGCGCCGCCCGCGCCTACGCGCGGCGCAGCGGCACCTCGGCATGACCCACTCCACCCCGAAGCACCGCGGTGGACAGCCGGGTCCCCCACGAGGTCATGCGGTGGCCCCGGCCCCGGGGCGGACGAAGGCGGCGGGAACGCCCCGTGACGACGAGCCCGTTCCCACCGGTCGAGTCGTACGACAGCGGCACGCCCGGCGTCGGTGACGGGCCTCCTCCCCCGAAGGGCCCGGGAAACCCCACGGCCGCGCCCGCCCCTGTCGCCCCCGGCGGCCCCGGCGGCCCCGGCGGCCCCGGCGGCCCCGGCGGCCCCGGCGGCCCCGGCGGTGGCAGGGTCGAAGACGGCACCGAGGTGGTCGCCCGTGCCCGCGCCGGGCTGGGGAGCGCCCACGGCCCCGGGGCTACGCGGCTCCCACGGCCGCCAGCACCTCCGCCCGCGTCGGGGCGGGCCGGCTCCAGGCCGTCCCGCCGCCCGTGGCACCGACCTTGTCCAGCAGCCCCGGCGCCGCGAAGGCGTGCTCGGGCGTGTCCAGCATGCAGGCCACCCCGGCCATCGCACGCAGCACGTCGGGGTCGGAGAGCTTGGCCTGGTCCAGGGCGTTGGTGAGGTTCCAGCCGGGGTCGTCCGTCTCGTACCGGCGTCCGGCGATGGCGGCGTCGATCTCGGCGAACCGGTGCCGGTCCCATTCGCGCAGCCGCCGGTGGACGGGGGCGACCGTCTGCTCGGTGATCTCGTCGAACCGCAGCGCCAGTTCGACGGTGTCCTGCGGGCCGGTCTTCGCCACGGCGTCGCCGAGTGAGGCCGCGTGCGCCAGCCCCATGGACAGGCCGAGTCCGAACTGGGGGTCGGTGGCCGCCCAGGCGTCCCCGACGTGCAGCAGCCCGGTGACCACCGGCCGTCCCTCGACGACCGTCCGGCGGATCCTGCTGTGCAGGCCCGCCATCACCTGGACCCCGGTGATCGGTTCACCGTCCGTCCTGCCGGCCAGCTCCGGCAGCACCGCCGCGGCCCGCTGCCAGACCGCCGTGTCGCGCAGCGCCTTGAGCGCGTGGTCCCGGCCGGAGACGACCAGGCACAGCGACCAGGTGCCGTGGTCCCCGGGGATCACGATGGTGGACACGGTCTCGTGGTGGACGAGCGGCCAGGCGGCCTGAGCGGGTGGTGTGCCGTCGGCGCCGCGGAAGGTCCGCGCGTAGTAGACGAACCCCGCCTCGGCCCGTTCGCTCACCGGCGGCGGCCCGCCGAGCCGTGCGAGGAGTGCGCCCACCGGGGAGTTCCGTCCGCCCGCGTCCACGATCAGGGAGGCGCGGAGTTCCTCGCCGTCCCGCGTCACGACGCCGGTGACGTGGGGGCGGCCTGTGATCCGCTCGGTTCCGGTCAGCAGGCCGGTCACCTCGGTGTTCCGGCGGACGCTCACCCCCGGCGTCGCCGCGGCGGCCGCGGCGAAGGCGGCTTCCAGCACCGGACGGCGCGCGGTGAGCGTGTCGTAGCGCTCGTCACCGGGGCGACGCCCGCCGATCTCCGGCAGTCCCCAGGCGCCCGCGACGATGTTGCACCGCAGGGCGCCCGACTCCTCCAGTTCGGCTGTCACCCGCGGCAGCCGTGCGCGCAGCACGGCCGTGCCCGCGGGCAGCAGGATGTGCGGCTGGCGGAACTGGGACACGCCAGGTCTCCGCCACTCCCGCCACGCCCGTGCCGCGGCGTCCGGGCCCGCGGCGAAGTCCTCGCCGTCGCGTTCCAGAACGGTGACGCCCAGCCCTTCCCCCGCCAGCGACATCGCCGTCGCCAAGCCGATGGGGCCCGCTCCGATCACGATCACGTCTTGTCCGGGCATCCGAAGCCTCCTTGAACGTTGTCGTCCGTCAAAGGCCACGATGGCCGGGGCCGTTGCTCAGTCTGAAGACCAATGGGTGCTCACCTGCTGACCGGTCCTGCCCACTCCGCTTCCCGCGGGGACCGGGCAGCCGGCGGCCCCGCTTCCCCCGTGGGTCCCCCACCTTCCCGTGGCCGCGTTGCAGGGGTTTGCGGCAGGCGCCGTACGGCGGGCTCGGCCGCTCGGCGGCGGCCGTCCGCCGGCCTCGGCCCCGGCACCAGGGGGCGGGGCACCCGGGACCGGACGACGAAACGGCCGCGGTACCGGGCCCGGAGCCCGGCCGGATCGAGGCACCGCGCCGAGCACGGGCGGAGCCGGCGCGGCGGCGCCGACGGCCGGGGCGCGCAAGGGCGCCGCGTACGTCCACGGCGTCGGAGGCATGACCTGCGCGGTTCACGCGTAGGGGTCGGGGAGCACCTCGGCCTCCGATTCGATGACCCGTTCCACCTGCAAGGTCGCGCAGCGCACGGATCCGGCCCGTGCGATCAGGACGTCGGGCACGTGGTCCTCGTAGAAGCGGAGGTACCCGATGGCGCCCACACTCGTCGTCCGCGCACCGAGCCACAGCACGATCCTGCGCAGGTCGTCGAAATCGTCGGGGTGCACCTCCTGCCGCACGGTCAGCGCCCACCCCCACGCGTCGGAACCCAACTCCCCGACCAGGACGCCCCCGATCCGCCGCGCCGGCCCCCTGGTGTCCCACAGGGGGTACTCGTACTCCCCCTGCCGACCGCCCTCCTCCCCCAGGTGCCACCGGAGCAGGGCGAGGTCCTGCGGCGGGAGGGAGTCCGGCAGATCGAGTGTCAGCTGGAACTCGTAGACGTCGGCCACGGCCAGGAGCGTACGAGTCCGCCCCTCACCCCCGGGGAGCGGGGGTGACGACCGCCCTTGGGGCAGGGGGGTCGACCACCCGGGGACGACACCGGTCCGCGGGCCGCCGCCCCGCGGGCGGCCCGCCGTCGGCGAGGGCCCGGCCCGAACCGTCGAGCCGGGCCCCGCGGGTGGGTGCTCAAGGAAGGAGCGGTGCCCGGCGGCCCCGCGCCCACCCCCGTACGGGCGCGCTTCGCGGAGGCCCCGGTGCGGGATCGGGCAGAAGCCCCCGACATGGCGGACGGCGTCAGGAGTTCCTCTCCGGCGGGGTGGGAACGGCGGTGATGCGCTGGCCCGTGCGGTCGGCCTCCACCTCAAGGGTGTCCCACGGCACGCCGTCCGGGCCGCCGGGGGGCCAGCCGAGGTCGGTGTAGGCGCGCGGGGAGCGCTGACTGCGTACGCGCATGAACTCCACGGGGGCCACCGCGGTGCCCTTGGCGTGGCCGGGGCGGTCGGCGACGAGGCGGACCAGCAGGTCGCAGCCGTAGGGGCTGTCGAGGGGGGTGAGCAGGACGCCGCCGGGCCTGAGCTGGCTGACCCAGGCCGGGGGGATGGTCCGTACGGAGGCGGTGGACACGATGCGGTCGTAGGGGCCGCCTTCGGGGTAGCCCTGTTCGCCGTCCCCGCAGACGACGCGGGGCGCGAGGCCCAGGGCGTGGAGCCGGCGGCGGGCGCGGCCGGACATCCCCGTGTCGATTTCGATCGTGGTCAGGTGCGTGTCGCCGGCCCGGCGCGCGAGAAGGGCGGTGGTGTATCCCGTTCCCGTCCCGATTTCCAGGACCGTGTGGCCGGGCTCGGGAGCGAGGTGGCGCAGCAGTTCGACGATGACGCCGGGCGAGGAGATGCTGGAGGTGAACGCTCCGGTGGCCGGCCCGGTGGGCGGCACGGCACCGTCGTCGATCTGGGTGATGAGGGCGGCGCCGGGGCGGTAGGCGGCCTTCAGCCACGCCCGGGGGGTCACGGCACGGTCGATCAGCGGATAGCGGCCGTCGGGTCCCGGGGCGGGCCACCACACCCGGTCCGGCACGAAGTGCTCGCGGGGCACCGTGAGGAACGCCTCGTAGAGCCAGTCGCAACCGGCGAAGCCGCGGGGAGAACGGCTCATCTCCCGCGCGCACCGCTCGCGCAGGCTCTGGGGGGTCACTGGCATGACGCGCCGGGACCCCTAGTCGTCTTCAGGGCTGTCGTCCGGCGCGGGCACGGGGTTTCCCGGGTCGCCCGGACTGGAGTACGGCCCGCCGACCTGTCCGTCACCCGACTGCCGGTCGTCCCCGCCCATCACAGACCTCCCGCCACGAAGCCGCGCACCGGACCACTGTAGAGAGGGGGGCGCTCTCCGGGCGGGAGTTCGGCGGAACCGGTGGGAGGAAGCCGCGGTGGGATGTCGGTGGAGGGGCGGCCCACGGGTGCGCGGCCGGCGCGGTGGCCCGTGTTCCGGGCCGGCGGGGGCCGTCGTCCGGCCGCCGTGGGGCCGGGTCGCGTCGGCGGCTTGGGTTCGGACGGGCTGCCCGTTCCGCGGGGGCCGGACGAGGGCGTCGGCCGCGGGGCCGGGGTGGCGGTCCGGGCGAGGACGGGGGCCGGCCCGGCAGGGCCGGGCGGTGGACGCGGGAGGGTGCCGGTCCCGGCCTCGCGGTGTGCTTCGGGGGCGGCGGGCCCGGCCGGCCCGAGGCCGCACCGTACGGCCGGCTGATCGCGACGTGCGCGGTGGAGGAGGTGCCGTGGGCGCGGGTGGCGCAGACCCGGCCCGGCGGGCGGAACGGGGCGGCGCTCTTCCGGGAGGGTTCGGGCAGGCCGTGCCGGCGTGGTACGGGTCATCGGGGTCCGGACGGGCCCGCTCGTGCCCGCGTCCGCCGGGGTGCGGTTCCCGGACTCCGGGGCCCGGCCGCCGTGCCCCCGCGCATGCCCGGCCGCCGTGCCGTCCGCAGCGCGCCGTCGTGGGTGAGCCG
>NZ_JAWCTQ010000076.1:0-13047 GCF_032423885.1 Streptomyces tamarix | reverse complement strand
TAAATGACGTGACATGGCCTTCCTTCGGTAGCGCCGCGTGTGCTCACAGCGCGGCGGGGCCCAGTCTCCTGAGGACGTCCAGCACCGTTTCCTGGCTGTAGAAGGCATCAGGGGGCAGGGAGACGAAGAGCTGGATGCTGGTCACACCGGGCAGGTGGTAGCGCATGATCTGCTCCCGGCACTCCTCCGGCGAGCCGCTGATGAACAGTCCGTCGACGACCTCGTCCGGCAGTGCCTTCTGGGAGCCCGCCGGGTCCGCCGCCTCCCACGCTTCGTGCACCTCGCGCAGCACCTCCCCGTTGCCCAGCCACTCATGGAACTTGCGGTAGGGCTCCCGGTTGAGGATCCAGGCGAGGAAGGGCCGCGCGTTGGCGCGTGCGTAGTACTTGTCCTCCGTGGGGCAGACGAAGACCTTGACCACGAATTCCTTGCCCACGGGCTGCGGCCCGACGGCCTGCAGGATCTTGGGCACGTCCTCGGGGAACAGCAGGTTCGTGATCGCCCCGTCCCCCTCGCCGAAGGCGAGCCTCAGCATGTTGGGGCGCAGCGCCCCCAGGATCACCTTGGCCGGTTCGGTGGGCGGATGCGGCAGGCGGTAGCCAGTGATGGAGAAGGTCTCGAACTCGTCCGCGATGTACTCGCCCCGGAGCGCCCGGGTGACGAAGCGCAGTACGTCGCGGGTGCGTTTGAACGGTTCTTCGAACGGGATGCCGTTGATGTCGCTGACGTGTGCGGGCACCGAGGACCCCAACCCCAGCAGCAGGCGCCCGGGGGCGAGCTGTGCCAGCGTGGCCGCGGTCTGGGCGATCACGGCGGGACCGCGGGTGAAGACGGGCACGATTCCGGTGCCCAGCCGCAGGGTCGGAGACCAGGCCGCCGTGGCCGCGAGCGGGGTGAAGGCGTCGGTACCACCTCCCTCCGCCGTCCAGACGTCGGAGTAACCGATGTCCGGCAGCCGCTCGACGATGTGTTGGTGGTGGCCGATCGTGATGCCGGGAAGAGGCAGCGTGACGCCCCAGTTGGGCTGCGCGAGCGGAGAGCGGTCGCTTGAGGGCACGAGTGACGGGATCCTTTCCGATAGCGGGGCGCGCGACCCGGGTGGTGAACCACGGGTGCGGCGAGTTCAGCATCCCGGGCCGAACGAGTCGGAAACAGCCAGGTGTTGATGGCATTACTTCCACTAACAGGACCAACGCCTGGCTGGTTGGCCCGCGCGGGGATTGCCAAGGTGGTCGGGCCGGCAGCCGGAACCCTCCGACCGCTCTCCCTCGAAAGGCAGTTTCCCCTCATGGACAGTCCTTCCTCCCCACCCGCCGCCCAGGCCACGGCCCCGGCACGGTTCCGCTGGGGTCCGTACACCTCGGTGTTCCTGTTGCTGTTCCTGTTCGGCACCGAGACGTTCCTGGTGTCCCCGCTGCTGCCGACGATCGCCGACGACCTCGGCATCAGCGAGCAGTCGGCGGCGTACAGCGTGACGGCGTACGTGCTCGTGTACGCGGTGTGCGCTCCGTTCCTGGGCCTGGTGAGCGACCGCGTGGGACGTCGTCGCACGCTGCTGATCGGCTCGGTGCTCTTCCTGCTGTCGAACGTCGCCGCTGCTCTTTCCGACGGGTTGACGCTGCTGGTGCTCTCGCGCGCCCTGGCCGGCCTCGCGGCCGCCGCCGCGGGCCCGGCGATCTGGGCGCACATCGCGGAGACCACAGAGGACACGGTGCGCGGACGCGCCCTGGGCATGGGCATGGCACTCTTCTCCTGCGGCCAGGTACTCGGCGTGCCGCTGGGCAGCTTCCTGGCGGACGCCGCCGGCTGGCGGGCCGCGTTCTGGGCCATGGCCGCAGGCACCCTGCTGGTCGTCCCCGTGCTGCTCAAGCAGATCCCGATCAGTGCCGCTCAGGCCGCCGGCGGCCTGGGGATCGGAGCGGTGTTCGCCGCGTGGGGGCACCCCGCGCTGCGCAAGGCACTGCTCGTCAACACCGCTTTCAACGCCGCCAACCTGGGTGCCTACACCTTCATGGGTGTGGTCCTCGCGGACCGCTTCGACCTGTCCGTCTCCGCGCTCGGCCTGGTCGGCATCCTCGTCGGCATCGGCAGCGTCGTGGGCTCCACGGTCGGGGGGCGCCTGGGCGACCGAGCCAGGGCCCAGGGCCGTACGCACCTCCCGATGCTCCCCGTGTGGGGTCTTCTGCTGGCCGCCGGCGTCGCGCTCACGGTCTGGGGCCCGGGCCTGATCCTCACCCTGGTGGGTGTCGCTCTCTGGTTCCTGGCCAGTGGTGGCTTCGTCACCGACCAGCAGACGCTGGCGGGTACGGCCGCCCCCGAGCTGCGGGCGACCTCCAGCGCCTGGCTCACCTCGACCATGTACGCCGGTACCGGTGTGGGCGCCTGGGCGATCGGCCTGTTCTCCGATCTGTCCCTCGCCACCGCGGTGGTCGGCATTGGGCTGGCCCTGGTCGCATCGCTCGGTGGCGTTCTGGTCAGCACCCAGCTGCGGCGTGACACCGACCGTGGGCCGCTCGTCGATGCGGCGAGTGTCCCGAAGAAAGCCTAAACCTGCGGCTCGGGCAGTCACCTCCCCAGGACAGGGCTGAAGGCGCGGTAAACCAATCCCCCGCGAACGCGCCTTCAGCCCACTTTTCGTGCCAGACCGACGGAGCGCAGGGGCCGGTTCACCAGAGCCGACACCCTGGCTCCGTCGTCCTGGCCCGCCGGGGTGAACAGCAGGATCAGCGACGCCGGGTCGTCCACCGGGCGCAGGGACGACAAGGACATGCGGATCGGCTCGCTACCCACCGGAGTGGCGGTGACCACGCGGCTAGTCAGCTCCCCCACCGAGTGGCAACTCCACCAGTGGCTCAGTTCGGGGGCGTCCGTCGCCAGCCGGCGGTACAGCGCGGCGATGCGCTCGTCGGACGGGATCATGCCGGCCTGGGCGCGGAAGTGCTGGAAGACGCTCATGGCGAGCGGTTCCCAGTCGGTGTCCGGCAAGGCCCCGCGCAGACGCTCGTCGGCGGCCATGAACCACATCAGGTTGCGTCGGTCGGCGGACACCGCCGAGGGCTCTCCCCAGACCGCCGACCACGCTGCGTTCCAGGCGACCAGGTCGAAATTCCGGTCGAGCAGGACAGCGGGGCTGACCGGCCAGGAGTCCAGCACGGGCTGCAGCGCCCCGTTCACGGATCCGCGGGCCGTGCTCGCTTCGGGCTCGTAGTAGCCTGCCAGCCGCAGCACATGGCGCATTTCGGCGTCATCGAGCCGCAGCACCCGCCCGACGGACTCCAGCACCTGCCGTGAGGCGGTGACCCTGCCCTGCTCCAGCCAGGTGTACCAGGCGATGCTCACTCCGGAGAGGGAGGCGACCTCTTCCCGGCGCAGGCCGGGGGTCCGGCGCCGGGTGGTCGGTGGCAGGCCGACGTCCTCCGGCTTGAGCAAGGCGCGATGGGCCCGCAGGAACGCTCCGAGGTCTTGGCTTGCGGCTGGAGTTGACATGCTGTGTGTCTCCTTACGCGGGCCGGGAGGACCCAGTCATGATAGACCGCGCCGCAATGGCCCGGCCGTACTCCTCAAGGAGGCCGGCCGGGCCGTTCGGCTGCTGGGTGACGCTGTTCAGCCGCGGGTGGTCGTCTTCCACAGCCGGATCGGCATGTGGCTCACGTGTCCGCGTTCCTGCTGGCGTCGCCACGCCGCCTCGCCCACGGCCCGGAAGAAGTCCGCGCGCAGGCCGGGTTCGACCATCCGACTGTAGTAGTCGCCGAAGGTCGCGGCGTGGAAGTGCTCGTACTCCGCCGCGCTGCCGACCTGGACGACGGCGTCGCGCTCGGCGGTGGTGACGACCCGCAGGTGCCGCTCCAGAAGCCGGTGCAGCCCCTTGGCGTCGCGGGTCCGGGTGGCGATCGGTACGACGTCGTGGTCGGCGAACCGCCGGGGTACGAGCGTCCGGTCGGTTCCGAGTGCGACCAGGGCCTCACGCACGAGCTCGTCCTCACCGCCCAAGCCGTGCTCGTCACGCGACGGGTGGTACGTGGTGAGCAAGAACGTGCCGTCCAAAGCCATGTGCTGTCCCAGCCAGGCGAAGAGCCGTTCCTCGACGGGGTAGAGCCAGTGCAGCACCGAGGTCATGGTGACCAGGTCGGGCGAGAGGTCCATCGGTTCCGGTGACCTCAGGTCGGCCTGCCGCAGCCGTACCCGGTCGCCAAAGCGCCGCAGCCTGTCGGCCGCCTCGCGCAAGCGGTGCTCAGACTGTTCCAGGCCCACCGCCCGCTGCAGGGACGGGAAGCGCTCCAGGGTAGCCTCGAGCAACTGCCCGATGCCGCTGCCGAGGTCGGCGTGGACGCGGGGTTCGACCGGCGCCTGGTCGAGCACCCAGTCCTGGTCGTTGGCCTGGCGCAACTTGCTGGCGTCGGCGTAACCGGCGAGGGTGCTGGCCTGGATCTCCACTGCGGAACTGGTCACGAACGCTCGCCTTCCGGGGTGTGTGCGGTGGTGGTGGAGCCGACCGGGCCGGAGATCAGCCGCTCCAGGCGGTCCCGGATCTCGGTCTGGTCCTGGCGCTTGAAGATGTTGATCCGGTTGCGGGCCAGGTCGCCGCGGTGCACGTACTCGTACAGGTCCTGCCGCTGGCCGAAACTGTCCCCCGTCAGGTCCCACGCGAGCCGGAAGAGGCGCGACTTCTTGTCCGCCGGGATGTTCTTGCCGCGCATGTAACGGTCGAGGAGCGGGCGGAGCCGCTCGTTGCCCAGGTCGTTCTCGGTGGGTTGCATGAGGACGCCGGCCGAGCCGATGTTGCGGACGACGGCCACGGCGCTCGCCGCGACCTCTGCGGACCACACGCGGCTGGCCGCGGTGTCACCGGGCGCCAACAGACCGCTGTCGGTGACGGTGGCCCGGGCCTCCGCCGCGTCGATGAAATACTCCGTCATCTCCGCGTAGGTGGCCAGCTTGCCGAGTTCTTCCTGGACGTTGCGGAATCCGTCCACCCCGATGCTCTCGGCGAGCATCGTGGCCGTGGCCAGCAGCGTGCGCAGGCGCTCGCGGTAGCGGATGTGGCCGATGTACGCGCTCCAAGCGTTGATCCGGGCCAGTCCGGTACGGGCCAGGGAGCCGTCGCGCAGCAGGAACACGCGGTCCCAGGGCACCAGCACGTCGTCGAAGAACAGCATGGCGTCCTGCTCGTCGAAGCGGCCGGCGAGCGGATGGGCGTGCCCCCACGGCTCGGCTCCGAACGGCTCCCGGCACAGGGTGATCAGGCCGGGGGTGTTCAGCGGCAGGGCGCACCAGACGACGAACTGATCGGCGCTGCGCTGCGTGAAGGAGGCGGAGAGGTAGACGAGCACCTCGTGTGCGGTGGGTGCCAGCGTGGTCAGTTGCTTGGCGCCGCGGACCACGATGCCCTTGTCGCTCTCCTCGACGACGCGCAGCGCGAGGTCGGGGTCG
Organism: Streptomyces tamarix; assembly: GCF_032423885.1. Lineage (NCBI taxonomy): Bacteria > Bacillati > Actinomycetota > Actinomycetes > Kitasatosporales > Streptomycetaceae > Streptomyces > Streptomyces tamarix. Next base: position 7,617 of record NZ_JAWCTQ010000076.1, on the reverse strand, counting down.
TCAACGGGGTCCGCGGACCGGTCGATCTGCGGATCGCCCAGGGCGTGCGTCAGGACGAGGTCATTCGTCGCGCAGTGGCGGTACCACGCCTCGGCATTGGCTCCGAAGCCGGCTTGGTTGCGCTCCAGTTGCAGACGGAAGTCGTACAGACCGAGCGCGATGCTCGACATGAACGCCGGGGAACGGCCGTGCTGCCCCATGCTCTCCCGCAGCCAAAGCTCGGCGCTGCGGCGCTGGGCCCGCAGGTCCTCCAGCGTACGCGTCGGCTGGTAGGCACGGGCCAGGGTGAGCCCGCTGTCGGGGTCCTTCCATGTCATCAGGGAGGCGTGCTCGGGGTCGTGCTGCAGGTCGAAGAGGCGGGCCAGCTCGTCGACGGAGGGCTGGAACGCCGGGTGGGAGGCGGGGTCGGTGATGCGCTTGCCGTCCAGGTAGAGCTCGCGTCCGTCGTCCAAGCTGGCGCGATAGCTCTCACCGGTCCGCACCCCCCGGCGACCCTTGCTCGTGTCGGTGGTGGCCGTTTCGCTCATGTACGTACTCCAGATGCCATGGGCGCCCGGTCCGGACGCGGGGTTGACGGTGCGGTGAGGGGGGCCGGAGCGTGGTAGGCGCCCTCGTGGTAGAGCAGCGGCTCGCCCTCCGAGCAGGCCACCGCGACGGGCATGCCGATGAGGATGCTGTGGTCACCGCCCGGCAGGACGCTGTGCAGCCTGCAGTCGAACCAGGTCAGGCAGCCGTCGAGCACGGGTGCTCCGGTGACTTCGGTACGAGTGCGCACATCGGTGAAGGCGCCGGTGCTCCGGCCCGCTCCCGGGGTGGCGAAGTGCCGCGAGAGCTGCTCCTGGCCGACGCGCAGCACGCTGACGGCGAGCCGGCCGGAGTGCTCGGCGGCTTGGATCAGCGGGCTGTGCTTCCCCACGGCTACGCTGATCAGCGGCGGATCCATGGAGAGGGTGATGAACGAGGAGACGGTCTTGGCGAAGAGTTCGTCACCCCGCCGTGTCGTGAGGACGGCAACGCCCGTGGCACAGCCGCGGGCGGCCTGTCGGAGGGAATCGGGGTGGATGGCCTGCGTCTGGTCGAGCGGTGTCGTCATCGCAGGCCCACCTTGTAGGCGCGCAGCCATTCGTCGACCTGGAGCAGGTGGTCCAGACCGCCGACGGGGTTGGGCGCTGTGCGCGGACTCGGCAGCGGTCGCCCGTCCCGGACGGCCTCACGCACCAACTCCCTGTCGACCAGGTCGAAGACCGGGGCGGCGGGATCGGCGAGTAGTTCGTGCATCCGGGAGGTGAGCACCTCGGTGTACCGGACTGCCGGTGTGGAGGGGTAGCCGCTCTTGGGCCGGTCCACCACCTGGGGCGGGAGCAGGTCCCGCACGGACTCCCGCAGGACGCCCTTGGGTGTTTTGCCGAGCGACTTCACTTCCCACGGGATGTTCCACGCGTACTCCACCAGGCGGTGGTCGCAGAACGGCACCCGCACCTCCAGACCCACTGCCATGCTGACCCGGTCGACCCGGTCGAGCAGGGGCGGCAGCCAGCGGGTGAGTGCGAGGTGGCCGACCTGGCGCATGCGTCGCTGTCCGCCCTCCTCTCCGGGGAGTTCCGGCGTGCCGGCCAGCGAGTCGCGGTACTGCTGCGCGGTGTACTCCTCCGGACGTACCGCGGCCCGGACCTCGGGCCGCAGCAGTGCGGCAGGTGTTTCGCGGCCATGCAGCCAGGGGAAGGTGGCGGCGGCGACGGCTTCCGCGGCGTGGAAGTACGGGTAGCCGCCGAACACCTCGTCGGCGGCCTCCCCGGACAGCGCGACCGTCGACTGGCGCCGGACCTCGCGGAACAGCAGGTACAGGGAGGCGTCCATCTCGCCCCAGCCGGGCCGGTCACGGGCGCGCAGCACCATGTCCCTGGCGTCCAGCAGGTCGTCGTCGGGGACGATGACGCGGGTGTGCCGGCTACCGACGTGGTCGACGACGGCCTGGACGTACGGTGCGTCGTATGTGGTGCGCCACTTGTCGGGGCGCAGGGCGGTAGCGCTGCCGGGGAAGTCGACGGAGAAGGTGTCGATCTTGTCGTGGCCGTCACGGTCGCGGGCGAGTGCCGCGAGGGCGGTGATGGCACTGGAGTCGACGCCCCCGGACAGCAGGGCGCACAGCGGTACGTCGCTCAGCAGTTGACGTTCGACAGTATCCGTGAGCAAGTCCCGGATCCGTGCGGTGGTGGCCGACGCGTCGTCCTCATGCGCCGCGGAGGTGAGCTGCCAGTAGCGCACCTCCCGGGTGGCCGCGCGGGTGGCCCGCAGGACGTGCCCGGGGCGAACCTCGCGCATCCCGCGGAACAGGCCGTGCCCGGGCGTGGGGGCCGCGGGCAGGGCGAAGAGCTCCGCGATGCCTTCGGTGTCGAGCTCGGCACGGAACTCGGGATGGGCGAGGATCACCTTGGGCTCGGAGCCGAAGAGCAGGCCGCCGGCGTACGCGTGGTAATAGAGGGGTTTGACCCCGAGCCGGTCACGCACCAGCAGCAGCTCCTCGCCGCGGGCGTCCCACAGAGCGTAGGCGTAGATGCCGTTCAGGTGCTCGGGCGCCGCCGCGCCCCACTGGAGGTGGGCGCGCAGCACGACCTCCGTGTCCGACTCGGTACGGAACCGATGGCCCAGGGAGAGGAGTTCGGCACGCAGCTCCCGGTAGTTGTACAGCTCCCCGTTGTACGTCAGGACTGCCTGGGGCGCGCACTCGTCACCGGTGTCGGTCAGCGGCTGTGTGCCGCCTGCCAGGTCGATGACGGCTAGCCTGCGGTGTCCGAGCGCGGCGCGGGCGGACAGCCAGGTGCCGCCGTCGTCGGGCCCACGGCAGGCCAGGGTGTCGGTCATGGCGCGTACGGTCTGCTGCCCGCCGCGCAGGTCACGTTCCCAATCGACCCAGCCCGTGATGCCGCACATCACGCCTCCTGAACGGTGCTCGGGGCGGTGGCCCGCCAGTGGCATCCGTGTCCGTCGCTGTCCTCGCTTAGCCGGTAGGAGACCTCGTAGCCCTTGGCGCGGACGTTGGCAGACATGGCCTTGGTGCAGTAGGTGCACGGTGAGGCGAGCGTGAGGCGCACGCCGTTGCTCCTGGCCTTTTCCCGGTAGTCCCAAATCGCACAATGCGTGATGGTCAGGGCCGCGGTGGTGGCGGGCTCGGGGCCCTGGGGCTCGTCCAGTTCGTAGGTCGAGCCGTACAGTTCGGCTTGGCGTGCGATGCGCCGGATCGGGTCGGCGGCACCGCGGCCGTGGTCGGGCTCGACCGTGCGGTGCACCTCGGCGATGGAGGCGGCCCACTCGGCGAGGACCTCCTCGCCGTACCGGGAGATCAGAAACCGTTCCATCAGGGCTTGGCCCCGGAAGAAGACCCGCTGCCACTCGGACGGCGTGTCCGGGGAGGACAGGGGTAGGTCCGCGAACAGCTCCGCCTGGAGGCTGAACCAGGCATCCAGGTCGGCGTCTCCGCCGCGGGCTGCCAGGAACCGGGTGAGCCCGGCTTCGGCCTCGTGCAACCGCTGTCGCCATAAGGCCGCACGCTCGGTGTCGGGCATCGCGGCGATGACCGAACCGGGAGTGAGGCGTCGGGCAGTGGCTCGCTCGCTGCCGTGTCCGGCGGCCGCTCGGGGCACGCTGCCGGAGTCGACGGACAGGGGTGCCGCGGGGCCCGGGGCCGGGTCCACAGCCGTTGCCCCTTTGGCCGCTGCACTCATCAACTTCCCCCTCTGCTAATTGCGGGCCGGCTTCGGGCAGCCGGCCTGTGGCCACGCTAGGAACCGGGCCCCGCCGCCCAGAACCTCCCTTCGTCTCGTGTGAGGGGGACCTCCGGATGCCCCGGTGCGCTACCAACGGCAGAGGAGACGGGGGAACACGACGGATCCAGGGAGGGTGCCGGCGAGGGGAACCGGGCTCCGGCCGTGGCCGAACCCCTGCAGGAGCGGGCGTGCGCCATGGTCATGGGGCAGAAAGGGGCCCTGGTCCTTTCGGCTACCGCCGGCGCTTCTTCCGTCGCTCCGGCAGCCCGAGGGGCGGGTGCCCACGGGGGACACCCGCATGTGCCGGACCTCTGCCGAGACGTTTCCTCGGCGGACTGCCGCCCGCACCTGGCGCAGGGTCAGACCAGGCCCTGACGGTGGGCGTAGAGCGCCGCCCGGAGCCGGTCGGGCTGGCGGATCTTGCGCATGACCTGTGTCAGGTGTTTCTTCACGGTGGGTACGGAGAGCGAGAGTTCCCGCCCGATCTCCGCGTTCGACAATCCACGTGCCAGCAGCGACAGCACATCGCGCTCACGGGTGGTCAGGCTGACGTCATGGACCGCCGGCTCGTGCGTCTCCAGTGGATCGGGAGCGTCCCGTCCCTCGCCCACGGGGGCCGGTAAGAAGATCGACCCTCCGGCGCTGACGATCGCCAGGGCCCGGACGACACACTGCGCGTCCTGGTCCAGAGGAAAGGCCCCGCTCACACCGGCTTTGAGCATCCGGCTCACCTGGGCCGCGTCGTCGGCCCTCCGCAGCAAGACGATACGGGTGTCCGCGGCGCCCCTCGAACGGCGCAGGCTGCGCACCACCGTGAGGTCCCTGCGGAAGTCGTCGGTGGCGCCGAGGAGAATCAGGTCGGGCCGGTAGCGCCCCGCCTCCGCCAGCGCGTGCTCGTGCTCCCGCACAGCACCCACCACTTGGAGCCCTTCACCGCGGGCCCCGTCGAGCACAGTGCGCAGTCCCGCGAGCGGTATGGCGTGTATTCCGGCGAGGAGAATGCGGGCCCTGACCCACGGCGCGTTCGCAGCGCTGGCGTTCCCGGCGGGATTCGACAGAGACGTCACCTGCAATTCACGCCATCTTTGGTCAGCCAGCGCGGCCACCTCGCGGAACAGCCTTTGGTGGCCGGCGGCTCGATCAAATGGATTGCAGGCCTCGACCTGGATCATTTCCTGCTCGGACAACCGGGCCACCGTGAGATGCGGGGGTCGCCGGGTTGCCTGCTGGCGCCCCTTGCGCACCGTACCCGCTGTGTGCCTTGCTCCGGCAGTAGAGCTGTTCACTGTTCTCCCCCGAAGGTTACCGACAAAGGCAACGTCCGAACCGAGCGGTTCAGACAAAATCATCCGGTATCGCGGTCAGGTGAGCGTGGCTCCCTTGGTCTCGCGCATGCCGGCGTATACGAGCGTGGAAATGAGGGTGAGACCGGTCACGTACCAGGGAAACCAGTCCGCATGCCCCCGGTCGATCAGAGTCGTGGCCAGGTACGGGGCCGTCCCGCCGAAGGCGGCGACGGTGATCGCGTAGGGCAGGCCGATGCCCGCCGTACGTACCCGAGCCGGAAACAGTTCGGCCATGACCGCCCCGCTCACGGCGGTGTACCCGGTGAGCAGGACCATGCCCGCGCAGGAGATCAGAAGCAGGCTCCAGAAGGAGTCGCGGAGCAGACCCAGCAGTGGAACGGTCAGCACCGTGAACCCTGTTCCGAATGCGATCAGCAGCGGTTTGCGGCCCACCCGGTCCGACACCATGCCCACCAGCGGCTGCAGCGCGGTGAAGAAGGCCAGTGCGATGGTGCTGATGACCAGGGTGGAGTCGGGGTCGAAGCCGACCGTGAGCCTGGCGTAGGTGGGCAGGAAGGTGGTCCAGGTGTAGAAGGTGACGGTCGCTCCGAGCGTCATGCCGACGACCAACGCCGCTTCACGAGGGTTGTCACGCAGGAAGTCGAAGGGTCGGGGCCGGTCAGCCGGCTCCGGGCCGGGCCGGTACGTCTCCCGCGTTCCCCGCCGTATCCAAAACCCCGTGAGACAGGCGACGGCCCCGAGTCCGAAGGCCAGGCGCCAGCCGAAGGAGTGCATCTGGGCCGTGGTCAGCTGTGCGGCTAGCAGGGCGGCGACGCCCGAGGCCAGGAGCTGCCCGAGGTTGCCGCTCACGTAACCGATGCTGGAGTACAGGCCGCGTCTGCCGGTGGGGGCGGACTCGGCCACGAAGACTGCGGACACCGTGGACTCGCCTCCCACGGACAGCCCCTGTGCGAGTCTGACCACCACCAGCAGGACCGGTGAGGCGATGCCGATCTGCTGGTACGTGGGAAGCAGGGCTATCGCCAGCTGGCCGGCGCCCATCAACGTGATCGTCGCTGCCATCGCCGCGCGGCGTCCGTGCCGATCGGCGAGGGAACCGAACAGGAGACCACCGACCGGACGCGCGGCGAAGCCCACGGCGAAGACCGCGAAAGCACTCAGCGTCTGGACCATCGGGTCGCCGTTGGGCGGAAATATCTGATCGGCGAAGTAAGCGGAGAGATAAGCGTAGGCGAGCCAGTCGTACCACTCGGTGAGATTGCCGGCGGCGGCGGCCAGTAACTGACGCCGCCCTCTGTCGACCGGTAGTGCTGAGGGGGACGAAAGCTCGGACGAGGTGTCGAGCCTCATGGACCTGTATGGCCTTCACTGTGATCAACGGTAGGGGAGCTCATGGAAGGTCGTCTCTCGGTGTTGGACTCGCTAGCACAAGATTGATACCGAAGTCAATCGGACGGCGCTGTCCGCTGTGACGGCATTGCTGCGCGATGCGCTGCCGGGGTAAAAGTCAATGGATCGTCACTCCATACCCGAGTGTATGTCAACCGCCATCTGGCCGATTGTTTTTCTTGGTACAAGGGTGACGGAAAAATCCTCGTCGATTTCCGGCCGTCACGGGTTCGGCGGGCGCCGGTCCGCGCTGGTGGAGAGCGATCGCGCGCCGACGGATGGGCTCGGAGGGGCCGATTCTCCTCCCGACCGGTTCAAGACGGGCGACCCTCACAGTGCCGCCTGTGTGGCCGGGCGCCGCGGCGCCCGGCGAGGCGACACTGGAAGCGGTTCGCCACGCGTGCCGATCGCGGCCCGGCTTCTCGAAGAAGGAGATTGCGACGGCTTTGTATGAGTAGGACACCGGGGCGCTGCCAGACAGTTGTGCGATATCGACCCGAACGGCATCGACCGGTCTCATGGAGCACTGCTGCGACGGCACCGTCTACTGCGACGCCGTTCCTCGCTCCAGTTCACGGGGTGTGAAGAGGTCCGTGACTCGGGAACGCGCAGGATCGAGCCCGACCTTGGGAACCGAGTGCGGTCGGACGTGTGCCTCCGACGGTCGAACAGCAGGTGGCTGATTACACGCGAGCACCTCTTCGTGTCGGTCGCCTCGGAGAACCTCCGGGCGTGGTTCCCCGCCGTGTGAGACGACCGGTCCGTCCGGCGGAGAGCGCGTTCGGGTGCATTTTCTCGAACGCCTCTGCCCGAGTCGCATTCCCCGTGACCGCCATGACGGACGGACCGGCTCCGAGAGGAGCCTGGCCGTCCGCTCGAGGTCCGCCGGTGCCGGCTGCCGGACAGAGGAGCTCGATCGGTCGCCGTTCAGGAAGTGTGGACGGAAGGGCTCCCCTGAACTGAAGCCGCAGCGCTGCGGGCAGTCCGTCAATCGAACGGTGCAATGGGGTAGCCAGGGTCACCGACAGGCTGCGGAGAGATAGCCGTCGAAGGTGATGTCGAGTGTCTTGTCCGTCCGCCGGATCCCGGTGCTCACCGGTTCGACCGCGTGGGTGGTGCGGACGACGTGGCAGGTCTCGGTACCGAAGGGGGGACTC
>NZ_JAWCTQ010000075.1:0-14319 GCF_032423885.1 Streptomyces tamarix | reverse complement strand
GCCCCCCCCCCGCCCCGCGCCGCCGCCGGCCTCCGGCCGGCTACACCACCAGGGACAGCAGCAGCACGCACGCGATCCCGACGACCGAGATGATCGTCTCCATCACCGACCACGTCTTGACCGTCTGGCCGACGTCCATGCCGAAGTACTCCTTCACCAGCCAGAAACCGGCGTCGTTGACGTGGCTGAAGAACAGCGAACCGGCGCCTATCGCCAGCACCAGCAGCGCCGCGTGGGAGGCCGACATGTCGGCGGCCAGCGGCGCGACCAGGCCGGCCGCCGAGATCGTCGCCACGGTCGCGGAGCCCGTCGCGAGGCGGATGGCCACCGCGATCAGCCAGCCGAGCAGCAGGCCCGGGATCGCCCAGTCCTCCGACAGGTCGAGGATCACGCGGCCCACGCCGATGTCGATGAGCGTCGTCTTGAAGCCGCCGCCCGCACCGACGATCAGCAGCACGCCCGCGATCGGCGCCAGCGACTTCTCCACGGTGGTGGAGATCCGCTCCTTGGTGAACCCGGCCGCCCGCCCCAGCGTGAACAGCCCCACGAGCACGGCCGCGAGCAGCGCGATCAGCGGCGAGCCGATGATGTCCGTGACCCGCTGGACGCCGTGGTCGGGGTCGTCCACGACGATGTCGACCAGCGCCTTCACCATCATCAGGGCGACGGGCAGCATCACCGTCGCGACGGTGGCGCCGAAGCCGGGCCGCTTCTCCGGCCCGCCGTCCTGCGCGGTCCGCTGCGGCAGCATGCCGTCGGGCGCGGGGATGTCGACCCAGCGGGCGGCGTACCGGGAGAACAGCGGCCCGGCGACGACCACGGTCGGTACGGCGACGACCAGGCCCAGCGCGAGCGTGATGCCCAGGTCCGCGCCGAGGGCGTCGATCGCGACGAGCGGGCCGGGGTGCGGCGGGATCAGCCCGTGCATCACGGACAGGCCGGCCAGCGCCGGGACGCCGATCCGCATCAGCGAGTAGCCTCCGCGCCTGGCGACCATCAGCACGACGGGGATCAGCAGCACGATGCCGACCTCGAAGAACAGCGGCAGCCCGATCACCGAGGCGATCAGCACCATCGCCCACGGCATGGCCCGGCCGCCCGCGCGCGCCAGGATCGTGTCGACGATCCGGTCGGCACCGCCCGAGTCCGCGAGGAGCTTGCCGAGGATCGCGCCCAGCGCGACGAGCACGCCGACCCCGGCGACCGTCGATCCGAGGCCGCCGGTGAACGAGGCGAGGGTCTTGTCGAGCGGGGCGCCCGCGAGGACGCCCAGCACCAGCGACCCGATGGTCAGGGCGAGGAAGGCGTGCAGTCTGAACCGGGTGATGAGTACGACGATGAGGGCGATGCCGGCGAGCACGGCGACGCCCAGCCGCGCGTCGCCCGCCGAGGTGATCGGTTCGGCGGCGTCCGCTGCCAGCATCTCGACGCTGAGTCTGGTCACGGTGAGTCCTTGGGGGAGGGGGATCGGGATCAGGGGGGAGAAGGGGTCAGGGGGGAGGGGGAGCAGGGGAAGGGGGCCGGGAGGAGATCCGGGGCTCGGCGGGGGAGCCGCCGTTCACCCGCCGAGCCGCCGCAGCGCGGCCACGGCCCGGCCGGTGATCTCCTCCGGCGTACCGGACACGTCGACGGCGACCCCCGCCTCGTCGTCGCCGAGCGGCTGGAGCGCCGCGAACTGCGAGTCCAGCAGCGCCGTGGGCATGAAGTGGCCGCGGCGCGCGGCCATCCGCCCCTCGATCAGCGCCCGGTCACCGGTCAGGTGCAGGAACACCGCGCCGGGCGCGGCCATCCGCAACCGGTCCCGGTAGGACCGCTTCAGCGCCGAGCTGCTCACCACCCCGCCGAGCCCCGCGCGCCCTGCGGCCCACCGCCCGACCGCGTCGAGCCACGGCCACCGGTCCGCGTCGTCCAGCGGGACGCCGGCGGACATCTTGGCGATGTTCGCCTCGGGGTGGAAGTCGTCGCCCTCCGCGTAGGGCACGCCGAGCCGTTCGGCGACCAGCGGCCCGATGGTGGTCTTGCCGGTTCCGGCGACCCCCATGACCACGACGACCAGGGGTTTGTTCATGGCTGAGTGCCTCGCTGTCCAGGTCTGCGCTCGGAGACGCCGCGTGCGGCGTCGGGACACTGAAACCCATCGGGTACGACGTATTCAAGACCCTGTGACATAAAAGTCATACTTTTTGTTCGCGGTCTTCACCGGCGCATAGGCTTGCCCCATGACGACTCAGGCCCGGGGGCTCCATACGCGCGTGCTGGACGCCCTGGGCCTGGCGATCACGGCGGGGGAGTACCCGCCCGGCAGCGTCCTGCGCACCGACGACCTCGCCCAGCGCTTCGAGGTGTCCCGCACGGTCGTCCGCGAGGTGGTCCGCGTCCTGGAGTCCATGCACCTCGTCGCCTCGCGCCGGCGCGTCGGCGTGACCGTCCGCCCCACCGAGCAGTGGAACGTGTACGACCCCCAGGTCATCCGCTGGCGGCTCGCGGGCGCCGACCGCCCGCGCCAGCTCCGCTCGCTCACCGTCCTGCGCTCCGCGGTCGAACCGGTCGCCGCCGGTCTCGCCGCGCTGAACGCCACGCCCGAGCAGTGCCGCGCCCTGACCGAGGAGGCCCTCGGCATGGTCGCCACCTCCCGCGGCCGGCAACTGGAGGCGTACCTGGTGCACGACATCGCCTTCCACCGGGTGGTCCTCAACGCGTCCGGCAACGAGATGTTCGCCCGCCTCGGCGACGTCGTCGCCGAGGTCCTCACCGGCCGTACGCACCACCACGTCATGTTCGACGACCCCGACCCGGCCGCCGTCACCCTCCACGTCCAGGTCGCGGAGGCCGTACGGGAGCGGGACGCGGTCCGCGCGGAGGAGCTGACCCGGCAGATCGCCCTCGGCGCCCTCCGCGAGCTCGACGTCCTCGCGCCCCGCGCCGACCCGGCGCCCGACCGGATGCCCGATTCGGCGCCCGACCCGGCGCCCGGCCCGGGCCCCGGCGCCGGGCCGTCCCGCGCCGAGGCCCCGCGGCACCGCGCCGGGGCCGTGCCCTCCCACGCCGCACCCATGCCCCATACTGGCTCGTAACCTCAGATACACCTCAGATCTGTCGTTGTGCGCCCTCGTGGTGACACCGGCCACAGCCAACACCTGGTGCGGCTGTGACCGTGTGCCGCATGCCCGCCGCCGCGGTGGACCATCCCCTCCACCCGGCCCCAGGGCGGCGCACCGCACGATCCCCTCACAAAGTCGAACCACCCCCCATGAGCGACCGCACGCCGTCCGCGGGCACGACCCCGGGCGCCGGCTCCCCGGCGCGCCCGGCCGCCCCCCACGTCGACGCCGGTGACGCCGGCTACAGCAAGGACCTCAAGTCCCGGCACATCAACATGATCGCCATCGGCGGAGCGATCGGCACCGGCCTCTTCCTCGGCGCGGGCGGACGGCTCGCCGGCGCGGGCCCGTCCCTCGCCCTCGCGTACGCGGTCTGCGGCCTCTTCGCCTTCTTCGTCGTCCGCGCCCTCGGCGAGCTGGTCCTCTACCGCCCGTCCTCGGGCGCGTTCGTCAGCTACGCCCGCGAGTTCATGGGCGAGAAGGGCGCCTACACGGCCGGCTGGCTGTACTTCCTCAACTGGTCGACCACCGCCGTCGCGGACATCACCGCGGCCGCCACGTACGCCCACTTCTGGGCGATGTTCAGCGACGTCGACCAGTGGATCCTGGCGCTGATCGCCCTCGCCGTCGTCCTCACCGCGAACCTCATCTCGGTGAAGTACTTCGGCGAGATGGAGTTCTGGTTCGCCATCGTCAAGGTCGCCGCCCTGGTGGTCTTCATGGGCGTCGGCATCTTCCTCGTCGCCACCTCCCACGACGTCGGCGGCCACACCCCCGGCCTGCACACGCTCACCGACAACGGCGGCGTCTTCCCGCTCGGCATGCTCCCGCTGCTGCTGGTCGTCCAGGGCGTCGTCTTCGCGTACGCCTCCGTCGAGCTGTGCGGCGTCGCCGCCGGCGAGACCCGCGACCCCGAGAAGGTCATGCCGCGGGCGATCAACTCGATCATGTGGCGCGTGGCCCTCTTCTACGTCGGCTCCGTCGTCCTGCTCGCCCTGCTCCTGCCGTACACCTCGTACTCGGCCGACGAGAGCCCCTTCGTCACCGTCTTCGACAAGCTCGGCGTGCCCGGCGCGGGCGGCGTGATGAACTTCGTCGTCCTCACCGCCGCGCTCTCCAGCCTCAACTCCGGCCTGTACTCCACCGGCCGCATCCTCCGCTCGATGGCGGTGGCCGGTTCGGCGCCGAAGTTCACCGCCCTGATGAACCGGGGCCAGGTGCCGTACGGCGGCATCCTCCTCACCGCCGCCTTCGGCGTCCTGGGCGTCGGCCTCAACTACGTCATGCCGGGCGAGGCGTTCGAGCTCGTCCTCAACTTCGCGTCGATCGGCATCCTCGGCACCTGGGGCATGATCATGATCTGCTCGCTGCTGTTCTGGCGGCGCGCCGAGGAGGGCAGGGTCGTCCGCCCGGCGTACCGGCTGCCGGGGGCCCCGTACACGCAGGTCGCCACCCTGCTGTTCCTCGTCTCGGTGCTGTTCCTGATGTGGTGGGGCGGCGGCGTCGGCCGGACCACCGTGGCCTGCCTCCCGCTGATCGCGGCGCTCCTGGTCGGCGGCTGGTTCGCCGTCCGCAAGCGGGTGCTGGCGCTCGCCGCCGAGCGGCGGGACTGACCCCCGTACGGCTCACCCGGGCCACGCGAGCCGCAGCCGGCTCTCGAACCGCACGGGCGAGCCGTCGAACGGGTCGGTGAACTCCAGGGCCCGCGCCAGCAGCCGCAGCGGGCGCCCGTAGTCCTCGGGCCCGTCCTCCCGGACCACCGGGTAGAGCGGGTCGTCGAGGATCGGCACCCCGAGCGCGTTCATGTGGACCCGCAACTGGTGGGTGCGGCCGGTCTCCGGGACCAGCCGGTACCGGGCCAGGCCGCCCCGCCGCTCCACCCGCTCGATCCGGCTCTCGCTGTTCGGCTCGGCGCCCGGCACCTCGTGGGCGGCGACGACCCCGCGCTCCTTGACGATGTGGCTGCGCACGGTCACCGGCCCCGCCGGCCCCGGCTCGTACGGCGCCAGCGCCTCGTACTCCTTGCGCACCCGCCGATCGCGGAAGAGCGTCTGGTACGCGCCCCGGTCCTCCGGCCGCACGACGAACAGCACGAGCCCCGCGGTCAGCCGGTCCAGCCGGTGCGCGGGCTGCAGGTGCGGCAGCCCCAGGTCCCGCCGCAGCCGGGCGAGCGCCGTCTCCGCCACGTGGCGGCCGCGCGGGGTCGTCGCCAGGAAGTGCGGCTTGTCCGCGACGACGATCCGCTCGTCGCGGTGGACGATCCCCACCTCGAACGGCACCCGCTCCTCGGGCGGGAGCTCCCGGTGGAACCACAGGCTCCGCCCGGCGGCGTACGGCTCGTCACCCGCCACGGGCCGCCCGTCGGCCCCGACGAACGCCCCCTCGGCGAGCATGGCGTCCACCCGCGCGGCTCCGATGGCCCGCGCGTACCGATCGACGAGGTGGTCCCGCAGGGTCGCCCAGTGCCCGGCGGGCAACCGCACCCGCACGGCGTCGACCCCGCCGCGCTGCTCCAACGGCCCAACAACCCTACGTGCACTCCGACGCCCCACACCCCCACGCTAACCGACGCCGCCCGCGCCCCCGCCACGGGCGGCCTCCCCGCGGCCCCGCCCCCGGGGCCGCGTCCCACGGCCGGCCGCACCCCCCGTGGGGCGGCGGCGCACCCGCGCGGGGCGACCGGCCCGCGCGGGCGCGGAATCACCGGGCCGTGCGGGCGCGGGGCCACCGGGCCACGGGGTCGCCGGCCCGCAGGCACAGGGAGGCCACCGGCCCACGCGGTCACGGGGCGGGGACGACGACCTCCCCGGTCCCCCGCGCGGCCCCGGCGCCCACCACCCGCACCCGGAACTCCCGCTCCGTCCCGTGGGCCACCACCCGCACGGCCCCGCCGTCCTCCCGCGCCACGGAGAACCGTCCCGCCTCCGCCCCGGAGTGGTCCGGCACCACGACCGTCGCCCCGTCGGCGTCCGGCTGGACCAGCAGGGTCAGGCCGTCCAGCCAGTCCCCGTCCGGCCGCTGGTCGTCCGCCCCGAGCGGCAGCACGGCCCCGGGCCGCACGTACAGCGGCAGGCTGTCGAAGCCGTGCCGCTCCCGCCGCCACACCGGCCCGGTCACCCGCTCCCCGGTCAGCAGGTGCGTCCAGGTGCCCTCCGGCACGTAGAACTCGACCTCCCCGTCCGCCGAGAACACCGGCGCCACCAGCAGGTCGGGACCGAGCATGTACTGCCGGTCCAGCGTCCGGCAGCCGGGGTCGTCGGGGAACTCCACCAGCATGGGCCGCATCAGCGGCACGCCCGTCCGGTGGGCCTCCACGGCCGCCCCGTACAGGTACGGCATCAGCCGGTGCTTCAGCTCGGTGAACTGCCGGGCCACGTCCACCGCCTCGTCGCCGAACTCCCACGGCACCCGGTACGACATGTTCCCGTGCAGCCTGCTGTGCGACGACAGCAGACCGAACGCCAGCCACCGCTTGAACACCGACGGCTCCGGCGTCCCCTCGAACCCGCCGATGTCGTGGCTCCAGAACCCGAACCCGGACAGGCTCAGCGACAGCCCGCCGCGCAGCGACTCCGCCATCGCCTCGAACGACGCGAAGCAGTCGCCGCCCCAGTGGACGGGGAACTGCTGCCCGCCCGCCGTCGCCGACCGCGCGAACAGCACCGCTTCGCCGTGCCCGCGCTCCTTCTCCAGGAGCTCGAACACGCACTGGTTGTACAGGTGGGTGTAGTAGTTGTGCATCCGCTCCGGGTCGGAGCCGTCGTGCCACACGACGTCCGTCGGGACGCGCTCCCCGAAGTCCGTCTTGAAGCAGTCGACGCCCTGGTCCAGCAGTACCTTCAGCTTCCCCTGGAACCAGGCCCGCGCCGCCGGGTTGGTGAAGTCGACCAGCGCCATCCCGGCCTGCCACAGGTCCCACTGCCAGACGTCGCCGTTCGGGCGCCTCACCAGGTACCCGAGTGCCGCGCCCTCCGCGAAGAGGGTGGACTTCTGCCCGATGTACGGGTTGATCCACATGCTGACGCGCAGCCCGCGCTCCTTGAGCCGGGCCAGCATGCCCTCCGGGTCGGGGAAGGTCTCCGGGTCCCACTGGAAGTCCGACCACTGGTACTCGCGCATCCAGAAGCAGTCGAAGTGGAACACCGACAGCGGGATGTTCCGCTCCGCCATCCCGTCGACGAACGACGTGACGGTCTCCTCGTCGTACGAGGTGCAGAACGACGTCGTCAGCCACAGCCCGAACGACCAGGCCGGCGGCAGCGCGGGCCGCCCGGTCAGCGCCGTGTACCGGGAGAGGACCTCCTTCGGCGTCGGCCCGGCGACGACGTAGTACTCCAGCGTCTGGTCCTCGACGCTGAACTGCACCTGCCCGACCGACTCGGAGCCGATCTCGTACGACACCTTCCCCGGGTGGTTGACGAAGACGCCGTACCCCCGCGACGACAGGTGGAACGGCACGTTCTTGTACGCCTGCTCGCTGCTCGTGCCGCCGTCGGCCTGCCAGATGTCGACGGTCTGGCCGTTCTTCACGTACGGCGTGAACCGCTCGCCCAGCCCGTAGACGTTCTCGCCCACGGCCAGCGCGAGCTGCGCCACCATGTGGTGCGCCCCGTCCGCGTCCAGGACGAACGCGGTGCCCTTCGACTCGACCCCGGTGAGCCGCCGCCCGTCCGCGTCCAGGAACGTCAGGCCCCACGGCCCGTCCCGGTCCAGCCGCACGGTCAGCGGCCCGCTGGTCAGCTCGGTCACGGAGCCGTCCCGCCGGGTGCGGGCGAAGCCCCCGCCGCCGGTGTCGGCGCCGGGCAGCGCGAACTCGGGCCCGCGGTGGGCCCTGCCCGCGTGGTGGGTGGTGCGGACGCCGATCACGCCCTCGGCGGGGGAGAAGCACTCCACGGTGAGGAGCGGCGAGTTGAGCGTGTGACCCCGGTGCTCGACCCGCTTGACCGCCGCGTAGGCGGTGAAGTGGTCGTCGCTGACGTGCAGATCGCGCACCTCGGTCGCGTACGCGGCGCGAACGCCGTCACGCATCAGCCAGAAGCCGTCGGTGAACTTCATCGATGTCCCTGTGTGGTGAGGAGAGCGGTTGCCCGATCGAGTACGGAGGCGATCCGGTCCAGGGTTTCACGGTCCGGCGCGACGGGCGGCAGCGTCTCGCCCTCGCCGGTCCGCCACCCGGCCGCGACGGCCACGGGGTCGTCCCCGCCGGCGGCGCCCGCCGCCAGCGCGGCGGCGCCGACGGCGACGAGCTCGGTGGTGCGGGGGAGGACGACGGCCCGCCCGGAGAGCCGGCGGATCGTCTCCACCCAGGTGCGCCCGCGGGCGCCGCCGCCGACGAGCCGCAGCGGCGCGTCGCCGCCGGCCCCGCCCGGCAGCTCGCCCAGGGCGCGCAGCAGCGCGAACACGGCGCCCTCGTAGGCGGCGCCGAGCAACTGCTGCGGGGTGGTGGTGTGGCGCAGCCCGGTCAACAGCCCGGACGCGCCGGGCAGGTCGGGGGTGCGCTCCCCGTCGAGGTACGGCAGGACGACGGCCTCGCCGCCGGGCGCGGCGTCCTCCCGGTCCAGGCCCAGCAGCGCGGCGACCCGGTCGACGGCGAGGGTGCAGTTGAGCGTGCAGCCGAGCGGCAGGTACGTGCCGTGGCCGTCCGCGGCGGCGAACCCGGCGAGCGCGGCGGTCGCGGGCCGGACCCGCGTCGCCGCGAAGACGGTGCCGGACGTGCCGAGCGACACGGCCGGGTGGTCGAGCAGTCCGGCCGCGCCGAGGCCCAGCCCGACGGCGGCGGCCATGTTGTCGCCCGTACCGGCGGCGACGGCGACCCCGGCCGGCAGGCCGAGCGCCCCGGCCGCCGCCGCGGTGAGCGTGCCGACGCGCGCGCCGCCCGCGGGCGCGACCTCCGGCAGCAGGGCGGCGTCCAGTTCGAGCAGGTCGAGCAGTTCGGGGTCGTACGCCCCGGTCGCCGTGGAGTACCAGCACGTCCCGGAGGCGTCGCCCGGGTCGGTGGCGGCGGTCCCGGTCAGCCGCTCGGTGAGGAAGTCGTGGGGGAGGCGCACCGCGGCGGCCGCTTCGGCGACGCGCGGCTCGTTCTCGCGCAGCCAGCGCCACTTGGCGGCCGTCATGGACGCCACCGGTACGGAACCGGTGCGCTCCAGCCACGCCCGGGCGCCGAGCTCGGCGGTGAGGGCGGCGGCCTGGGGGGCGGAGCGCGTGTCGTTCCACAGCAGTGCGGGGCGCAGCGGCCGGCCGGCGCGGTCCAGGGCGACCAGCCCGTGTTGCTGCCCGGCCACCGCGATCCCGGTCACCGCGCCGGGGTCGGCGCCGGCCTCCTTCAGCCCGGCGGCCACGGCCTCGGCGAGGGCGGCCCACCACTGTTCGGGGTCGCTCTCCCGGGCACCGCCCTCGCCGGTGACGGTGTGCGGGGCGCGGCCCACGGCCAGGAGCCGGCCCGTTGCGGCGTCCACGACGGCCGCCTTGGTGGACTGCGTCGAGCTGTCCACGCCGATGACTAGGGAGTCCATGTTTTGATCGTACACAAAACAAATTCCCTTCCAACAGGGTCGGTCGGGCGAGCCCACTTGGCGAAAGCTCCTGCGTAAGCTATTAGTAATCAAAGCAAACAAATACCCGAGCCGAGGGACCAGGACCATGTCGGAACGCTTCACCCCCACCCCCGAGGACAAGTTCACCTTCGGTCTGTGGACCGTGGGCTGGCAGGGCGCCGACCCGTTCGGCGCCGCGACCCGGCCGGCCCTCGACCCGGTCGAGTCCGTGGAGCGCCTCGCCGCCCTCGGCGCGTACGGCGTGACCTTCCACGACGACGACCTCATCCCGTTCGGCTCCTCCGACGCCGAGCGCGAGACGGCCGTCAAGCGGTTCCGCGAGGCCCTGGACCGCACCGGCATGAAGGTGCCGATGGCCACCACGAACCTGTTCACGCACCCCGTGTTCAAGGACGGCGCCTTCACCGCCAACGACCGCGACGTCCGCCGTTACGCCCTGCGCAAGACCCTCCGCAACATCGACCTCGCCGTCGAGCTGGGCGCGACCGTCTACGTGGCCTGGGGCGGCCGGGAGGGCGCCGAGTCGGGCGCCGCCAAGGACGTCCGCGTCGCCCTCGACCGGATGAAGGAGGCGTTCGACCTGCTCGGCCAGTACGTCACCGAGCAGGGCTACGACCTCCGCTTCGCCATCGAGCCCAAGCCCAACGAGCCGCGCGGCGACATCCTGCTGCCCACCATCGGCCACGCCCTCGCCTTCATCGAGCGCCTGGAGCGCCCCGAGCTCGTCGGCGTCAACCCGGAGACGGGCCACGAGCAGATGGCCGGCCTCAACTTCCCCCACGGCATCGCCCAGGCCCTGTGGGCGGGCAAGCTGTTCCACATCGACCTCAACGGCCAGTCCGGCATCAAGTACGA
The DNA here is from genome assembly GCF_032423885.1 of Streptomyces tamarix. Classification (NCBI taxonomy): domain Bacteria; kingdom Bacillati; phylum Actinomycetota; class Actinomycetes; order Kitasatosporales; family Streptomycetaceae; genus Streptomyces; species Streptomyces tamarix. The sequence goes on along the minus strand of NZ_JAWCTQ010000075.1, from coordinate 3,809 downwards.
CCAGGACTTCCGCTTCGGCGCCGGCGACCTGCGCCAGGCGTTCTGGCTGGTCGACCTCCTGGAGACCGCCGGCTACGAGGGCCCCCGCCACTTCGACTTCAAGCCCGTGCGCACCGACGGCTTCGACGGGGTGTGGGAGTCCGCGAAGAACTGCATGCGCAACTACCTGGTCCTCAAGGAGCGCGCCGCCGCCTTCCGCGCCGACCCGGAGGTCCGCGAGGCCCTGACGGCGTCCCGCCTCCACGAACTGGCCCTGCCCACCGCCGAGGACGGCCTGGCGTCCCTCCTCGCGGACAAGACCGCCTACGAGGAGTTCGACCCCGCGGCGGCGGCCGAGCGCTCCATGGCCTTCGAGCGCCTCGACCAGTTGGCCCTGGACCACCTGCTCGCCGTCCGCTGACCCGCGGCCCCACCGGGGGCGGCGCCCGACCGGGGCGCCGCCCCTACGGCGTGCCCACGCGCTCCGCGTACCCCGCCGGATCGGCGATCACGTCCCGCACGACCAGCGCGGCGGCCCCCCGCGCCGCGTCCCCCGAGGACGACGCCCCCCGCAGCCGCCCGCCCCCCGCGACCCACAGCCCGGACACCACCCGGCGCCCCAGCTCCGCGTCCACGGACGGCCCCAGCCACGGCATCAGCCCCCGGTACACGCCCCCCAGCACCACCGCGTCCGGGTCCAGCAGGTTCACCGCCCCGGACAGGACCAGCCCCAGCATCCGCCCGGCCCGCTCCAGCGCCCCCACCGCCCGCGCGTCACCGGCGGCGGCGCGCCGCTCCAGCTCGGCCACCCCGGGCCCGTCCGTGTCCCCCGCGATGCCCGCGCCCCGCAGCAGCGCGGCCTGCCCGGCGTACTGCTCCAGGCAGCCCCGCGACCCGCACCGGCACTCCGGGCCGTCCGCGTCCGCCACCGCGTGCCCGATCTCCCCGGCGAACCCGTGCGCCCCGCGCAGCAGTTCGCCGTCGACGACGAGGGCCCCGCCCACGCCGATCTCCCCGGACAGGTACAGGAAGCTCCGCGCCCGCCCCCCGGCGCCGTCGCCCTCGCCGAACCACAGCTCGGCCAGCGCCGCCGCGTTCGCCTCGTTGTCGGAGCCGACCGGCAGCGCCCGCAGCCCGGGCCGCAGCGCCCCGAGCGCCTCCCCGAACAGGTCCTCCGCCGCCACCCGGTTCCAGCCCAGGTTCGGCGCCTGCCGCACGGTGCCGCCGGACACGAGGCCCGGCAGGGCCAGCCGCACGCCCGCCGGACGCAGCTCCTGCTCGGCGGCCGACTCCAGCGTGCGGGCCGCGATCCGCGCCGCCCGCTCCAGCACCTCGCCAGGCGGTACGTCCCGGTTGTCCAGGTGCTCCGTGAGCCGCACCCGATCGGTTCCGGCCAGATCGACGACGCACACCGACACGTAATCGATGTTGATCTCCACACCGAGTCCGGCGGGCCCGGTCCGCGCCACCCGCAGCGCCGTCCCGGGCCGCCCCGCCAGACCGCTGAACGTCTTGCCCGACTCGTTCAGGAAGCCCCCGATCAGCAGCTGTTCGACCAGCGACGACACCGCCGCGCGGGTCAGCCCCACGCGCGCCGCCACCGCGGCCCGCGTGGCCTCGCCCTCGTCGTGCACGGCCCGCAGCACCAGGCTGAGGTTGTGCCGCCGCACGGTGGCTTTGTCGGCCTTGGGCTCCAGCGGATCCAGTGTGTTCTTCATCGCCTCTCGCAGCAGCCGCCCAACAGCAGAAAGACCCCAGGTGAACTGGGGTCTTCGCTGGTGTCCGAGGGGGGACTTGAACCCCCACGCCCGATAAAGGGCACTAGCACCTCAAGCTAGCGCGTCTGCCATTCCGCCACCCGGACAAGGTGTCTGTCTCGCGGCCCTGGGCCGTTCCGACGTGGAAAACCATAGCAAACATTCGGCGTGCCCGATCACGCCCCCGCCCCCGGTGATCCCCTTGGGTCCGGGGCCCCCTCGGTAGCAGGATGGCGCCGTACCAGCCACACCGACAGCACGACGCGGAAGGAACCAGCGTGAGCGAGTCGAATCCGGCCAGGACCGGTCCGGGGGCCAGCGCCGAGAGCGAGGTCGTCGACCTCTGCAGCGAGCTCATCCGTATCGACACCAGCAACTACGGCGACCACTCCGGCCCCGGCGAGCGGGGCGCCGCCGAGTACATCGCCGAGAAGCTCGCGGAGGTGGGGCTGGAGCCCCGGATCCTCGAGTCGCACAAGGGCCGCGCCTCGACGGTGGCCAGGATCGCGGGCGAGGATCCCTCGCGCCCGGCCCTGCTCATCCACGGCCACACCGACGTGGTCCCGGCCAACGCCGCCGACTGGACGTACGACCCGTTCTCCGGCGAGGTCGCCGACGGCTGCGTCTGGGGCCGGGGCGCGGTCGACATGAAGGACATGGACGCGATGACCCTCGCGGTCGTCCGCGACCGGATGCGCGCCGGCCGCAAGCCGCCCCGCGACATCGTCCTGGCGTTCCTCGCCGACGAGGAGGCCGGCGGCACGTACGGCGCCCGCTACCTCGTCGACAGGCACCCGGAGCTCTTCGAGGGCGTCACGGAGGCGATCGGCGAGGTCGGCGGCTTCTCCCTCACCGTGAACGAGAAGCTGCGCCTGTACCTCGTCGAGACGGCGCAGAAGGGCATGCACTGGATGCGCCTCACCGTCGAGGGCACCGCCGGGCACGGCTCCATGACCAACGACGACAACGCCATCACGGAGCTGTGCGAGGCCGTGGGCCGCCTCGGCCGCCACCAGTGGCCGATCAGGGTCACCAAGACCGTGCGGTCCTTCCTCGACGAGCTGTCCGACGCGCTCGGCACCCCGCTCGACCCGGACGACATGGACGGCACGCTGGAGAAGCTGGGCGGCATCGCCAAGATGGTCGGCGCCACGCTCCGCAACTCCGCGGCCCCCACGATGCTCGGCGCCGGGTACAAGGTGAACGTCATCCCCGGCCAGGCCACGGCCCACGTCGACGGAAGGTTTCTGCCCGGGTACGAGGAGGAGTTCCTCGCCGACCTCGACCGGCTCCTCGGGCCGCGCGTGAAGCGCGAGGACGTCCATGCCGACAAGGCGCTGGAGACCAGCTTCGACGGCGCCCTCGTCGACGCCATGCAGACGGCGCTGCGGGCCGAGGACCCGATCGCCCGCGCCGTGCCGTACATGCTCTCCGGCGGGACCGACGCCAAGTCCTTCGACGACCTCGGCATCCGCTGCTTCGGCTTCTCCCCGCTCCAGCTGCCGCCGGACCTGGACTTCGCCGGGATGTTCCACGGCGTGGACGAGCGGGTGCCGGTGGACGGCCTGAAGTTCGGCGTGCGGGTCCTGGACCGCTTCATCGACGCGAGCTGAAAGTCGGCTGAACCGACCCTCCAATAATCGCCCACGTGTGCACATCCGACCGGAACGGGTGAACGGGGTCGTCGCCTCGTAGCCCGTTTCCCTCCTTCTCGTTACAGGTGATGCGGTCCGCGGCTGGGACCGCATTGCCAACTAGGAGGAAGAATGATCAAGAAGGTTGTCGCCACTGCGGCCGCCACCGGGGGTCTGGTGCTGGCCGGCGCGGGCATGGCCGTCGCGGACGCGGGTGCCAACGGGGCGGCCGTCGGCTCCCCGGGCGTCCTCTCGGGCAACGTGGTCCAGGTTCCGATCCACATCCCGATCAACGTCTGCGGCAACACCGTCGACATCATCGGGCTGCTGAACCCCGCCTTCGGCAACGTTTGCATCAACGACTGAGCTGTCACCTGACGCTGAGTCCCGACCCCCGGAGGGTCGGAGCCCAGCCGGCGCACGTTCTCCTCCGTCGCCG
>NZ_JAWCTQ010000074.1:0-14685 GCF_032423885.1 Streptomyces tamarix | reverse complement strand
CGGTCCGAGCCGACGACCCGAACCCGTACCCGGGTCCCTGCCCGTGCCGGTGACCCGAGCGCGGGCCCTTGCCCGTGTTGGTGACCCGCCGGCCCCGGGGACCGGGACCCGGAGCCTGGGATCTGAAGTCCGAAGGCTGAGGTCTGGGGCCTGGAGACCGGGCGCCTACCGGATCTCCAGGATCTTCTCCCGCATCGCGTAGACGACGGCCTCCATCCGGGAGTGCAACTGCAGCTTCTCCAGGATGTTGCGGACGTGGTTCTTCACCGTGTTCTCGGAGATGAACAGCTCCTTGGCGATGTCCCGGTTGTTCATCCCCGTCGCCACCAGCTTCAGCACCTCCAGCTCCCGGTCGGTGAGCCGGGGCGCCGGGACGAGACGGCGGTCGTCGGTGCGCTGGATCATCGACTTGAACTCGGTGAGCAGCTTGGACGCCATGGACGGGCTGATCTGCGACTGCCCGTCCGCGACGGCCCGGATGGCCGTGGCGACCTCGTCGGTGGAGATCTCCTTGAGGAGGTACCCGGTGGCACCCGCCTTGATCGCGTCGTAGAGGTCCGCCTCCTCGTCGCTGATCGTCAGCATGATGATCTTCGCGCTGGGGGCGACCTCCTTGATGGACGTGCACGCCTCGATACCGCCCCGCTTGGGCATGCGGACGTCCATCAGCACGATGTCGGGGAGCAGGTCGGCGGCCTTGTCGACGGCCTCCGCGCCGTCCCCCGCCTCCCCCACGACCTGGATGTCCTCCTCCTGCGCGAGGACGATCTCGAGTCCGCGGCGGAAGAGGGCGTGATCGTCCACGACGAGAACCCGGATGGGTTCCTTCCTGGACGCGTCGCTCCCCCCGCCTGCGGGATCGCCGTGCGAGGCGGCCCCGCAGTCCGGGGCGTCGGAGCCGCCCGGATGGTGCACCGGGCCGAAGCTGTCCGCCATCGTTCCTCCCCCTGCAGGCCGGGGCCCTGAAGTTCATGGTCGCCGCACCAACACCGGTCCGGTACGGACGGGTTGGTACGCGGCGCCATGATTTCATGCCCCGGCGTCCGCGCGGTGATCCTTCGGTGGCACGGGGGTGCCCCTGGGGGCGCACGGGGCGCTTCCAGGGGCACCACATCGATCGGCCGGGGAAACGGTCAGCCGCCGAGCGCTCCACCCGCGCCGCTGCCCTCGCTCCCCGCGAGCGGGTCGTTCTCCAGGTGGATGACGCCGTAGTCGTAGGCGTGGCGCCGGTACACGACGCTGGGCTGCTTGGTCTCCGCGTCGACGAACAGATAGAAGTCGTGCCCGACCAGCTCCATCTCGTACAGCGCCTGGTCGAGCGACATGGGGGCGGCCCGGTGCGTCTTCTCGCGCACGACGAGTGGGCCTTCCCCCTGCACCTCGAGCGAACCGATCCGCGTGGTCGGGACGGCCTCCTCCGACTCCTCGAGTACGGCGACCCCGGTCCCGTTGAGCCGGGCGACACCCGGCACCGCGTCGGCCACCTCGGCGGCCGACAGGCGGCCGCTGCCGCGGCGGGTGTGCCGCTTGTCGTGCTGCTTGCGCAGCCGCGCCTCCAGCTTGGCGGTCGCGAGGTCGAGGGCTGCGTACGGGTCGGCGGCGGCCGCTTCGGCCCGGATCACCGGGCCCCGGGAGTGAAGGGTGATCTCCACGCGGTCGGACCGGTCGGCCTGCCGCGGGTTGTGCTCCTTGGACACCTCGACGTCGAGGCTGATCACCTTGCCGTCGAGCTTCTGGATCTTCTCCAGCTTCAGCTTCTCGGCCACGTGCTTGCGGAACCGCTCGGGCACCTCGGTCTTGCGGCCCTTGACGACGATGTCCACGCAGAACTCCGTTCCCGGATCGCTCCAACCAGCTCAACCGCTGGCGAGCATCTCCCTTTTGCATCAGACTCCGGTGAGTACCGGAGTCTCGGACTTGGCGACTTGAACTTCCTCCTCCCCAGTCGACAAGGTCCCCACCCCACAACATCGATGCGCTGACCGGCTCCGGATTCCGTACGGACGCATGGCTGCTCATTCGGTGAAGGGCGGCACTCGCCATTCCTGTACAACCGAACATAGCTCGCTCGGACGCGTGTCGGCACCCGCTACCAGCACAAACCTCCAATCAGGCGCTTTTATCCCCTCACCACCTGCAACGTTCGAGGTTCTTTGTCAGTTCCGGTTTATTCCGAACGCTTTGGGAGAGGCGCCTACAACAGCGGCGCCGACCAGCAGTGATCCGAGACCGTCCCGCGGTAATACGTCGTGCCTGCGCCCGGAATCCGGCGTCCGCGTCCCGAACGACCCGGGTTCCATGGCGGAATCCCCGCCATTCCACCGGCCCGACGCCACCCGTTCGGCCGAAGCGCCGTCGCCGTCCCCCGCGGCGAAGCGGCACGCCGCGCCGCCGCCCTCCGCGGCGAAGGCGCACGCCGCACCGCCGGGCAGAACGCCAGCACCGGCGTCGCCCAGGGCCCGTGCCGCTTCGGCGAGGGAGGACCCCGTCGTCATGAGGTCGTCCACCAGCACCACCCGGGCGCCCTCCAGCAACCGGGCCCCGCCGGGAACCACCGCCAACGCACCCGCCAGGTTCTCCTGCCGCCGCCGCGCGTCCAATCCGGCCTGGTCGGCGACGGCCCGGCACTGCCGCAGCACCGGCGCGACACGAACCGCCACCCCGGTACGCCTCAGCTCCCGCGCGGCGGCGACCGCCACACGCCGTACCGCGTCATGGCCACGCGCGCGCACGGCCCGGCGCGCGGACGGGACCGGAACCAGCACCAGGGGGAGGGCCCCCACCCCCTCCCCTCCCCCACCCACCCTCCGCGGCGGCCTTCCGGTCCCCGTGCACCCGCCGTGTCCCGCACGCCCTCCGCACCCCGCCGCGGCCGCTCGTACCGCGCCCGCCAGGGCCGTGCCCAGGGGGGCGGCCAGAGCGAGTGCGCCGCGCTCCTTGTGGGCGAGCAGGGCCGCGCGCACGGCGTCGGCGTACGGTGCGGCCGCCCATACCCCGGGAAGCCCTTCGGGTTCCGGCTCGGGCCGTACGCGCACCGCCGGCCGCCCGTGGAGCGACCGGGTACAGGCATCGCACAGGACCGTACGGGGACGGCCGCAGCCGGCGCAGGCCACCGGTAGTACGAGCCCGGTGATCTCCTGCCACCATCCCCGCATGTCTTCTACTGTGGCGTGCGTCGGCGCGGTCCGCCACCCCTGTGGAAAACCGGGAAGAGTAGGGCGTTTGCGCAGGTCAGCCCGGGTAGACGGGTGAGGTGCCCTTGTCGACCATGGGCTGCCAGTTGACGCCGGACTGGAGTCGGACGACGCCGTCGTCGGCGGCGGCGACGAGGGGGGCGCGTTCGTCGTTGGCGGCGGCGACGGCCTTGACCTGGTTGAGGCCGGGGATGACGGCGGCGGATTCGGAGCCGTCGGTCTGGATGTAGCGGACCTGCTGGACGCCGCCCGCCTGCTTGCCGAGGACGACGAGGCGGCTGGGTCCGGCCCAGGAGACGGACGCCACGGACTCCATGCGGGGCGCGACGGCCTGGAGGTCGACGACGGAGACCTTCTGCCGGTCGCCGGCGGTCTGCCGTTCGACGCGGCCGATCTGGAGGGTGGTCTTGCCGTCCTCGGTGAGGCGCATGGCGATGCGCACGCCGTCTTCGGAAAGGCGCAGTTCCTCGATGCGTACGTCTTCGTCGAGCCAGGGCGTGGTGACGGTGAGGGGTTTGCCGGTGCCGCCGTGGAGGAGGAGCAGTTTGGGCTCGGCGGGGTCGCGGTCGGCGACCCACAGGTCGTTGCGCCCGTCCCAGCTGGGTGCGGAGAGCCGGTTGGCCGGTTCGGCTCCTCGGCTGGTGACGAGGGGGTCGGGGAGGTCGGTGTCGGACTGGATGGAGGCGACGCGGAGGGAGCGGCCGTTTTCGGATACGGCGGCGGCGCGCTTCTCGTCGCGGGCGACCGCGACGGTCTCGACTTTCGCGGCGCCTTCGCCGAAGGGGCCGTAGACGTGCCGGGGTTCGACGGTTTCCTTGGCTCCGGGGAGGAGCTGGGCGAGTTTGCCGTCGGCGTCGACGAAGTAGGGGGTTTCGCGGAGTCCGGGGGTGGGGTCGGCCATGAAGTCGGACTTCTGGTCTTCGCGGAGGACGCACAGGGGCCTGCCGTCGGGGCGCTGGAGTTCCACTTGCTCGACCCGGGTGGACGCCAGGTCGCCTGCGGTGAAGAGGACTTGGGCGGCCATTTTGCGGCACTGTTCGCGGTCGACGTTGTTCGCTCTGTCGTTGAGCGGGACCTTGAGGGTGTTCTGGTCGTCGGTGGCGAGGACGGTGGTGTCCTTCTTCAGTTCCGTCCCGTTGGGGAAGCGGGTGTCGACGGCGGGCTTGAGCCAGTTCGTGGGCCCTTCGAGGAGGGCTTTCACCGTCTGCGTCAGGGAGTCCATGCGGGTCACGGGGTCCTGACGTTTCCGGATGTACACCGGGTCGGCGACGACCCAGTTCCTGCCGGACGCGAAGTAGTACTTGTTGACGGAGCGGTAGTTCCGCTGGAAGTCGGATTCGCTGAGGAGGAGGCCCTGCGGGAGGTCGTCGATCCGCCATTCCTTCTGCTTGCCGTCCGCGGAGCGCTGCTGTACGAGCTGGATGGTTTCGCGGTAGGGGAGGGAGCCGAGCGGCTGGTAGGCGTGCCGGTCGTCGACGGTGGCGACCTTCTGCCCGGAGAGGCGGTAGAGGAGGGTCGGGGGGGCGTCGGGTACGCCGTGTTCCCGGCGGGTGGAGCCGCTCTGTTGGGGGACGGGGGCGGCGCTGAGGACGGTGGTGCGTTCCTCGGGCTTCCAGGTGCGGGCGGCCTGCTTGGTGAGGTATTTGCGGGCGGTGGCGAAGTCGGGGTCGTCGCCGGTCATCGCTTCGAGGAAGCCTTCGACGATCTCGGCGGGCTCGGCGCTCTCTCGGGGCGGTACGGGGTAGACGCGTACCTGGGAGTCGCCCTGCCTGGACGCTTTGACGCCGCTGACGTCTCCGCTGTCGGGCATGGAGGCGCAGCCGGCGAGGAGGGCGGCGGAGCCGAGGAGGGCGGCGCCGTGTGCCGTTCGCCGGCGGGTGTGGCGGCGGCGGTCAGCTCCCACGGGTGGTGTCCTTCCGCTTCGTCCGGTCCTGGTCCTGGTCCTGGCCTCGGTGTGGGTCCTGCGGTGTGTCGTTGCCGGCGGGTTCGGCGGTGTGTCCGCGTGCGACGACGCGGGTGCCGTTGCCGGGGAGGGCGGTGGGGTCGGCGGTGGCGGTGGGTGCCTGGCGGGGCGGTACGGCGGAGCGCGGTGGTACGGGGAGGGTGTGCTCGGCGGCTCCGCCGCTGCCGGTGGGGGTCTGGCCGGGTGCGCCGGTGCCGGTCCGCCCGCCGGTTTCGGATGCGTGTTCGGTGGCGGCGTGTTGCCGGTTGCGGCGGGAGTCTTCGGGTTCGAGGGGTATGGGGGAGCCTCGGAGGGGTTCGTCGGCGGTGCGGGGCAGGGTGAGGCGGAACTGTGAGCCGCCTCCGGGTTCGCCCCACGCCTGGAGCCAGCCGCCGTGGAGGCGGGCGTCTTCGAGGGCGATGGAGAGGCCGAGGCCGGTGCCGCCGGTGGTGCGGGCGCGTGCGGGATCGGCGCGCCAGAAGCGGTTGAAGACGCGGGTGGCTTCGCCGGGTTTGAGGCCGACGCCGTAGTCGCGTACGGCGACGGCGACGGCGCCGCCCGCGGCGGCGAGGCGGACGACGACGTCGCGGCCCTCGCCGTGTTCGACGGCGTTGACGACGAGGTTGCGCAGGACGCGTTCGACGCGGCGGGCGTCGGCTTCGGCGATGACGGGCTGTTCGTCGCCGATGACGCGGATGTGGCCGCCCTTGTGTTCGGCGAGGGGCCGGGCGCCGTCGATGACGCGGTGGACGACGTCGCGGAGGTCTATGGGTTCGGCTTCGAGGGCGGCGGCGCCGGCGTCGAAGCGACTGATCTCGAGGAGGTCGGCGAGGAGGGACTCGAACCGGTCGAGCTGGTCGCCGAGGAGTTCGGCGGAGCGTGCGGTGACGGGGTCGAAGTCGCCGCGTGCCTCGTAGATGACGTCGGCGGCCATGCGGACGGTGGTGAGGGGGGTACGCAGTTCGTGGGAGACGTCGGAGACGAAGCGGCGCTGCATGCGGGACAGGTCCTCCAGCTGCTGGATCTTGTGCTGGAGGTTCTGGGCCATCTTGTTGAAGGCTTCGCCGAGGCGGGCGATGTCGTCTTCGCCGGTGACCTTCATGCGTTCTTGGAGGCGTCCGGCGGAGAGGCGTTCGGCGACGCCGGCGGCCATGCGGACGGGGGTGACGACCTGGCGGACGACGAGCCAGGCGATGGCGCCGAGGAGGACGACGACGAAGAGTCCCGCGGTGGTGATGGTCGTCTTGACGAGGGTGAGGGAGGCCTCTTCCTGGGTGAGGGGGAAGAGGTAGTACAGCTCGTAGGTGTTGCCTTCGACGTCGTTGAGCCGCTTGCCGATGACGAGTCCGGCTTCGGAGTGCTGTCCGTCGGCGTAGTGGATGCGGGTGTACGTCTGGAAGGTGCCGGTGCCCTGGGCGACTGCTTCGCGGAGGGCGAGGGGGATGCTTTCGACTTCGACGCCGCCGGAGGCGCGGGCGCCGCGGCTGGGTGCGGTGCCGGCGGAGTCGGAGCTGAGGGCGACGACGTCGAAGGCCCCGGCGCCGCCGGAGGCGAGCTGGACGACGAGGTCGGAGCGCCAGTTGAGGAGGGAGCGCGAGGTGGTGCCGGGGGTGTCGCCGTCGGCGGGGGCGGAGCCGGTGGCGGCGCTGGCTTCGTCCTGGGCTGCGGAGAATCCTCCGGCGGCCTGGCTCTGCGCGGCTCGTTCCTTGGCGTCGAGGAGACCGTTGCGGACCTGGCCGATGACGACGAATCCGAGCAGCAGGACCACGCCGAGTGACATGAGGAGGGTGGCGACGACGACGCGGAGCTGGATGTTGCGTCGCCACAGCCGTACGGCGGGCAGGAGGGGACGGCGGATCCAGCGTGCCAGGAGACGGAGCACCGGGCCTCCCGGTGCTCCGTCCTGGAGGATGCGTCCGCCGTGGAGGAGGCGGCCCAGACGGGTGGGGCCGCGTCCGGGTCCGGCAGCCCGCTCCGTACGGACTCCCGGCTTCCCGGGCTTCGGAGCAGTGCTGCCTCGGGTCATGTCAGTTCGGTCCCGCCTTGTAGCCGACGCCGCGGACGGTGACGACGATCTCGGGCCGCTCGGGGTCCTTCTCGACCTTGGAGCGGAGTCGCTGGACGTGGACGTTCACCAGGCGCGTGTCGGCGGCGTGGCGGTAGCCCCAGACCTGTTCGAGGAGGACTTCTCGGGTGAAGACCTGCCACGGCTTGCGGGCGAGCGCGACGAGGAGGTCGAACTCGAGGGGGGTGAGGGCGATGGACTGCCCGTCCCGTTTGACGGAGTGCCCGGCGACGTCGATGACGAGGTCGCCGATGGTGAGCTGCTCCGGCGCGGGCTCCTCGGACCTGCGGAGGCGTGCCCGGATGCGGGCGACGAGCTCCTTCGGTTTGAACGGTTTGACGATGTAGTCGTCGGCGCCGGATTCGAGGCCGACGACGACGTCCACGGTGTCGCTCTTGGCGGTGAGCATGACGATCGGCACGCCGGACTCGGCGCGGATGAGCCTGCACACCTCGATGCCGTCCCGTCCGGGCAGCATGAGGTCGAGGAGGACCAGGTCGGGCTTGGTCTCCCGGAATGCGGCGAGTGCCTTGTCGCCGTCCGCTACGAACGACGGCTCGAACCCTTCACCACGCAGCACGATCCCGAGCATCTCGGCCAGTGCGGTGTCGTCGTCGACGACAAGGACGCGTCCCTTCATAATCGACATCATCCCATTAGCTAATCGTTACCTGGCGTGACCTGGCACACAGCGCTTCGATTCCTCCTGCGGTCACCGGTGACACCACTCCCGTCTCGGTGACGATCGCGGTCACCAGTTCGGGCGGCGTGATGTCAAACGCCGGGTTGTAGGCCTGGGTTCCGAGGGGTGCGACGAGGGTTACGCCGCCCGGGCCCGTCGCGGTCGCCCCGGCGGGGGTCAGAGCTATGAGCTGCGTCACTTCGTTTCCCGGTCGCTGTTCGATCTCGATGGACGCCCCGTCGGGCGTGCCGGTGTCGATCGTGGTCGTGGGCGCGACGACGACGAACGGTACGTGGTGGTACTTGGCGAGGACGGCGAGGGGGTACGTGCCGACCTTGTTGGCGACGGACCCGTCGGCGGCGATCCGGTCGGCGCCGACGAGGACGGCGTCGACCTCGCCGGCCGCGAACAGGGACCCGGCGGCGTTGTCGGTGAGCAGGGTGTAGGCGAGGCCGTTGCGGGCGGCCTCGTACGCGGTGAGACGGGCGCCCTGGAGGAGGGGCCGTGTCTCGTCGACCCACAGCCTTCGCAGCCGCCCGGCCCGGTGGGCGGCGAGGGCGACGGCGAACGCGGTTCCTTCCCCGCCGGACACGAGGGCCCCGGTGTTGCAGTGGGTGAGGATGCGGTGACTGCCGCCGGGCAGCAGTTCGTCGAGGAGGGCGAGGCCGCGGGCGGCCATGGCGGTACTGGCCTCGGCGTCCTCCCGGTGGAGCCGCCGCGCTTCGGCCAGGGCGGCCTGGGCGGCTTCTTCCGGGGTGGCGCCCTTCTCGGTGACGGCCCGGTGGGCGGCGAGGGCCCGCCGCACGCCGTACCCGAGGTTGACGGCGGTGGGGCGCGCCCCGGCGAGCTGGGCGGCGGCCTCTTCGACGTCGTAGCGGCGGGCGGCGGCGAGCGCCACGCCGTAGGCGCCGGTGATGCCGAGGAGGGGCGCGCCGCGCACGGCGAGCGTCTGGATGGCCCGGACGAGGGCGGGCACGTCGGTGCAGACCAGTTCGACTTCCTCGGCGGGGAGCCGGGTCTGGTCGAGGAGCACCAAGACGGGCCCTTCGGGGGGTTCCGCCCAGCGGAGGGCGAGGGGTGTGGGCGGCTGTCCGCCGAGGTCCGTTCCTGCGTACTGATCAGCCATTCGCCCAGTCTGCCCGCTGGGCCGGTGACAATGAAGGTGTCGTGGCGGACGGTGGAGTCGTCAGGGCCCTGGCCCCGGGGCGGGTGGCCCGTGGCACGATGGCTGCCGACCTGCCGCTCTGCGGGTGGCAGGGTGCTGTGACCGAGCCGGCTCGACGAGCGGGCCCCCGCGACCAAGCCACGAGGTGGACGACCGTGAACGACTCTCCGGGCTGGACCTCGCCCGGATCTCCTTCCCCGTCCGACGACCAGGGCGCCGATTCGTCCCGCCCGGCCGGCGATCAGGGGGGTCCTGCTCCGAAGTGGTCGGAGAACCAGCCGCCCCCCGGCCAGTGGACGCCGCCGGCGGCGCAGCCGGGCGGCCAGGTGCCACCCGCGTCCGCGCCTGCCTGGGGCGGCGGTGGCCCTTACGGGAGCTGGGCCCAGCCCCCGGCGCCGAAGCCGGGTGTGATCCCGCTGCGCCCGCTGGGTGTGGGCGAGATCCTGGACGGCGCGGTGTCGACGCTGCGCGCGCACTGGCGAACCGTCCTGGGGATCACGCTCACCGTGTCGGCGGTGGTGGAGTTGACGCAGATCCTCCTGCAGCGGTACGTGCTGCCACAGCAGCCGGTGATCGACCCGAACGGAAGCCCCTCGGAGGTACTGGAGCAAGCCGGCGAGTCGCTGCGGGTGAGCGTGATCTCCGCGGCTCCGTCGACGCTCCTGGGCCTGATGGCCACGTTCGTGACGACGGCGCTGCTGACCTTCGTGATGAGCCGCTCGGTACTGGGCCGTCCGGTGACGTTCGGCGACGTGTGGCGGGACGCCCGGCCGCGACTCGTGCCGCTGCTCGGTCTGACGCTCCTCCTTCCGCTGCTCGTCGTCGGCATCACCGCGGTGGGTGTCGTTCCGGGGTTGCTGATCGGCTCCGTGCCGGGTGCGGTGCTGGTGTTCGTCGGCGGCCTGGCCGCGCTGCTCGTGGTGGTCTGGCTGACGGTGCGGTTCAGCCTGTCGTACTCGGTGGTGATGCTGGAGGGCCAGGGCGTGATGGCGTCGTTGCGGCGCTCCGCGAAGCTGGTGCGGGGCTCGTGGTGGCGGATCTTCGGCATCCTGACCCTGACGGCTCTGCTGACGGCCCTGATCGCGATGATCGTGGCGGTTCCGTTCGCCATGCTCGCGCTGGCGGCGGACGGCGAGGGGATGGGCAGCGTGTTCTCCGGTGGCGCCACCCAGTACAACTGGACCTTCCTGATCATCTCGGGTATCGGTGCCGTCGTCGCATACGCGATCATGTACCCGATCTCGGCCGGGGTGACGGTCCTCCTGTACGTGGACCAGCGCATCCGCCGTGAGGCCCTCGACCTTGAGCTCGCCCGTGCGGCGGGCATGCCCGGCTACGGTTCCGCCTCGCCGGGCGACACGACTCCTAGGAGCTGATGCGGTGCCGGTCACGGGGGGAGCGGTGGCTGCGTCGAGGCCGGTCGCCGCGGACGGCGGCGGGCCGCCGCTGGACGTGCCGCGGGTGCCCGCCCGGGAGGCGGCGGAGCGGGAGCTGTCCAAGCCCATGTACGGCGAGGACGAGCGGAACGTCCTGTTGCGCGCCATGGACGCCTTCTTCGAGTGGATCGGTGACCTGTTCGACGCGGCGTCCGGTGCCACCCCCGGCGGCTGGCTGGGCATCGTGGTGATCACCGTCGTCGTGGTGGCCCTGGTCGGCGCCCTGTGGTGGCGGCTCGGCACACCGCGCCGGGTCCCCACGTCGGCGGACTCGCTGTTCGACGAGGGGCCACGGTCGGCGGCGGACCACCGGACGGCCGCCGACCGGCACGCCGCGGCGGGCCGCTGGAACCAGGCCGTGCAGGAGCGGATGCGGGCCGTGGTCCGCTCCCTGGAGGAGCGCACGCTCCTCGATCCGCGTCCCGGCCGTACGGCGGACGAGGCGGCGGCCGAGGCAGGCCGGGCGCTGCCCGCCCACGCCGACGGGTTGCGGGCCGCCGCCCGCGAGTTCGACGACGTCACGTACGGCGGCCGCACCGCCGACCAGCGCGCGTACCAGCGTCTGAAGGACCTGGACACCGCGGTGGAGCGGGCCAGGCCCCAGTGGAACGACGCCTCCCGGGGAGCCGCCCAGTGACTTCCGCCGGTACTTCCCTGTCCCGGAATCCCGCCCACGTCTGGTCGCGGGCGCGGGGCGTCCTGTTCGCCCTGGCACTGCTGATCATCGCGGGTATCGCCCTCGCCCTGGCCCGCACCGGGGAGCAGCACGGCCGGCTCGACCCCCGCTCCGCGGACCCCAACGGCAGCCGCGCCATCGCCGAGCTGCTGAAGGAACGGGGGGTGTCGGTCCGGGTCGCCACGACCCTCGACGAGGTCACCGACGCGGCCGGCCCCGACTCCACCGTGCTGGTCACGGCACCCAACCTGCTCAGCGGCGGCCAGCGGACCGCGTTGCGCGACATGATCGACACGTCCGGCGGCCGGACCGTTCTCCTCGCCGCCGACACGGTGTCCCTCGACACCCTGGCCCCCGGTGTGACGGCGGACCTCCCCGACACGATCCGGCCCCTGCAGCCCGACTGCGATCTGCCGGAGGCCCGCCGCGCGGGCGCGGTGAGCCTGGGCGGCGAGCGGTACGTGACGGCCCGATCCGTCTCCGCCGACACCTGCTACTTCCGTAACGGCCTGCCCACGCTGGTCCGCCTGGAGAACTCCGCCGGCGGCGACACGGTCCTTCTCGGCGCGGCGGATCCGCTGTTCAACGAGCGTCTCGCCGACGAGGGCAACGCGTCGCTCGCCCTGCAGCTCCTCGGTTCCCGTAGCCATCTCGTCTGGTACCTTCCTTCGCTCACCGATCCTTCCGCCGCCGATGGCGACGGTTCCGACGGCGGGGACCGGGTCGAGGAGGAAGCGGACTTCCTCAGCCTGATCCCCTCGGGCTGGCTGTGGGGCACCCTGCAGCTCGCCGTGGCGGCGGTTCTCGCCGCGATCTGGCGCGCCCGCCGCCTGGGCCCGCTCGTCACGGAACGCCTCCCGGTCGCGATCCGCGCGTCGGAGACCACGGAGGGCCGCGCCCGTCTCTACTTCCGCGCCAACGCCCGCGACCGTGCCGCCGCCGTGCTCCGCTCGGCGACCCGCACCCGCCTCGCCCCTCTCGTGGGTGTCCCGTCGAGGGAAGCCCACTCCCCCGACACCCTGCTCCCCGCCCTGTCGGCCCGCCTCACCGGCGATGCCGGCAGCTTGCGGGACCTGCTGTTCGGCCCGGCTCCCTCCGATGACGCCGCACTCGTCCTCCTGGCAGACCACCTCGACGCCCTCGAAAGAGAGGTACGCACCTCATGAGTGCCCCGACCCCCGAGACCGCTGAGAACTCGGACCGCGCCCGCGCCTCCTTGGAGGCCCTGCGCACCGAGATCGCCAAGGCCGTGGTCGGGCAGGACCCCGCTGTCACCGGGCTCGTCGTCGCCCTGCTCTGCCGGGGCCACGTCCTGCTGGAGGGTGTGCCCGGTGTCGCCAAGACGCTGCTAGTACGCACACTCGCCGCGTCGCTGGAACTCGACACCAAGCGGGTCCAGTTCACCCCCGACCTGATGCCGAGCGATGTGACCGGTTCACTCGTCTACGACACGCGGACCGCCGAGTTCTCCTTCCAGCCGGGCCCGGTGTTCACGAACCTGCTGCTCGCCGACGAGATCAACCGGACCCCGCCGAAGACCCAGTCGTCGCTCCTGGAGGCGATGGAGGAGCGGCAGGTCACCGTCGACGGCACACCGCGTCCGCTGCCCGAGCCGTTCCTGGTCGCGGCGACGCAGAACCCCGTCGAGTACGAGGGGACCTACCCTCTCCCCGAGGCCCAACTGGACCGGTTCCTCCTGAAGCTGACGGTCCCCCTGCCGTCCCGCGAGGACGAGATCAATGTGTTGACCCGTCATGCGGGAGGCTTCAACCCGCGCGATCTCAAGGCCGCGGGCGTACGCCCGGTCGCCGGCGCCGCGGACCTGGAGGCCGCGCGCCGCGCGGTCGACCGGACCTCGGTGTCCGCCGAGATCGCCGGCTACGTCGTCGATATCTGCCGTGCCACGCGTGAATCCCCCTCGCTCACTCTCGGCGTCTCTCCCCGAGGCGCCACCGCCCTGCTCTCCACCGCCCGAGCCTGGGCCTGGCTCACCGGCCGGGACTACGTCATCCCGGACGACGTGAAGGCCCTCGCCCTGCCCACCCTGCGCCACCGCATCCAACTGCGCCCCGAGGCGGAGATGGAGGGCGTGACGGCCGACTCCGTCATCAACTCGATCCTCGCCCACGTCCCCGCACCCTCGCTGAGGCAGTGACCCATGGCCCTCACCGGACGTACCGCGCTCCTGGCCGCGATCGGCTCGCTACCGGTCGGGATCCTGGCCCCCAGCTGGACGGGGATGCTGGCGGTCAACGCCCCCCTGTCCCTCGCAATTCTGTGCGACTACGCCCTGGCCGCGCCAGTGCGAACGCTACGGTTCACCCGAAGTGGTGACACATCTGTTCGGCTCGGTGAGAGTGCGCAGGTACACCTGCTCGTGGAGAATCCTTCTCGGCGCCGCCTGCGCGCGGACGTCCGGGACGCGTGGCCGCCCAGCAGTTGGCCGGCCGGCACCGCCCAGGAGGCTTCCCGGCACAGGGTGACGGTCCCCGCGGGTGAGCGGCGCAGGTTGATGACGCTCCTGCGGCCCACGCGCCGCGGCGACCGGCAGGCAGAGCGGATCACGGTCCGCTCGTACGGCCCTCTCGGTCTGGCGGCCCGCCAGGGCGGCCACCGTGTGCCGTGGTCGGTCCGTGTGCTGCCTCCGTTCACCAGCCGCAAGCACCTGCCGTCGAAGCTCGCGCGGCTGCGGGAGCTGGACGGCCGTACGAGTGTGCTGACACGGGGTGAGGGCACGGAGTTCGACAGTCTTCGCGAGTACGTGCCGGGGGACGACACCCGTTCCATCGACTGGCGGGCCACGGCACGCCAGACGAGCGTCGCGGTCCGTACGTGGCGTCCTGAACGGGATCGGCACATCCTCCTCGTCCTGGACACGGGCCGTACGTCGGCGGGCCGCGTCGGTGACGTTCCCCGCCTGGACGCGGCGATGGACGCGGCTTTGTTGCTGACGGCGCTGGCTTCGCGCGCCGGCGACCGGGTGGACCTGCTGGCGTACGATCGCCGGATCCGGGCTCGTGTGCAGGGCCGCGCGGCAGGCGATGTGCTGCCGGCGATGGTGAACGCCATGGCGACGCTGGAACCGGAGCTGGTCGAGACGGACGCCCGCGGCCTGAGCGCGGCGGCGCTGACAGGTGCCCCTCGCCGTTCGCTGGTGGTGCTGCTGACGGGCTTGGACGCGGCTCCGATCGAGGAGGGCCTCCTCCCGGTCCTTCCGCAGCTCACACAGCGACACACGGTCGTGGTGGCCTCCGTCTCGGACCCGCACGTGGCCGAGATGACGGGGTCGCGGGGAACGGCCGAGGCGGTGTACGAGGCTGCTGCCGGAGCACAGGCCCAGGCACAGCGGCGTCATACGGCGGAACAGCTTCAGCGTCACGGTGTCACCGTCGTGGACGCCAGGCCTGAGGACCTTGCCCCGGCGCTTGCCGACGCGTACCTCGCTCTGAAGGCCGCGGGCCGCCTCTGAGGCAGGCGAACAGACGGCTGGGAGTCCTTCGAGGAGAAGGACTCCCAGCCGAAAAT
>NZ_JAWCTQ010000073.1:0-18479 GCF_032423885.1 Streptomyces tamarix | reverse complement strand
GGCCGCCCCCCCCGCGGTGGCCGGACGCCGTGGCCGTCCGGCGGGGCGTCAGCTCAGCGGGGAGCGAGGAGCAGGCGGCACTCCGTCTCGTGCTCGCCGGAGACGTGCTGGGTGGACCGCACGTCGAAGAGGTGGCCGAGGGCCTTCGCGACCTCTTCCACCGCGTGGTGGTCCCCGGTCAGCAGTGCCTCGACCGGCGAGCCGAGCCGCGGCGCGGCGGTGGGTTCGCCCGAGCGGGCGGAGCTGTCGAACGTGGCCATCCACACGGTCGGCTCGCGCCCCGCGGACTGCGGTGCCACGTCCTCGCAGCCGGCGAAGACGCCGTTCAACGCCTCGAAGACCGCCTTCGCGTCCGCGCGGTCGCAGTCGCTGAGCTGGACGGTGACATCGCAGTCGGCGGGGTGCTCCCCCGCGCGCCGGTTCGCCGTGTCCTTTCCCGGGTCGCTTGCCATGGCGTTCTCCACGTCCTTCCGTCGGGTCCTTCGCAACGAGTACCCGTCTTCCCCGCGTCCCCACGGATGGCACCTGTGTGCCACTCCGCTGGCGGACGGGCACGGCGCGTGTTTGCGGGGAGACATGCCTGGTACCGGGGTGGGACCAACGGGGGCCACCGCAAGGCACCGACGAGAGGAACGGCCATGCCCGCAGGATCCAGCTCCAAGCGCGAGCGGCAGTACGAGCACATCAAGGACAGCGCCCGCGACCGCGGCGAGGGCGAGAAACGCGCCAAGCAGATCGCCGCGCGCACGGTCAACAAGGAGCGGGCGCGCAGCGGTGAGGCGAAGTCGTCGGGCGGGTCCTCCGGCAAGGCGTCGTCACGGGACGCCTCGTCGTCGAAGCGGGGCGGCGGCTCGGGGGGTGTCACGTACGACGAGCTGTACGCCGAGGCCAAGAAGCGCGACATCCCCGGCCGGTCCTCGATGAACAAGGCGGAGTTGCAGCGCAAGCTCGGCAGGTGACCCGGTCGCGGCCCGCCGTATCACGCGGCGTCCCCGCCGAACGGGCTGTCGTCCAGGTGGGCGAGCAGGTCGGCGGGGTCGGCGTACAGGGCGGCCGCTCCCGCGTCGGTGAGGTCCGCGCGGGGGATGCCGCCGCAGAGGAGGCCCACGCAGGTGACCCCGGCCCGGGTGCCGGCCTTCATGTCCCAGACCGTGTCCCCGACGAACACGGACCGGTCGGCGGGTGCGCCGGCCAGCTCCAGGGCGTGCCGCACGGGGTCCGGGGCCGGCTTGCCCTCCTCGGTGTCGTCGGCGGCGGCGATGGCGGTGACGGCGTCGTCCGCGTCGATGGCGCGGCGGAGCGCGGCGAGTTCGGCTCCCCCGGCGGACGTGGCCAGGACGACGGTCCAGCCGCGTGCGGCGAGGGTCCTCAGCAGGCGGCCGGCGTCCGGGAAGGCGGGCAGGCGGTCGGAGTACGTGCCGTAGAGCGCCTTGTGGGCGGCGCTGATCGAGGCGTCGGCGCCGCGGTCCCTGCCGGGGTCGAGGAGGTGCTCCACGAGGTCCTCGGCGCCGAGCCCGACGGCCCGGTGGACGGCGTGCATCGGCACCTGGTGTCCGGCCTGCCGGAACGCCTCCCACCAGGTCGTGACGTGGAGGTGGTTGGTGTCGGCGAGGGTGCCGTCCACGTCGAACACGGCGGCGCGGGTCATGAGGGATCCTCTCTGTACGGCGGGTACGTCTGTGCTCCGGCTTCCCGGCTCCGGGCCCCTCAGCCCTCGACGCCGGTCGCGTCGTGGGCGGCGCCGACCGGTTTCGACTCCGGGGAGCCGCGCTGCCGCAGGTACACGGAGAAGATCGCCATCGAGCCGATGGCGAGGAGCTCCGACTGCCAGTTCTGGAGCGTGCGGCTCCAGAAGTCGGGCGCGGCGAGGTACTCGGACCAGGGCAGCGGGCTCTGCAGTTCCCGCAGCCTCTCCTCGCCGTACGCGGCGGCGCCGCTCACGGACTGGACGTACCAGGAGCCGAGGAAGACCGCGCACATCCAGATGCCGAGGGAACGCGAGTACAGGGCCTGCCGCAGGCCGCCCGCGCCGGCCCAGCGCGGGGACCGGGGGGTGGCGTGGCGGCCGACGCGCTGGTCCTCGTCGGACTCGGTTCCGGCCTTGTGCATCTCCTTGGACTCCGGGGAGCCCCGCTGGAGCAGCCACACCGTGCCGAAGAGGTAGAGGAAGAACTGCAGGTACTCGGACTGCCAGTTCTCGGTGACGGCCACGGCGAAGTCGGCCGACGCGAGGTAGCGGGCGAAACCGACGGGTTCGGCCCCCAGGGAGCGCATCTCCTCGTTGTACTGCGCCCGTCCGGCGACCGCCTGGCAGGAGACGGTGACGAGGAACCCGGTCCCGAAGGCGAGGGAGAGGCCGTTGTCCCGGGCGAAGCGGAGGAGACGGTTCACCGGTGGGCCGCCCCGAGCACGCCGAAGTAGACGAGGCCGCAGGCGAGGGTGAGGGCGTACAGCGTGAACATGGTGCGCACGGCGGGGTCACTCCTCTTTCACACGGCAGTCGTAGGGGCGCTCCGGGCGGGGTGCGCAACCGGCCGCCCGGACCTTCCAGCCGTCCGGGAACCGGGTGACGAAGTACGTGTCGTGGTCCAGGACGACGCGGGCCTGGTGGCCGTACACATCGGTGGTGCGGACCCGCCCGGGGGCGGGCAGGGCGGCGTCGGACAGCCCGGCCTCGCAGGACGGGCCGGGGTCCTGGGCGAGCGCCTCGCGGGTCGCCGGGGCGAGGAGCCGGCACGCGGCGGCGTGGCCGGCGCCCTCGGCGTGACGGGCGAAGCTGAGGGCGGCCCCGGTGACGGCGGCGCGTTCGGCTTCGAGGGTGGAGCAGCCGGTGAGGGCGGCGGCCGGGGCGAGGAACGCGAGGACGGCGGGGAGACGGCGCACGGGGCTCGGCTCCTTTCCGCACCCGGCCTCGCGGGGCCTTCCCGGAGGCGTGGGTACGAGCATGGGGGCGTGGCGGCCGTCGGTCACGTCACGGTGGCGCGACACCCGGTGAGCTTCCTCCTGCTGCCGTATCGCCGGTGGCGGGCACGGCGTCCCGGGGTGGAGCGCGTCCGGGTGGCTGGGGCGCGCCGGAGGGGGTACCTGCAACACGTCGGAGCGACGACGGGAGGGCGAGATGCCTGGTCGGGAGCGCGGCTCCTCGAAGGAGACGGGCGGCGTGCCCGGCTCCCCGGAGGCCGGGGAGCCGGAGAACGGGCTGTGGCGGGGCCGGCGCGAGACGCCGGAGGAGCGGGCGGACCGGCGGTGGAGCGAGCTGGTCCAGGAGATCCGGGTCGCGCAGACGGGGGTGCAGATCCTGTTCGGCTTCCTGCTGACGGTGGTCTTCGCGCCCCGGTTTGCGGACCTGTCGGACGTGGACCGCGGGATCTACATCATCACGGTGGTGCTGGGCGCGGCGGCGACGGGCGCGCTGATCGGGCCCGTGTCGTTCCACCGCCTGGTGTCGGGCCGCAGGATCAAGCCGCAGACGGTGGCGTGGGCGTCACGGCTGACGTTCACGGGACTGGTGCTGCTGCTGGCGACGATGGTGTCGGCGCTGTTCCTGATCCTGCGGGTGGCGACGCACGACGGCTACGTGCCGTGGCTGGTGTCGGGGGTGGCCCTCTGGTACCTGGTGTGCTGGTTCGTGCTGCCGATGTGGGCGCGGCACCGCTACACGACGCGTGACTGAGGGCCCGCCAGGACCTGGTCGATCGTGTCGGCCTGGGCGGCGGGCTTGTCCGGGCGGTGCCGTACGACGCGGGCGAAGCGGAGGGTAACCCCGGCCGGGTAGCGCGGGGAGCGTTGGAGGCCGTCGTAGGCGACCTCGACGACCAGTTCGGGCCGTACGCGGACGGTGAAGCCGTCGTCGGAGACGGCGAGCTCGCGCAGCCGGTCCGTCTGCCGGCGCAGCATCGTGTCGGTGAGGCCCTTGAAGGTCTTGCCGAGCATCACGAAGGTGCCGTCGGCGGCGCGGGCGCCGAGGTGGAGGTTGGACAGCAGCCCGGTGCGCCGCCCGTGGCCCCACTCGGCGGCGAGGACGACCAGGTCGAGCGTGTGGACCGGTTTGACCTTCAGCCAGGAGCGCCCGCGCCGGCCCGCGCCGTACGGCGCGTCGAGGGCCTTGACGAGGACGCCTTCGTGGCCCCGGTCGAGGGTGTCGGCGAAGAACGCCTCGGCGACGGCGCGCTGCGCGGGGTCTGCGGGGTCGGTGACGACGGTCCGCCGCACGCGCAGGGGTTCGGGGACGAGCCGGGCGAGCTCCGCGTGCCGCTCCCGGCCCGGCAGGTCCAGCAGTACGGCCCCGTCCGCGGCGAGGACGTCGAAGAACACGGGCGACACGGGGCGGGCCGCCGCGGCCGCGGCCACGTCGAGGCGTGAGCCCACGCGGGAGGCGGTCTCCTGGAACGGGACGGGGCGGCCCGAGGCGTCCAGGGCGATCACCTCGCCGTCCAGGACGAACGCGTCGCCGGGGATGGCGCGGGCGACGGCGCGGACCTCCGGCAGACGGTCGGTGACCTCGTCGAGGGAGCGGGTGTAGATCCGCACGTCGTCGCCGGCGCGGTGCACCTGGACGCGGATGCCGTCGAGCTTCTCCTCCACGGCGCACGGCCCGAGCGAGGCGAGCGCGTCGGTGACGCTCTTGGCGGTGTGGGCGAGCATCGGCTGCACGGGCGTGCCGACGTGGAGGCGGAACCGCTCCAGGGCGGCCGGTCCCTCGGAGAGGAGCGCCGTGGCGACCCTCGGCAGGGACCCGTCGAGCATCACCGCGCGGCGCACGTCGGCGGCCGGGGCGCGGGCCGCCCGGGCGACGCCCTCCAGGGCGATCGCGTCCAGGGCCCCCTGCCGGACCTCGCCGGTGAGCAACCGGAGGAGGAACCGCTGTTCGGGGGCGGTGGCGGCGGCCATGAGCTCGTGGACGAGGCGCCGCCGCTCCGCTTGGGAACCGGGCCCCGTGACGCGGGCGAGCGCGGTCAGCGCGGCGTCCGTGCCGGCGACGGTGAGGGTGGCGTGGCCGGCGGGTGCGACGGGGTCCTTCAGGGCGCTCCAGCCGACGCCGATCCGGCCCTGCGGGAGGCGGCCCGCGAGGTACGCGATGACGAGGGGGGCCTCCGCGGGCGGTGTCGCGGAGAACAGGTCGGCCAGCACGGCGATCTTGCGGGAGCGCGCCGGGGCGGCGGCGACCTGCTCGGAGACGTCTGCGAGTCGGGCCAGCAGCATGCGGCCATGGTGCCCGCCGCGCGCGCCGGCCGCACGCGGGAGCGGCTCGTGGCGGGCACGGTGTCTGCAGTGCGTGCGGTGCGTGCAGTGCGTGCGGTGCGTGCGGTGCGTGCGGTGAACGTCGCGCGGGGGATGTCGGCACGTGGTGGAGGATCAAGCCGCCCGTCTCCCTTCCTTCACCCAACTCCCCTAACCTTCCGGCGACTTCATTGGGTTCGACCGGGAAGCAGGGGACGTTATGGGCGTGTTGGCGCGTTCTGCGGGGGCCGCCGTGGCAGCGGGGATGTTGGTACTGGGCGTCGGTCCGGACACGGCGGCGGCAGCCGACCCGGTCCGGCTGCCGTACGGCGCGTCGACGTCGGTGGGGGTCCACAACGCGTACGAGAAGGACAAGTACCGGTACTTCGCCGACGCCCTGGACTCGGGCGCGGGCATGCTGGAACTCGACGTGTGGACCAACGCGTTCGGCCGGTCCTGGCGGGTGTCGCACAGCAATCCCCTCGGCAACGACAACAACTGCGAGAACGCCGCGCACGCGGGTGAGCTGCGCACCAAGGCCCGGAACCAGGACCTCGGCGGCTGCCTCGCCGACATCCGCGCCTGGCACGACGCCCATCCGGGGCACCGGCCGGTACTGCTGAAGATCGAGTTGAAGGACGGTTTCCAGGGCCGCTACGGGCGGGGGCCCGCCGCGCTGGACGCGCTGCTGACGGCGCGGCTGGGTGACGCGCTGTTCCGGCCGGCCGACCTGGTCGGCGGGCACCCCGACCTGGACACGGCCGTCCGCACGGACGGCTGGCCCACCCGCGACCGGCTGGCCGGCAAGTTCGTCGTCGAGCTGATTCCGGGCACGGTGGAGGAGGACAACCCCGCCGACTCCCTGTGGACCGACCTCGAGTACGCCACTCACCTGCGGAGCCTGGCGGCCGCCGGGCGGCTGCGGGAGGCCGGCGCGTTCCCCGCGGTGCACGGGGCGCAGGCCGGCGACCCCCGCCTGCGGTACGCGGACGCCGGAGTGCGGCCGTGGTTCGTGGTGTTCGACGGCGACGCGTCGGTGTACGCGGGCGGTTCGGTGGACACCTCCTGGTACGCGCGGCGGAACTACCTGGTCGTCATGACGGACGCGCACAACGTGGCCCCGGCCATCGACGGCACCAACCCGACGGAGGCGCAGGCCCTCGACCGGCTCGCCCTGCTGGCCGGGCGGCACGCCAGCGTCGTGTCGGCCGACTGGTACCCCCTGCCCGCCGTGCTGTCGACGGTCGTCCCCCGCGCGGGCGCGTAACACGGTCACCCCACCCGGGGCCGCCGCAGGCCGAGCCGGGCGAGGAACGCCGTACGCGGCGCGCCCAGGCGGCGCGGCCCCGTGGGTCCGGGCGGCGCTTCCGCCCGCCGCCCGCAGGCCCGGCGCGGGACGCGTCCGGCGGCTTTCGCGGTCCCGGCGGGTTCACGGGCCGCCGTCCGCCCGGGGTGCGCGGCGGCGGCCACCGTGTCGGCGGGAACGGCGTCCGCCCCGGGCCTCGTCCCCGTGGCCGGTGCGGCCTGCGCACGTGGTCGCGCCTGCGCCGGCGTCCCCTCCGCGCCGACCGCGGGGGCCGCACCGGGGCCGGAGGCCGGGTGCTGCGCCCGGGCGGTCCGGAGGGCCTCGGCGAGCTCCGTGCGGAGTTCCGCCAGTTCGTCCGGACCGTCGGCGACCAGGAGCCGGTCGGCGACGGCGCGGGCGGCGGGCGACTCCGGGTGGCCGTGCGGCGGCGCGGGGCGGAGCCGCTCCAGACGGGCCCGCTCGTACGGGTCCGGAACGGTCTCGTCCAGGTGGAGCGGGTCGAGGAACGAGGCGAGGACCGCCGCGCCCTCCCAGGCGCCGGGCGCCCTGCGGAGCAGCAGTCCGCGGCGGCGGGCCCGCCACGCGCGCGGCCGGGCGTCCTCGCCCGCCTGGAGCCGGTCCCGCAGGTCGGCCGGCACCCGTCCGGTGAGGAGTCCCGGGTGGCGTGCCGCCGCGTCGAGGACCTCACGGGCGAGATAGAGCCAGACGACCGCGCGGTACCGGTTGAGGTAGTACGCGACCGGTGTGAAATGGCCGGTTCTCGCCAGTCTGGTGAAGCGGTCGGCCGTGATGCCGACCAGTTCGGCCGCCTGCGCCGTGCCGACCGTGCGGACCCGATCGCGCAGGCCCTCCGGGAAGCCCGGCTCGGCGCGGAGCCGGTCGAGCTCCTCCTGCGGCACCCCGGGGCGTCCGCCCGCCGGCCCTGGCACGATCCGCACGTGCCCCAGATGCACCGCGAGGTCGAACTCGCTCCTGCGCAGCGCGAGTTCCTGTGCCGCCCTGCCATAGGCGACGGTGTGCGCGACCCGTTCGGCCGTCATGTCGACCCCCCTACCCTTCGATTACTCTCTGTGACGAAGGTAGCGGAGTCCGCCCCCTCCCACCCGAGCCTGTGGAAAACTCCACGCGAGCGCGCCGAGGTCATCCGGCGGTCAGCGTGGTCCACTTCTGGTTGGAGCCGCCGGTGCAGTCCCATAGCTGAAGCCGCGTGCCGTCGGCCGTGGAGAAGCCCGGAACGTCGAGGCAGCGGCCGGAGGCAGGGTTGCGGTAGCCGCCGTTGTAGGGCTGCCAGACCTGGTTGGCGCCGCCGTAGCAGGACCAGATCTGCACCTTGGTGCCGTTGGCCGTGCCCCCGCCGACGGCGTCGAGGCACTTGCCCATGGAGCGCAGGGTGCCGTCGGTGTAGGCGGACCAGAGCTGGTGGGCGCCGTTGCCGCAACCCCAGGTCTGGACGGCGGTTCCGTCGGCGCTGCCGGCGCCGTTGACGTCCAGGCACTTGCCGGCGATGCCGGACTGCACGCGTGCGGGGGCGGGGGCGGGGTTCTTCAGCCACCCGGCGCTGTCCGCGGACTGGATGCCACGGTAGAAGGCGTCGGCCATCTTCTGGTAGCCCGAGTCCTTGGGATGCAGGGCGTCGACCAGATCGGCCGTGGTCAGGCCGCTCATGTCGACGTATGCGACGCGCTTGCCCGCGGCCTGTGCGTCCCTCACGAGTTGGGGGATGGCCTGGTTGTACGCGGCACGGTACCGCTCCTCCGAGCCGCTGGTGGACACGATCAGGGAGGCCACGAGGACGGTCGCGTCGGGGGCGGCGGCAGTGACCCGGTCGACCAGCGACCTCAGTCGGGCGGTGGCGGTGGAGACCTGGTAGCTCTCGTTGAGGTCGTTGGTGCCGATGTGCAGCGTCACGACGTTGGGCCGGTAGCGGGTCAGTGAGGCGTCGGCGAGTGCGGCGATCTGGTGGATCTTGTATCCGGGGTGGCCTTCGTTGTCGGGGTCGGACATCGAACCGTTCCGCACCGTGCCCACGAAGTCCAGCGGGTGGCCGTCCGCCGCGAGCCTGTTCCACAACGGTCCCCGATAACCGTTGCCCGTGCTGCCTCCCACGCCCCAGGTGATGGAGTCGCCCAACGGCATGATGCGTAAGGGTGTGGTCGGGGCGGCGGAGGCAGGGGTCACACCTGCCGCCATGATCCCGAGCGCGGCAGTGACAAGCGTGACCAGGGTGAGAATCCAGGACTTTCTCATGCAGGCGTCCTCTTCCGCGAGTGATGGCCGAGGCGACGGGAGTGCCGGCTGCGGGTGTCGGCGTCGGTGTCCGCAGGATCGACTCACAAGTTCGTGATATCGAACATGGATTGATATATCGAGCAACCTGGATGATAGAGAGTCGACGGGTGACGTCAATCCCTCTCGCATGATTCGTCGCTTGCCTCGAAATGTTCGAGCGCGTTGCCGGCGTGTTGTCGGTGCGACCGCGCGCCTATGGGCGGGATGGTGCGGTCCGGTGCCCGGGTGCGGCCCTCGTTGGCGGGCGGCGGAGTCCGGAGGGTCGGACGGTGTTGACATGTCCAGAGGTCTCTCTAGTATCCGTGAGGCGTCGACTTTCCGAATGCTGTTCGAAATTGCGAACCTCGTTGAAGCGAAGCTTCCGGACTGAATGCCATGAGCATGACTTTCCAGTCTGTGCACCACCTCGCGCACCACCCGCTCATGACGTGACTTGCTCTTCCGGGAGAGGAGCCCCTGGTGCTCAGACGATCAGGCGGGCGGCTACGTGGACCCGCCCATGAGGGACGTCGTGCGCCGTCCGACAGCTCAGCCGTCCGCCAACGTCCTGAGGAGACCACGATGACGATCCCGGTTCGGCGGCCGTCCGCCACCGGCACAAGGCTCGGCCGGGCAATCGCCTGGACCATGGGTCTTCTGCTGGCGTTCGCCGTCGTCCCCGCCGCGGTGCAGCCCACGGCGGCCAAGGCCGACAACCCGATCGTGCAGCACGTCTACACCGCCGATCCGGCCCCGCTGGTCCATGGCGGCCGGGTCTACCTCTACACCGGGCACGACGAGGACGGCTCCACTTACTTCACCATGAAGGACTGGCGGGTGTGGTCCTCCGCCGACATGGTCAACTGGACCGACCACGGCTCACCGCTCGGCCTGGCCACCTTCAGTTGGGCGTCCGCCGACGCCTGGGCGGGCCAGGCCGTGCAGCGCAACGGCCGGTTCTACTGGTACGTGCCGGTGAAGAACCGGGCCACCGGCCGGATGGCCATCGGCGTGGCGGTGGCGGACAGCCCCACCGGCCCGTTCCGGGACGCCCTCGGCCGTCCGCTGGTGGAGAACGGCGAGATCGACCCGACCGTCTTCATCGACGACGACGGCCAGGCCTATCTGTACTGGGGCAACCCGAACCTGTGGTACGTCAGGCTGAACGCCGACATGACCTCCTACTCGGGCAGCCCCACCAGGATCCCGCTCACCACCGCGGGATTCGGCACCCGCACCGGAGATCCCAACCGTCCCACGCTGTACGAGGAGGGACCCTGGGTCTACAAGCGGAACGGCCTGTACTACCTGGTGTTCGCGGCCAAGTGCTGCTCGGAGTTCATCGCCTACTCCACGGCGCCCGGTCCGACCGGGCCCTGGACCTACCGCGGGACGGTCATGCCCACACAGGGCAGCAGCTTCACCAACCACCCCGGGATCGTGGACTTCAAGGGTAATTCGTACTTCTTCTACCACAACGGCGCGCTGCCGGGTGGCGGCGGTTTCACCCGCTCGGTCGCGGTGGAGCGGTTCTCCTACAACCCCGACGGCACGATCCCGACGATCGGTATGACGAACACCGGCGCACCACAGGTCGGCACGCTCAACCCGTACGTACGCCAGGAGGCCGAGACGATCGCCTGGGGATCCGGGATCGAGACCGAACCGGCCGCCGGCGGCGGCATGGATGTCGGCTGGATCGACAACGGCGACTACATCAAGGTCAAAGGTGTGGCCTTCGGGCCGGGCGCGTCCTCCTTCACCGCACGCGTGGCCTCGGGCAGCGACGGCGGCACCGTCGAACTTCGGCTGGGCTCCCCGAGCGGGACGCTCGTGGGCCGGTGCGGTGTGCCCCGCACCGGTGGCTGGCAGACCTGGACGTCGGTGACCTGTCCGGTCGGCGGGGCCACGGGAACCCAGGACCTCTACCTGCGGTTCACCGGCGGCAGCGGCTACCTGCTCAACGTCGACTGGTGGCAGTTCACCCCTGCCACCTCCTGACCGGTCATGGGGGCAGGCGGCCCCGGGCGAGGTCGTCCCTCGGCAGCCACCGTGGTGATCAGTAGAGCGGGAAGGCCCAGCCACCGGGGTACCACGGTTCGCGGTCGTCGCGGAAGGCCGCCGAGGCGCGGGCGAGGGACCCCGGACGCAGTTCCTCCACGCGTCCCGCGGCCGACAACGCGGTCAGCGCGGTGCCGCCCAGGAAGGCCGCGCCGAGTTCCGCCGCGCCCAGGCGCAGATCGGCCGGGGCGGTCGTGGGTTCGCAGCTCGCGGTGTCCCCTTCGGCCCGCAGCCGTGACGTCCCGTGTTCCAGGGGCAGAAGTCGTCGCGTACGTCCAGGACCAGGTCGAGCGGAAGACGGTGGGTACGGCCCGCCAGGGCCCGGCCGGCATCGACCGGCCGCACCCACAGGCGGTCCACCGGCGTGCCCCGGACCGCCCGCGCACCCACCAGCAGGTGCGGCAGAGGCTCGTCCACGGCGCCCTCGTAGTCGATCCAGGTCACCAGGTCGATCCCGGCCAGGAAGCGCCACAGCACCGCGTACGCCTGGCGCGAGAGCGCCGCCAGCTCCACGGCCTCCGCCACACCGCCGCTGCCGCCGAGTCCGTCCGGCACGGAACCGTGCCGGTGGAGCGCGTAGCCGGTGGCCCGGCCGGAGTTCTCCTGGTGCACGGCGTAGCGCAGCGAGGCGGCCCCACCGCGCCGGTGCGGATAGTCGGCCAGCCGTACGGCCCAGTGGGGCGCCTCGCGATCCGGCCGGCCGACCGTCGTGGCGCGTGCCTGGTCGTATACCTGCTCCGGGTGCGGGCGGGCCTGGTCGGCGTGGAGCAGCCGGACGGTGCCGTCCCCCGAAGTCCGTGTCCGGGCGGAAGCGCAGGGCGCGCCGGTCGCAGCGGAGCCGGTTGCCGAGCGTCACCGGGCCGTAGCCGTAACGTCCGTAGATCCCGGCCTCCGAGGGCCGCAGCGCGGCGATCGGCTCGAGCCGCCGCTCGTACAGGCCGGTTGGCCGGGCTCGCATCGTCGAGGTGAGAAGGCCCCGCGGCGATGGGTCGGGGCCACGCCCACCGAGGCGATGCCGGCCACCGGCAGGACGCCCCGGGGACGGTCAGCGTCCGGCGGTAGACGGAGGCTCCGGCGATCGGCGTCTCTCCGTCGAAGGCGGCGAGGTGCGCCCGAGGTCGGTCGCCGCCCGCTGGCGGGCCAGTTCCTCCTCCGAGCGGTCCGGTCCGTATGTGTCGGCAATCATGCGCGCCCAGGGCTCGAACTGCTGGTCGCGGACGCTACGAAGCGGAAACGCGGATATGTCCACCGCACATGTGTACATCACGCGGCGGAGCCGAGTCCCTCACCAACCGCGCCGGCACCGCAGGGCTCGCCGGCCACGCCGACACCGGGCGGCGCTCGGAACGCGGTCGTGGGCCAGGTGGGTCACCGGGCCCGGGCGGGATGCGCGGGACGCGGCGTCCGTTCCCTTTGGTGGCGGGAGAACCATGGTGCTGTGACGGTCGTTCACTGGAGGGACCGCGGAAAAGCGGGACGATGACCAGGTCCGGACGGACTGCAGCAGAAGCAGAGGTGGCACGGGTGGCGATGTGGGACCGGCTCAAGGACCAGGCCAAAAACCTTCAGCAGACCCAGAGCGCCCGGGCGGGCGGCGGGCACGGTTCCGCCGGACCGGGACTCGGCGGCGGACACGACCGGGGAACGGCGTCGTCCGGAGGGTCCAAAGCGCAGTTGATCGGGCTGCTCAAATCCCAACTGGCCTCGGCCCGCACCGAACTCAAGAGCGGTGCCTACCGGGATGCCAGCATGGCGATGTGCGCCCTGGTCGCCACGGCGGACGGGTCGGTGGAGCCGGCGGAGCGGCAGCGGATGGAGGAGCTCATCGTCTCCAACGAGGTCCTGCAGAACTTCCCGGCCGACCAGCTCCGGCAGCGGTTCAACCAGCACGTCGACCGGATGCTGGCCGACTTCGCCACGGGCCGGGCCGAGGCTCTGCGGGAGATCGCCAAGGCGGGGAAGAAGCCCGTGGAGGCACGTGCGGTCGTCCAGACCGGCATCGTCGTCGCCGGTGCCGACGGGCACTTCGATTCCTCCGAGCAGGCGGCCGTCCGCGACGCCTGCGCCACCCTCGGCTTGTCGCCGGCGGAATTCGGCGTCTGAGCCGCCGTCCCACGGCCGCGCGGAGCCGGATACCGCCGCCGACCGCGACAGTCACCGCCACCGCGGCCGAGGGCGCACGACGCGACCACGGTCCCTCCCGCCTGCCGCCCCACTGAAGACGACGACGCTCCCCTACGTGACAGCCGTGGGGGAGCGTCGTCGCGTGCGGTGTCGGATTCCGGGAGACCCCGGGGGTTCCAGGGAGCCCGGGCCATGAGCGCGAGTTTCGAGCGTTGCACCCTGGATCCGCTGCCCAGGGAGGTCGTCATCATGACGGTCGCCGTCCGCAACCAGTGCCGCATCTGCGTCGCCATGCACACCGGCAAGCTCCGCGAACTCGGTGCGGAAGCGGAACTCATCGCCGCCCTGCGCGAGGAGCGCGTGCTGGCCGACGAACGGCCCGAAGCGATCCGGACGTTCACGCTCGTCGTCCTGGCCACCGCCGGCGCCGTGGACGGTGACGCGCTCAAGGGCCGGCTGGCACACGGATACACCGAGCGCATCGCACGGGAAGTCGTCCTCGGTATCGGCGCGTACACGATGTCGACCCTCGCCAACCGCCTCGTCAGGGCGGCGTGAGGGCCGAGTCTCGTCAAGCCCGGCCGCCGGCGCTTTGACGGGTAGGCGGGTGGTGAGGACGGTCGGCGCAGCCAACAGGCAGGCGTTGAGACTCGAAGCGCCTTGGGCTCCGGCGCACCGGCCCACCAGATCCGAACTCATGGGATACGTGGGCTCCGACCCGTCAGATCCGAGCTCATGGAACACATGGGCCCGGCCCCGTCAGGTCCGAGCCCATGGGATGCGACGGACAACGCCGGGCCGCGCTGGTGCGGCCCGGCGTTGTCCGTCGCCGGCGTGGCCGGGCGCGTCCACCGCCGGCGGGAGCGGGGTGGCGGCAGGGTTCAGCGACCGCGCCTCACGAGGCGCAGGCCACTCGTCAGTTCGCGCAAGCACCGCACCACCAGGTGGGCGGGGGAGTCCTCGCCGGCCGCCTCCGGGTCAGTGGTCGCCCACGTCTCCAGGGCCACCCGGATCGCGTCGGTCGCCGCCGCGGCGACGAGCCGTACCTCCAGTGGATCGGCGTCCGGCCCCGCCAGGCGCGCCACCACCGGCCGCAGTCTCTCCTCGGACTCCTGGTTGACCCGGTACCACACCGCCCGCAGGGCCGGATCGTCCTGAGCCGCCCGCAGCAGGCCGCGCGTCCATCGCAGCCCCTCGTTCGCCACGTCGTCCGGTGTGGTCAGGGATGCGACGGCCGCCGACTCCAGAGCTTGCGACAGGCCGGTGCCCGGACCGGCCTCGGCGAGCAGTGCGCGCCAGCGGTCCCCGCCGGACGACAGTAGCGGCCCGACCGCGTCCTGCTTGCTCCGGAAGTACCGGTAGAAGGTGCGCAACGCGACGCCGGCCCGGCCCGCGATCTCCTCGGCGGTCGTGCCGTCGGGTCCCTTCTCGGCGAACAGCTCCGCCGCGGCCCGCGCGATGTCGAGCTGAGTCGCGGCCTTGCGGCGCTCTGTCAGGGAGGGCGAGGCGGTGGGGCGGGGCCCGCTGGGCTGACTCATGGGAGAAGCCTACGTGGCACGAGAGAGGTACGGCACATGATGTCGTGATGGCAAAACGTGCCACCTAGGCGTACCGTGAACACGGAGCGACCCACTGGTCGCCGCGCCCGCTGCCACGGCCGGGCCGATCACGCACCACCAGGGAGACGAAATGAACCGCTACGAAGGCCGCCGCGCGCTGATCACCGGCGGCGGCTCGGGTATCGGCCAGGCCACCGTGCTGCGCATGCTGGCGGAGGGCGCCCGCGTCGTCGCCGCCGACGTCAGCGAGGCGGGGCTGAAGGACACCACCGCCAGGGCGGGCGCCGACGCCGAGCGCCTGAGCACGGTCGTCGTGGACATCGCCGACGAGACCTCGGTCCGCCAGGCCGTCGCCTCCGCCCTCGAGACCCTCGGTGGTCTCGACGTCCTGGTCAACGCGGCCGGCATCCTGCGGTCCTCGCACACCCACGAGACGTCGCTCGCCGACTTCACCCGGGTGATCTCGGTCAACCTGACCGGTACGTTCCTGATGATCCGCGAGGCGATACCGGCGCTCCTGCACGGCACCGCTCCCGCCGTCGTCAACTTCAGCTCGACCTCGGCGATGTTCGCCCACCCGTACATGGCGGCGTACGCGGCAAGCAAGGGCGGCATCCAGTCCATGACGCACGCGCTCGCGGCCGAGTACAGCAAGCAGGGCATCCGCTTCACCGCCGTGCAGCCGGGATCGATCTCCTCCGGCATGACGGACGGCTCCGGGGAGAGCAGGCAGAGCCAGGGTCCCGGCCTGCCCGAGGACACCGACTGGAGCCTGTTCGCCAAGCTGTCCCCGGCGCTCGGGGACGGGTTCGCCGGCCCGGAGGCCGTGGCCGGAGTGGTGGCGATGCTGGCCTCGCGCGACGGAGAGTTCATCACCGGCACCGAGATCCGCGTCGACGGCGGCACGCACTTCTGATCCGTCGAGCACCACGCCGCGAACACCGGCACCGGTTTCGGCACCGACGCCGACTCCTGGCGGGGCGCCCCCTGGCACTGCCAGGACCGCCGGCACTGGGTGCTCGCCCGCCGCAGCGTCAGCCGCCCGAAGGAGATCTCCTACTACATCGCCTACTGTCCTGCCGACACGGCCCTGGACGAGCTGATCCGCATCGCGGGCAGCCGCTGGGCGGTGGAGGAACGCTTCCAGACCGCCAAGCAGGAATGCGGCCCGGAGGACTACCAGGTCCCGCCGCTACCCCGGCCGGCACCGCCACATGACCCTGGCCATGGCCGCCCACGCCTGCCTGACCGTCCTGCCCGCCCGCCAGCTGGACGCGGACAAAGCAGAAACGGCTCCTCCGGCCTCGTCCACCTCAGCCTCGCCGAGACCCGACGACTGATCACCCGCCTCACCGACCGCCGCCCCACACCCGTCGACCACATCCTGCACCGGTCAACATGGCGCCGACGCCGCCAGCACCAAGCCCGCGTCAGTCACTGCAAGCGACGCGGACACAGCCCCTGAGCTGCCCAGCAATCAGCACAAACACCGTTGCAGCATTAGGCCGGGCCCGGTGTGCTCGGGCGGCGTGAGGCCACGGCCAGGTGCTCCCCGACGCGGTTGACGAGCAGGGTCATCTCGTACGCGACATGGCCCACGTCCGCCTCGGCGGCGCTGAGCACGCACAGGCAACTGCCGTCGCCGGCAGCGGTCACGAAGAGCAGCGCGTCGTCGAACTCCACCATGGTCTGGCGCGCCTCCCCCACCCGGAAGTGGAGTCCGGCGCCCCGGGCGAGGCTGTGCAGGCCCGACGAGACCGCCGCGAGGTGCTCGGCGTCCTCCCGGGCCAGGCCGCTGCTGGTGGCGGTCACGAGTCCGTCGTTCGAGAGCAGTAGGGCGTGGCGTATGCGGGCGACGCGCTTGGTCAGGTCGTCCAGGAGCCAGTCGAGTTCCTTGTCGAGCGCCATGCTCGGTCCTCCCCGTTCTCGTATGTCCCCGTTTTCCCCGTGTCCGCGTAAGCCTTACCCACCAAGGTGGGCGGGGCAAGCACCCTCCCGGTCACCGGGTCACGGCGCGGGGGTGGTCACACGGGCGCGGGGAGACGTCCCGTGCGTCCGGGCCGGCCGGAGGCGGCGCGGTCCGTGCTCCCGGGGCCCGGGGCGGTGGCGCGGGGAGGGACCCCGCTCGGGGCACGTGCGAAAGCCGACCGGACGCGACCGGACCCCTGCCCCTGCCCCTGCCCCTGCCCCTGCCCCTGCCCCTGCGGAGCGACGTCCCCGGACGATCGCGCCCGCTCGCGCGTGCGCCCGGGATGCCGCGCGGAAAGTGGGAGATCATGAGGGTGTGGACAGTGACCGCAGGGACGTTCAGGAGTTCTTCGCCGCGCGGGCGGCCGACTGGGACGCGCGCTTCCCCGACGACGGCCCGGCGTACGCGGCGGCGGTCACCGGCATCGGGCTCCGGCCGGGCGACGCCGTACTGGACGCCGGCTGCGGAACCGGGCGGGCACTGCCGGCGCTGCGGGACGCCGTGGGCCCCGGCGGCACGGTCGTCGGCGTGGACCTGACCCCCGCGATGCTGGAGGCGGCGGTACGCGCCGGCCGGGACGACAGCGGGGCGCTGCTGCTCGGTGACGTGGGCCGGCTGCCGCTGCGGGACGGCGTCTTCGACGCGGTGTTCGGCGCCGGTCTGGTCTCGCACCTGTCCCGGCCCGCCGAGGACCTGCGGGAGCTGGCACGCGTGGTGCGGCCGGGCGGGCGGCTGGCGCTGTTCCACCCGGTCGGGCGGGCCGTTCTCGCCGCGCGCCACGGGCGGCCGCTCACCGGCGACGACCTGCGCGCCGAGGCGAACCTGCGGCCGCTGCTCTCCGGTTCGGGCTGGCGGCTGGTGTCGTACGTGGACGAGGACAGCCGCTTCCTGGCGCTGGCCGAACGCGCGGCCTGACCTCGCCGCGCGCGTAACCCGCGCGGCCTCGCCGGGGTCGCGTCCAGCGCGGCGATCGCCCTCTCCGCGCGCGGCCCGGCCTCTTCGCGCGCGTGGGGGCGCCCTTCTGCCCCCGGGGCCGTCCGACTTACGTTGGACGTGACGAAACGGCAGGCAGCGGCGACGCGTTCGCCGCACGGGAAGGTGGACTCCATGTTCAGCAGACTGCGTACGTTCCTCCCGTTCCCCGCACAGGCCCGCCAAAGCGCGCAGACGCCGGACGGCGGGGGCGGCGCCCCCAGGCGGCAGCACAACATCTTCGAGGCCGCGGCCACCTATGTCGCCGCCTGCGCCGACGACGACGAGGACGCCATGGAGGAGGCGGCGGGGTGGGTGTCGCCGGAGGCCCTGTCGTTCGGCGTCCAGGAGTTGGCCTGCCGTGCGGTCATAGCCCTCGCGCGCGAACGCGACGAGTCGCCGGAGACGGTGGCGCGCGGCCTCCTCGGGCTGCCGTCCGCCTGAGTGTCGTCCCGGCTCTCGACGGCGGGGTTACTCGCTGGTTAAGGTGCGCCGACCGACCTCGTACGGCGCTCGACGGGCGCGTCGCGGGGCTGTTGCGACTGGACGACGGGAGGCCGCCGTGACCGGGACGGACGACGAGCGCACGGGCGCCGGCACGGGGCGGCTCGCCGGGGCGGGCGGTCCTGCCGGAGCCGTGGCCGGCGCCCCGGCCGGGGGCGGGGGCGGCACCCCGGGCGGGGTCGGCGCCGACGACGCGCTGTACGTGCTGACCGCCGTGCTGCTCACCCCCGCGCAGTTCCCCAGCGTCCTCGGCGACGACTATCCGCAGGCGTGCCGGGCGCTCGGCCTGGAGCCGTACGCCGAGGGCTACGGGCTGGTGCTCGGGCAGGACGGCGAGGGGGCCCGCTGGACGGTCGCCGTGGACGACGTGTCGCTGGTCGCGGTCGCGATCGCCGCGTGGGACTGCGGCATGGAGTACGACCTCTCCCCCGGCGAGCGCAGCGTCGTCGCCGCGCTGCCGGGGTGGCCGCTCGCCCTCACGGTCGCGGGGGCGGGC
>NZ_JAWCTQ010000072.1:0-19124 GCF_032423885.1 Streptomyces tamarix | reverse complement strand
GCTCCGTCGCCGCGTGCGGGCCGTGGGTGGCTGGGGTGGAGGGGGGGCCGGGGGCTCCCCTCGGCCGGTCGGTCACCCGGAGGGCTACCCGGAACCCGGCGGGGCCGCCAGGCCGAGCCGCTTCGCGGTCGCGCGAGCGCGAGCCTGGCAGCCCCACCGGAACCCGGGTACGGGCGAGCCTGCCCGACCGACCGAGGGGAGCCCCCGCCCACCGGGCGGAGCCGTGGCGGACACCGCCCGGCGAGGCCGCCGCCGGTGGGGCGGAAACCGCCCCTGACCTGCGAAAACATGTGATCCAGATCACCCGTCGAGACCCCCGTTTCGAGTGGACCCGGACCCCTTAATGAGGCAGAATTAGTGATGTCGGAAGGGGATGGCAGCCCCGGACGACGAACCCCGAACCTTCAACACCAGGGAGAGCGCGATGGCGAAGCTGACCAAGGAGCAAGAGCGACTGCACCGCGAGGCGGCGCGGCTGGTCAAGCTGGACCGGGATCTGACGGAGGAGGAGCGGGAAACCGTGCTCGACCACTGGCAGGAGTCCAGCACGACCAGCAACAGCCTGGACGGCGCGTTCTTCACCCCGGAGGACTTGGCGCTCGAACTCAGGTTGGAGGTGTGCGGGCAGAGGGTCATCGACCTGTGCGCGGGCATCGGACGCCTGGCCTGGGCCCTGCGGGACAAGTGGAGCCGAGAGTGGGAGGGGCTGCCACCGCGCGAGCTGGTGTGCGTCGAGAAGAACCCGGCGTACGTGGAGGTGGGGCGGAAGGTCGTACCGGAAGCCCGCTGGATCTGCGCCGACATTCTCACTCTGGACCCGGCGGCGCTGGGGCGCTTTGACTACGCGGTCGCCAACCCGCCGTTCGGCCGAGTGGAGCGGGCGGGGAACGGCCCCCGATACCGGGGCCCCAACTTCGAGTTCCACGCGATCGACGTTGCGTCCACCGTCGCCAGAAAGGGGGTGTTCATCATCCCCCAGATGTCCAGCCCGTTCAGGACGTCGGGCGTCCCGTGTTACGAGGAGCAGCGCAGCACCGCGTACGAGCGCTTCCACCTGGAGACCGGATTCACCCTGTGCTCCCGCGTGGGCATCGACACGTCCGCATACGCGGACGGGTGGCGAGGCGTCAGCCCGCGCACAGAGGTGGTGTTCGCTGACTTCGAGGACGCGGAAGAGGGCCTGTTGCCGGTCCCCGCCCCGCGCTCTGTGTCGACCCCGCGGACCGCCGTGCCCAAGCCGACGGCAGCCAGGTACGAGTACGTGGAAGCGGCGCTGTTCTGAGACGGCCCCTTGGGGGGCGCCGCCCGCCCCCCGGTCGAGCTGGCCGGGGGACGGGCGGCGCCGTCGCGGCGGTGGCGGACACGCCTGGCGGCGTGGCGGTGTTGTGGCCCGGTGCGTGCTCGCCGGCTCCGGCCTCCTTCGTCGGCCGGTGCCGTCGGCACCGGGCCGTGGACGCGCCTGGCGGCGCGGCCCCTTCTTGTTCGTCCCCTTCGGGGCCGGCGGCCGCGCGGCGGCCGGGGTCCGCGGGGCGGACCAGGCCCTCCTTCGTCGGGCCGAAGCGGACGCCCCTGGCGGGGCGACGACCATGTTTCGGGTCCGCTGGCGCGGACCGCCGGGGTCCGCCCGTGGTCGAGCGGCGCCGACACCGGGCAGCACCAGGTCGAGGTCGAGGTGAACAGCAACGCCTCCGGCGGGCGCCGGGCCTGCCCAAGGGGAGCGGGGCTTTGTCGCCGTGCGCGGGCCGGTGGGTGGCTGGGGTGCGGGGGTGGGGGGGGGGGGGGCCCCGCCGCACGGGGTGGGCCGGGGCGCGGCGCCGCTCAGTACGCCGAGCCGGACACGCCCAGGGAACCCGTCGGGTGCCAGACCGTCTTGGTCTCCAGGAACGCCGTGAGGCGGCCCGTACCGGGGTCGGCGGTCCAGTCGCCGCCGCCCGCGTCCCGGGGGCGCAGGACGCGCTTCAGGTTGTCGGCGGCCGCGACCTCCAGGTCGCGGGCGAGCTCGGGGCCCGCGCCCGTGAGGTCGACGGCGTTGACGTCCTGGTGCGCGGCGAGCGGCGCGGCGATCTCCGCCGTACGGCCCGACAAGATGTTCACGACCCCGCCCGGCACGTCCGACGTGGCCAGCACCTCGGCCAGCGACAGGGCGGGCAGCGGGGCCTTCTCGCTGGCCACGACGACCGCCGTGTTGCCCGTCGCGATCACCGGGGCGACCACCGACACCAGGCCCAGCAGCGACGACTCCTGCGGGGCGACGACGGCGACGACACCGGTCGGCTCCGGCGTGGACAGGT
Source organism: Streptomyces tamarix (assembly GCF_032423885.1). Classification (NCBI taxonomy): domain Bacteria; kingdom Bacillati; phylum Actinomycetota; class Actinomycetes; order Kitasatosporales; family Streptomycetaceae; genus Streptomyces; species Streptomyces tamarix. The sequence continues at coordinate 16,833 of NZ_JAWCTQ010000072.1, read as the reverse complement.
TGAAGAACGGCCCCGACACGGGGTTGGCGCCGCCGAGGACCTGGCTCACCTTGTCCGTCCAGCCCGCGTACCAGACCCAGCGGTCCACGGCGGCCTCGACGACCTCGGCGGCCTTCGACTTCGACAGGCCCTCCGCGGCCGCCACCTCGCGGACGAACTGGCCCTTGCGGCCCTCCATCATCTCGGCGACCCGGTACAGGATCTGGCCGCGCAGGTACGCCGTGGCGCCGGACCAGCCGCCGAACGCCTTGCGGGCGGCGACGACCGCGTCCCGCGCGTCCTTGCGGGAGGAGAGCGGCGCGTTCGCCAGCCACGTGCCCTTGCTGTCTGTCACCTCGTACACCCGGCCGCTCTCACTGCGGGGGAACTTTCCCCCGACGTACAGCTTGTAGGTCTTGAAGACGCTCAGACGGTTGTGGTCGTCGACGTTGCTCATCAGCGCTCGCCCTCCGGGCTCGACGGGGCGAGGTACGCCTCCAGACCGTGCCGGCCGCCCTCGCGGCCGAATCCCGACTCCTTGTAGCCGCCGAACGGCGACGTCGGGTCGAGCTTGTTGAACGTGTTGGCCCAGACGACACCCGCGCGGAGCTTGTCCGCGACCGCGAGGATGCGGGAGCCCTTCTCGGACCAGATGCCCGCCGACAGGCCGTACGGGCTGTTGTTCGCCTTGGCGACGGCCTCGGCCGGCGTGCGGAACGTCAGCACCGACAGGACCGGGCCGAAGATCTCGTCGCGGGCGACGGTGTGCGCCTGCGTGACGCCCGTGAACAGCGTCGGCGCGAACCAGTAGCCCGTCGACGGCAGCTCGCAGGCGGGCGACCAGCGCTCGGCGCCCTCCGCCTCGCCGGTCTCCGCGAGCGCCGTGATGCGGGCGAGCTGCTCCGCCGAGTTGATCGCGCCGATGTCCGTGTTCTTGTCCAGCGGGTCGCCGAGGCGCAGCGTCGACAGGCGGCGCTTCAGGGCGTCCAGGAACTCGTCCTGCACCGACTCCTGGACCAGGAGGCGGGAGCCCGCGCAGCAGACCTGGCCCTGGTTGAAGAAGATGCCCGTGACGATGCCCTCGACGGCCTGGTCGATCGGGGCGTCGTCGAAGACGATGTTGGCGCCCTTGCCGCCCAGCTCCAGCGTGAGCTTCTTGCGGGTGCCCGCGACCTTCCGGGCGATGGCCTTGCCGACGGCGGTGGAGCCGGTGAAGGCCACCTTGTCGACGTCCGGGTGCTCGACCAGCGCGGCGCCGGCGTCCCCGTACCCGGGGAGGATGTTGACGACGCCCCTGGGCAGCCCGGCCTGGCGGCAGACGTCCGCGAAGAACAGCGCGGACAGCGGGGTCGTCTCGGCCGGCTTGAGGACGACCGTGTTGCCCGCGGCGAGCGCCGGGGCGATCTTCCAGGCCAGCATCAGCAGCGGGAAGTTCCAGGGGATGACCTGGCCGGCCACGCCCAGCGGCTTCGGGTCGGGGCCGAAGCCCGCGTGGCCGAGCTTGTCGGCCCAGCCCGCGTAGTAGAAGAAGTGCCCGGCGACCAGGGGGAGGTCGTGGTCGCGGGTCTCCCTGATCGGCTTGCCGTTGTCCAGGGTCTCCAGGACGGCCAGCTCGCGGGAGCGCTCCTGGATGATCCGCGCGATGCGGAAGAGGTACTTGGCGCGCTCGGAGCCGGGCAGCGCCGACCACTTCCCGAACGCCTTCCGGGCCGCGCGCACGGCGCGGTCCACGTCCTCGGCACCGGCCCGCGCGACCTCGGAGAGGACCTCCTCGGAGGAGGGGGAGACCGTCTTGAAGACCTTGCCGTCCGCCGCGTCGGTGAACTCGCCGTCGATGAACAGGCCGTACGACGGCGCGATGTCGACGACCGAGCGGGACTCGGGAGCGGGTGCGTACTCGAATGCAGATGCCATGGTGATCAGTCCACCGTCACGTAGTCGGGACCGGAGTACCGTCCGGTGGCCAGCTTCTGTCGCTGCATGAGCAGGTCGTTCAGCAGGCTCGACGCGCCGAAGCGGAACCAGTGGTCGTCCAGCCAGTCCTCGCCCACGGTCTCGTTGACCAGGACCAGGAACTTGATCGCGTCCTTGGAGGTGCGGATGCCGCCCGCGGGCTTCACACCCACCTGGATACCCGTCTGGGCGCGGAAGTCGCGCACGGCCTCCAGCATCAGGAGCGTGTTGGCGGGGGTGGCGTTGACCGCGACCTTGCCGGTCGAGGTCTTGATGAAGTCGGCGCCCGCGAGCATGCCGAGCCAGGAGGCGCGGCGGATGTTGTCGTACGTGGAGAGCTCGCCGGTCTCGAAGATGACCTTCAGCCGGGCGAGGCCGGCGGCCTCCTTCACGGCGCGGATCTCCTCGTACACCTTCAGGTAGTTCCCGGCGAGGAACGCGCCGCGGTCGATCACCATGTCGACCTCGTCCGCCCCGGCGGCGACGGCGTCGCGGGTGTCCGCGAGCTTCACGTCGAGCGCGGCGCGGCCGGCGGGGAAGGCGGTGGCGACGGAGGCGACCTTCACGTCCGTCGAGCCGGCGGCGGCGAGGGCGGCCTTGGCGGTCGCCACCATGTCGGGGTAGACGCAGACCGCGGCCGTGTGCGGCGTGGCCCGGTCGGTCGGGTCGGGACGGACGGCCTTGGCGGCGAGCGCCCGGACCTTGCCCGGGGTGTCCGCGCCTTCGAGCGTCGTCAGGTCGATCATCGAGATGGCCAGGTCGATGGCGTACGCCTTGGCCGTGGTCTTGATCGAGCGCGTACCGAGCGCGGCGGCACGCGCCTCGAGGCCGACGGCATCCACGCCGGGCAGCCCGTGGAGGAAGCGGCGCAGAGTGCTGTCGGACGCGGTCACGTCAGCAAGTGCATTGGTGGGCATGGTCACCAGGGGAGCATATCTACGCGCGTAGCGGCCTGTACAGTCCCCGGCGCCCGCCCTGCCCGAATGTGACCCGGAAGGCCCGGCCGCTGGAGGGCGGGGCCTTTGGGGCTGCCGGGCGCGTGAGGCGTTGGACCGCCGGGCTGCCGGGCTGCCGGGCTGCCGGGCTGCCGGGCTGCCGGGCCGCTGGGCCGCCGGAGCCTCGGGTGGCTGGACTGCCGGGCCCTTGGGTGGTGGGGCCGCCGGGCTCCTGGGCTGCCGGTGCGCCGGGCTGTTGGTGTGCCGGACTGTCGGGTCTTTGGGCTGCCGGGTTTCTGAGGCGCCGGGCCGCCGGGCCGCCGGGCCGCCGGGCTGCCGGGCCGCCGGTGTGCCGGACTGTCGGGCTCTTGGGGTTCCGGGCCGCGTCCGGAGTCCGTCCCGGGCCCGCGCGCTCAACGGTCGGGGCGGCCGTCAACGCTCCTCTTCGCTCCCGGAAGGGGACGGACTCGGCGGGGAGGCGGTGCGGTACGCGGTGTAGGAGCGCAGGCCGAGCCGCTCCAGCCAGGCGTCTCCGGCGACGGCGTAGGTGAGGACCGGGTAGTGCCACGTCCGCAGGTCCGTCAGGGTTTCGCGGAGCGCCCAGCGCGTCCACACCCGGACGGGGTCCTGCTGGGGGTCGGCCTCGTCGGCTTCGCCGGCTTCGTCGTGGCGGAGCAGTTCGGCCGCGAGCTCACCGAGCGGCAGGGTCCGTCGGCCGCCGACCAGCGGCTGGAAGAGCTCGTCCACGCGGACCTCCGTCCGGCAGGAGCCGAGGGACTCCAACCAGTCGGTGTCGAAGAACACCTGGCTGGAGCCGCTCGCGAGCCCGCGGTAGGCGTACTCGCGGGCCAGGATCGTGCTCCGGGTCGCCGTCGTCCTCGGCAGGGCCATCCCGGCGGCCCCTTCCAGGACGAGGATCTTGGGGGCGACGACCTGGTCCTGAGCGGGCCGTCCCGCACGGGTCAGGTCGGTGCGCACGCCGTCGGTGAGTCCGACCGTGTAGTAGGGGAGCGGGTGGTCGGCGTCGACGCGTCTGCTGCCCTGGAGCGCCGCCGCCGCGTTGTAGACGTCGACGGTCCCCGGGTCGCCCCGGAGGAAGCGCGGCAGCAGCCGGCCCCCGTCGGGTGGTACCAGGTCGCGTGCCGCGGACAGGACGGGGGCGTCGCCGCCCACGAGGTCCAGGCTGCGGCGCAGGCACTGCCGGAAGTAGTCCAGCAGGCTTCCCTCCGGTCGGGGTTCCGGCATGAGGTGGCGGAGCCTGCGCAGCGCCGGCTCGTGGTCCCGGGGGCGCGGCAGGGTGCGCAGGACGGCTTCTTCGTGCTTGGCGATGATGTCGCGGAGCCCGGGCGCGGCGATCCGCATGGGGACGGCGGTGATCGCCAGGTCGGGGCCGGCCAGGCTCCACATGCCGTGCTCGCGGGAGGTCTCGCGGACGAGTCGCTCGACGGTCGTGGAGCGGTGCCGGGCCAGTACGGCGAGCGGCATCCGGCGGTCCAGCGCCGCGTAGTCGGCGCGCGCGAGGTTCGCGAAGAGCAGCCCGTCGGGGCAGAAGGCGGCCAGCGGGCGGCAGTTGGTCCAGCCCTTCTTGCTCAGCACCTCCTTGCGGATGACGCGGAACTCCCGCAGCTCCTCCTTCCCACGGGCGACCCCCGCGTTGTCGATGTCGTCGATGACGTACGTCCCGGCACCGCGGAACGCGAAGGCGATCGCCGGCGCGATCGTCCACGGGCCCTGGTACAGGGCGAGCGGGGGGACCGCCGAGGGCGCCACGTCGACCAGGCCCGCACCTGCGAGAGGACCTGTCCGGTGGCCGGTCGCGACCGTGCTCACGTCTCGCCCTCGCCCTCCGGTCGCGGGTGGAACGGGAAGTCGACGCCGACCCCGTCCCTGAGCGCCGCCCGGTAGGCGGTCCAGGAGAGCACGAGGTCCTGCCAGGGCAGTCCGACGGGGGTGTAGACCGTCACCTGTTCGGCATCGGTTCGCGCCGGGACCGTCCCTTCGACGACCTGGCCCAGGACGCCTGCGGCGTCCTCGCGCCGCAGGCCCGCACTGCCCAGCGCACCGGACGTCAGGGCCAGGTCGAGGTCGTCCACGATGACCCGCGCGTGCCGCAGCAACTCGGCATCGAGCTCGGTCTTGCCCGGTTCGTCCGCTCCCAGCGAGGTGATGTGCGCGCCCGGCCGGACGTCGGGAAGGCGCAGCAGCGGGCGGCGGGACCAGGTCGCGACGACGATGCTGTCGCAGTCGCGGGCGACCTCCCGCGCGCTGCCGACGACCCGGCACGCGAGCCCGGCCCGCTGCCAGGCCGCGGCCATCCGGTGGGCCCGCCGGTCGTCGACGTCGTGGATGACGGCTTCCTCCACCGTGCGCAGCCGGGTCAGCCCGCGCAGCGTCATGTCCGCCTGGGCCCCGGCGCCGATGATCCCCACGGTGTGCGCTCCGGCCGCGCTGAGCAGGTCGGTGGCCAGGGCCGCCGACAGCCCGGTCCGCCACGCGGTCACGAAGGCGGAGTCCAGCAGGGCGAGCAACCGCCCCGTCCCCAGGTCGTGGAGGCAGACGACGCCGGAGATCGCCGGGGCGGCGCCGGGGAACTTCGCGTTCACCTTGACCGTGTAGGCGGGGATGCCCGTCAGCAGCCCCGGCAGCAGTACGGCGATGCTCCCCGGCGATGCCGGCAGGTCCTGGTGGACGCGCCGCGGGGGTGCCGGCGCGGCGAGGGCGGCGGCGAAGCCCCGGCGCAGCGCCCGGACACCGGCCCGCGGTGTGAGCAGCCGGCGCAGTTCGGCGGCGCCGAGCAGCAGTGTCACGAGAGAACCCCCGCCTCCCACCGGCGTCGGAACCGGACGGCCGCCAGCCTACCGAAGGCCGTGGCGGCGGCTCCCGCGACGAGCGGGGGTGTGCGCAGCATCGTCACGGGGCGCCCTTCCCCAAGACCGCTCCCGCCCGGCCGCATACGGCGACGACGGCGCCCAGGGCCGTGGAGACGAGACCGGCGAACAGCAGTGCCGTGTCGACACCGAGGAACCTGCCGAGCACCACGGCCGAGACGGCGCTGCCGAGGAACGCTCCCCCGTAGGCGACGGACCGGCAGGTCCCGGCCACGCGCCCCAGCAGCTCCCCGGGAACGACGGTCTGCCGCATGGCACGCCAGTACACGGTGTAGAGCACCGTGCCGGTGGCGAAGGCGACCTGCGCGAGGACGACGGCGCCCAGCGACGTGAGGACCCCCAGGCCGGCCACGGCCACACCTTGCAGGGCCACCGACAGCCCCATGACCACGAGGTGGCCGCGGGAGGGCGCCTTCCAGGACAGCAGGAGCGCGATGGCGACGGACGTCACCCCGGACGCCGCGAACACGAGCCCCACGGTGTCCGCTCCCAGGCCGAGGTCGTGCTGCATGCGGTAGACCACCATGGGCTCGTACGCGCCGAACACGAAGTTGACCACGGTGCTCATGAGGACGCCGACGCGGACGGCGGTGTCGCCGGTGACGAGGTACCGCATCCCGGTGGCCAGATCGCGCCACTGGCTCGCCAGGCCCCCACGGGCGGGTTCCGCGGGGCGCGCCGGTGAGGTGATGCGGTGGAGCAGCAGGTAGGCCACGACGAAGGAGACGCTGTTGATCAGTACGGCCTGCTCGGGGGCGAGACGGCTGACGGCGAATCCCGCCGCCGCGGGCCCCAGTACGACGCAGGCCGTTCGCGACGCCTCGGTGGCGGCGTTCGCGCGGGGCAGCCTGTGGTGGGGGACGAAGTGGGGCAGGGCGCTGTCGAAGCTCGCCGCGGCCACCGGAGCCATGAGGCCCAGCAGGACCGCCGTCACGGCCAGGCCCGCGACGCCGACGTGCGTGGCGGAGAACACCGCGTAGGCCAGCAGCAGCGTCAGCGCCGAGCACAGGTAGCACAGCCGGAGCAGCCTGACGCGGTCCTGGCGGTCGGCCAGCACGCCTCCCCAGACGCCCATGAGGACCTGCGGGAGCAGGGCACAGGCGTAGACGAGGCTCATGGCCGAGGCCGTCCCGCCCACCTGGTAGACGATCAGCGGCACGGCGAGGACGTAGAACTCGTCCCCGGCGACGTTGACCGTGTACGCGGTCCAGAGGCGGGCGAAGCGGCCTGCCGGAACGGCGGACGGCGGGCGGGACTTCGGGAGCGGCTCTGTCGTCACAGGCTGAAGTAGTCGACCTTCAGACGGGGGATGTAGTTGGACACGTCCGAGTAGTACAGGATGATCCCGTCGTTGTACTGGTCGAACGAGTGCTTGAGGTCGTGCAGGTTGTTGACCGCGCGGTGCGCCTGCTCCGCGGGGACGTACTTGCGTCCCTCCAGGGCCTCCTCCAGCAGGCCGGTGTGGTTCGCCTCGACGTCCGTCCTGACGTGGGAGACCAGCGGTTCGAGGCAGTCCTTCGGATAGCCGTAGGCCTCGGCCAGCCGCTGCAGGGTCTCGGCGCCTTCGACGGTCTCCGTGCCGCGGGCCTCGAAGAGCTTCGTGCACGCCAGGTACCCGAGGGTGTCCTCCCGCGCGATCTCGCAGAGGTTGTTGATCCACGACCAGGTGCCGATGATGGGGTGGGCGTTCTCGACCTCTTCCTTGGTCAGACCCATGCGGATGAGGCTGTCCCGGGCCATCCAGGCATGATCGTATTCCTCGGCGAGGTACTCCGAGAGCAGCCTCTTCCACTGCGGGTCCGAGCAGTGGGCGATGGCCGTGGAGATGTGACGGCTCGCCGAGTTTATGTAGTGGTACGTTTCCAGGATGAGTCCCAGGAAGACCTCCTTGCGGTACTCCTGGTTTTCCAGCCCGGACCACAGGCGGTGGTAGCCGATCTGCTCGGTCCACATGGCCGTGGACTTGTCGATCTGCTTCAGGAACACGTCGACGGGGATGTTCTCCAGTTCGGGATTCTCCTCGCGCAGCAGTCCTTGCTCCGCGAATGCGTTGACTATCCCGAGCACATCTTCCGGGGTGACGTTCGTGATCTCCGAGATCTGCTGGACCGTGTGGCGGCCGTCCAGGTAGCGCTTGAGGTTCAGGAAGTCCTTGAGCTGCGCACCGTGCTGCTCCAGCTGGAAGTGCTGGTCACCGACGATCATGAGCACGTCGTCCCCGGTGCTGGGGACGAAGAAGGTGCAATGCCTGAGACGCGGGCGGAATTCCAGGTCACGCTTGAGCATGCGGCGATCCTTTCTTCAAGCAATGGAGGGGAGGCACATGAGTGTGCCTCCCCTCCGTCACTGATGGTCGTCAGCCACAGAGAACGGCACCAGCGACCTTGCTCATCGCGGGCTTCTCGACCGGCTTGATGGTGATGGACATGAGAATCACCTTGCCCTCTCTAGAGGAAGAAGACCGGATTTTCCGGCCCGTAGAAAAAGCTAGGCGCACATGTACGGTCCATCAACACCGAAATCAGAATTTTACGTTCCGGCGGCTTGATGTATTCCCTCAGGCTCATTCTTTTTGGCACTTTTGTCCGGGTTCGTGTGGCGCGTGAGGGGGGATCGTCCCCCTCCATTTGGCGCGAAACGGGCGGTGGCCGATCCGTCGGCCGGTTCGCGCCGGGGCGACCGCGCACCGGCCCGGGGAGGGGGTGGGGCAGAATCGGGCGCATGACACGCCCTGAGCAGCCCGGGAAGCCCGGGGACCCGTCCGAGCCCGCCTACGCCGACCGCGTCTACCGGTCGCCGCTGGCCATGGTGGGGGGTGCGCTGCTGCTCGGCATCGGCCTGTGGATGGGCGGCGACGCCCTGTTCCGCGGTGACGGCCGTGCGCCCTGGACGGCGGCCGCCGCGTTGCTGCTGGGGGTGCCGCTGGTGGTGGCGTTCACCTTCCGCCCCGCCGTGTTCGCCAACGACGACCGGATGCGGATCCGCAACCCCTTCCGCACCGTCGTCGTGCCCTGGGCGGCGGTGGAGTCGTTGCGGGCCGTGTACACGACCGAGGTCGTGACGCGCGGTGGGGCCAAGTACCAGTTGTGGGCCGTGCCGGTCTCGATGCGGCAGCGCAAGCTCAAGGTGCGCAGTGGCGGGAAGGTCCTGGTCGGCGCCGAGAGCACCCTGCAGGAGTTGCGTACGCTCGTCGAGCAGAACGCCGTCCGTCCCACCGCGAAGGGCGAGCCCGAGTCCCGCTGGGCGTACGAGGTCATCGCCCCCGCCCTGGCCGGACTGGTCGCCCTGACCGCCCTCCTGGCCACGGGCTGAGGCGGGCCGGGACGGACTGAGGCGAATCGAGGCGGGCCGGCAGGGGCCGGCGCGAGCCGGGGCGAAGGCGGGAAACCGGGAAAACCGGGAAACGCGAGGGTGCCGGGGAGCCCGCGGGCTCCCCGGCACCCTCGTGCCGTACGGCTCAGATGCCCGCGGCCGTCGCCAGGTCGCGCTTCAGGGCGTCCAGGGTCCGGGCCGCGCGGGTGCGGGCGTCCGCCAGCGCCCCCGCGCCGGCGACCGGGACGATGACCTCCAGGTAGCACTTCAGCTTGGGCTCCGTGCCGCTCGGGCGGACGATGATCCGCGCCTCGTACTCGCCCTCCAGGTAGTACCGCAGGCCGTCCGTGGGCGGCAGGTCCCCGGCGCCCCGCGCCAGGTCCTCCGCGCGCGCCACCGCCAGGCCCGCCAGCCGCGTCGGCGGCGCCTCCCGCAGGCGGCGCATCGCGTCGGCGATCACGCCCAGGTCCTGGACGCGGACCGAGAGCTGGTCCGTCGCGTGCAGGCCGTGCTCGACGGCCAGGTCGTCCAGCAGGTCCGTCAGCGTGCGGCCCCGCTCCTTCAGCTCCGACGCCAGCTCCGCGACCGCCAGCGCCGCCGTGATGCCGTCCTTGTCGCGGACGCCCTCCGGGTCGACGCAGTAGCCGAGCGCCTCCTCGTAGCCGTACCGCAGGCCCTCGACGCGGGCGATCCACTTGAAGCCCGTCAGGGTCTCCGCGTGCCCCACGCCGGCCGCCGCCGCGATCCGGCCCAGCAGCGACGACGACACGATCGACTCGGCGAACACGCCCTTCGCGCCCTTGCGCACCAGGTGCGTCGCGAGCAGCGCGCCCACCTCGTCGCCGCGCAGCATCCGCCACCCGCCGTCGGCCGCCGCGTCCGGTACGGCCACCGCGCAGCGGTCCGCGTCCGGGTCGTTGGCGATGACGAGGTCCGGGCCCGCCTCGCGCGCCTTCGCGAAGGCCAGGTCCATCGCGCCCGGCTCCTCCGGGTTCGGGAACGCGACCGTCGGGAACGCCGGGTCCGGCTCCGCCTGCTCCTCGACCAGCACCGGCGCGGGGAAGCCCGCCCGCGCGAACGCCGCCAGCAGCACGTCCTTGCCGACGCCGTGCATCGCCGTGTACACGACCCGCGCCGTGCGCGGCGTGCCCGGCGTCAGCACCTCGTCCGTGCGGGCCAGGTACGCGTCCAGCACCTCGTCGCCGAGGACCTCCCAGCCGTCCGGGGCGCGCTCCACGTCCGCCAGGGACCGCACCGCGGCGATCTCCGCGGCGATCTCCGCGTCCGCCGGCGGCACGATCTGCGAACCGTCGCCCAGGTACACCTTGTAGCCGTTGTCGCGGGGCGGGTTGTGGCTCGCGGTCACCTCGACGCCGGCGACCGCGCCCAGGTGCCTTATGGCGTACGCCAGGACGGGCGTCGGCAGCGGACGCGGCAGCAGCGCGGCCCGGAGCCCTGCGGCGACCATCACGGCGGCCGTGTCACGGGCGAAGTCGGCCGACTTGTAGCGGGCGTCGTACCCGATCACCACGAGGCCGTCCGCCCGGCCCTTCGCCTTCAGGTACGCGGCGAGTCCCGCCGCGGCGCGGATGACCACCGAGCGGTTCATCCGCATGGGCCCCGCGCCCAGCTCGCCGCGCAGCCCGGCCGTGCCGAACTGCAGCGTGCCGGCGAAGCGGGCGGCGAGCTCGTCGAGGTCCCGGTCCGCGAGGAGCCGCGCCAGCTCGCCGCGGGTCTCCTCGTCGGGGTCCTCGGCCAGCCACGCCTCCGCCTGCGCGATGAGGTCCTGCTGGTCCTGCTGCAGGTTCTGCTGCACGGGGTCTGCCTCTCTGGTGTCGTCGTACGCGGTCCCGTCGTACGCGGTCCCGGCACATGCGGTCCCGGCGTACGCGGTGGTGTCATGCGCGGCGGTGCGGTACGCGGTGGTGCCGCACGCGCCGCGCGATCGGGGTGAAGGTCTGGTACCCGGTGCCCGCCGGACCACGGCACCCCGCCGCACGGCCGCGGCCGGGCCGCCCCCGCCCGGGGTCCGGCCCGGCCGCGCGGAGGTGCCTCAGATGCGCTCCAGCACGCGGGTGAGCAGGTCGCCCATCCGCGCGGCCGAGTCGCGGCCCGCCTGGAGGACCTCCTCGTGGTTCAGCGGCTCACCTGAAAGGCCCGCGGCCAGATTGGTGACGAGGGAGATGCCGAGGATCTCCGCGCCCGCCTCGCGCGCCGCGATGGCCTCCAGGACCGTGGACATGCCGACCAGGTCGCCGCCGAGCACGCGGACCATGTTGATCTCGGCCGGGGTCTCGTAGTGCGGGCCGGGGAACTGGACGTAGACGCCCTCCTCCAGGGAAGGGTCCACCTCCTTGCACAGGGCGCGCAGCCGCGGCGAGTACAGGTCGGTCAGGTCGACGAAGTTCGCGCCTTCGATGGGCGAGGCCGCCGTCAGGTTGATGTGGTCGCTGATCAGGACCGGCTGGCCGGGGCGCATGCCCTCGCGCAGGCCGCCGCAGCCGTTGGTGAGGACGACGATCCCGCAGCCCGCCGCGACGGCGGTGCGCACGCCGTGGGCGACGGCGGCGACGCCGCGGCCCTCGTAGAAGTGCGTGCGGCCGAGGAAGACCAGGGCGCGCTTCTCGCCCACGCGGTACGAGCGGACCCTGCCGCCGTGCCCCTCGACGGCCGGCGGGGGGAAGCCCGGCAGCTCGGTGACCGGGAACTCGGCTTCGGGGGCGCCGAGCGCGTCGGCGGCCGGGGCCCAGCCGGAACCCATCACGAGGGCGACGTGGTGCTTCTCGGCGCCCGTCAGCTCGCGCAGGCGCGCGGCGGCGGCCCGGGCGAGGGTGCGGGGGTCGTCCTGGCGGTGGTCCGGGATAACAGATGCGTTCACGCGGATGAGGGTAACCCGTCCGGGCCTACGCGCGTAGATGACAGGGCCCACGGTGTTCGTATCGTTGTCTTGTGGGTTTCGACGAACGGGCGGGCCGCGGTCAGCAGGGGCGTTTGCGCAGCTCCATCACGTAGTCGTGGGGCGCGCCCGCGGACTCGGCGGCGTCGGCGATCTCGCCCAGGTAGCGGGCGGAGGGGAGGCCGCCCTCGTACCCGTTGAGGACGTACACCCAGGCGGGCTCCTCGCCGTCCAGGGTGTGCACGCGGACCCGCATGCGCCGGTAGACGTCGAGGCCGACGCCCTCCCAGCGGTCCATCGAGTCCTCGTCCATCGGGGCGATGTCGTACAGGGCGACGAAGACCTGCGAGCGCGGGGCCTCCACGATCGTGGCCAGCGCCCCCTCCCAGCCCATCTGCTCGCCGCCGAAGGTCAGCCGCCAGCCGTTCAGCCAGCCCGTGCCGCGCAGCGGGGAGTGCGGGGCGCGGCGGGTCATCAGCCGCGCGTCGAGGTTGCCGGCGTACGCGGCGTAGAGCGACATGGGTCGAGGGTACGGGAGGCCCCGCCTCCCCCGCCCCCTCGCCTCGCACGTGCGGCTTCGCCCCCGGGCCCCGTCTGCGCCCGGCCCCGGCGCGCCCGCGCGCGGCCCGCGGCGGGAGGCCGTGGGGGACACCCCGGGCTGAGGCCGGGGGCGGGGTGCGGGAGAATGACGCTGGATCGAACAGTGCGGGACAATGACGTACGTACTCCCATCCCATGAGGACAACCCCGACCCCTGGGCCCACCCGTCCGCGGGGTCGCCGTGACGAGAGCGCGAGGCGTGACCCCAGTGACCCGGATCGTGATCATCGGTGGCGGACCCGGCGGATACGAGGCGGCCCTGGTGGGCGCCCAGCTCGGCGCGGAGGTGACCGTCGTCGACTGCGACGGCCTCGGCGGAGCGTCCGTCCTGACCGACTGCGTCCCTTCGAAGACCCTCATCGCGACGGCCGAGGTCATGACGACCTTCGACTCCTCGTACGAGGAACTGGGCATCATCGTCGCCGACGACACCCCGCACCAGGAGCAGGCCGCCCGCGTCGTCGGCGTCGACCTCGGCAAGGTGAACCGCCGTGTGAAACGCCTCGCGCTCGCCCAGTCGCACGACATCACCGCCTCCGTCACCCGCGCCGGCGCCCGCGTGGTGCGCGGCCGGGGCCGCCTCGACGGGGCGCAGGACCTCGACGGCTCCCGCCGCGTCGTCGTCACCGCCGCGGACGGCACGGAGGAGACGATCACCGCCGACGCCGTGCTCATCGCGACCGGCGGCCACCCCCGCGAGATCCCCGACGCCCAGCCCGACGGCGAGCGCATCCTCAACTGGACGCAGGTGTACGACCTGGACGAGCTGCCCGAGGAGCTCATCGTGGTCGGCTCCGGCGTGACCGGCGCCGAGTTCGCGGGCGCCTACCAGGCGTTGGGCTCGCGCGTCACGCTGGTCTCGTCGCGCGACCGCGTGCTGCCCGGTGAGGACCCGGACGCCGCCGCCGTGCTGGAGGACGTGTTCCGCCGCCGCGGCATGAACGTCATGGCCCGCTCCCGCGCCCAGTCCGCGAAGCGCGTCGGCGACCGCGTGGAGGTCACCCTCGCGGACGGCCGCGTCATCTCCGGCACGCACTGCCTGATGGCGGTCGGCGCCGTCCCCAACACGGCCGGCATGGGCCTGGAGGAGGCGGGCGTCCGCCTCAGGGACTCCGGCCACATCTGGACCGACAAGGTGTCCCGCACGTCCGCGCCCGGCGTGTACGCGGCCGGTGACGTGACCGGCGTCTTCGCCCTCGCGTCGGTCGCCGCCCAGCAGGGCCGCATCGCGATGTACCACTTCCTCGGCGAGACGGTCGCGCCGCTGAACCTGAAGACGGTCTCCTCGAACGTCTTCACCGACCCGGAGATCGCCACCGTCGGCTACACGCAGGCCGACGTCGACGCCGGCACGATCGACGCCCGCGTCGTCAAGCTGCCGCTGCTGCGCAACCCGCGCGCGAAGATGCAGGGCATCCGGGACGGCTTCGTGAAGATCTTCTGCCGTCCGGGCACGGGCATCGTCGTCGGCGGCTGCGTCGTCGCGCCGCGGGCGAGCGAGCTGATCCACCCGATCTCGATCGCCGTCGACAACAACCTGACGGTCGAGCAGATCGCGAACGCGTTCACCGTCTACCCGTCGCTGTCGGGCTCGATCGCGGAGGTGGCACGGCAGCTGCACACCCGGAAGACCACCGCGGAGGCGTGAGGCCGGGGCCGCCGGGGGACAACCCCCGGCAACCCCCGGCAAGTCGGGACATCGAGCGATCACGGATCGCTCACAGACAGAACCGCCTATAGCACTTGGCGACCTTGTCTGTTCGCAACTTCTCGGAATCGGCCCGTACGCCTGCAAAGGGCCGGCGGCTGGGGTTACTGTCAGTTTCGTGTTCGCTGCAGAACGTCGTCAGTTGATCCTTGAAATGGTGCGTGCCAACGGGGCGGTCTCGCTCCGGGAGCTCGCCCGTGTCGTCCAGACCTCCGAAGTGACCGTACGGCGGGACGTGCGGGCGCTCGAGGCCGAAGGACTCCTCGACCGCCGGCACGGCGGTGCGGTACTGCCGGGCGGTTTCACGCGAGAGTCCGGCTATCCGCAGAAATCCCACCTCGCGGCGGCGGAGAAGACGGCGATCGCCGACGTCGCCGCCGGGCTCGTCCAGGAGGGCGAGGCGATCGTCGTCGGCGCCGGTACGACGACGCAGGAGCTGGCCCGCCGGCTCGCCCGCGTCCCGGGGCTGACCGTGGTGACCAACTCCCTGCTGGTCGCCCAGGCGCTCGCGCACGCCAACCGCGTCGAGGTGGTCATGACCGGTGGGACGCTGCGCGGTTCCAACTACGCACTGGTCGGCAGCGGCGCGGAGCAGTCCCTGCACGGGCTGCGGGTGTCGCGGGCGTTCCTGTCCGGCGCGGGGCTCACCGCGGAGCGCGGGCTGTCCACGTCGAACATGCTCTCCGCGAGCGTCGACCGGGCCCTGGTGCAGGCGGCGACGGAGGTCGTGGTCCTCGCGGACCACACCAAGCTCGGCGCGGACACGATGTTCCAGACCGTCCCCACGGAGATGATCACGCGTCTGGTGACGGACGAGCCGCCCGCCCACGACGACCGGGCGGGGATGGAGCTCCAGGCACTCGCGGACCAGGGCGTCCAGATCACCGTCGCGGGCGGCGGGCCCGGCGCGTCCGCCGCGGCCGACGCGCGGCAGGCCCGCCATCCGCGCCGGGACGTCCCCCTCCCCGGCCAGCGCGGCACCCGCCACCCGGGCCCCCAGCTCCGCAGCGCCCCCCTGCCCCCGGACTCCCCGGAGCGCCAGGCCCGCGTCGCCGACCTCCGGCGCCGCTGATCCCGCGGCCCCCTCCGGGGAGGGGCCGGGAGCCTCCACGGCGCCGCGCCTGCGCGCCTTCGCGGCCGACCGGTCACGGGTCACCGGTCGGCCGCGAGGGCACGAAGGCGGGCCGACGGCCCCGAGAGCGCCACGCCGGCGGCGTGCCGTACGCGGCGGTCACGCCGAGGAAGGACGTCTCCCCGTACGGGGTGCGAGAAGCGGCGGCACCGCGATGCCCACCGGGGCCGGGCCCACCGGGTCCGGGCCGGGCGACGGCGGGTGGGCGGACGCCTCCTCGTACGGGTCCCGCAGGTCGGGGCGGCCGGTGGCGGCGGCCTGACGGCGGTGACGGCCCGCGGGCTTCAGGGCTTCACGCCGCGCAGGGTCAGGGTCAGGAGGCGGTCCGCGAGGGCGTCGTCGTCCGGGTTCTGCTCGGCCGCCAGAGCTATCGCGTTCGTCAGTTGCAGCAGGTCGCCGATGGACACGTCGTGCCGCACCGCGCCCGCCTCCTGCGCGCGGGTCAGCAGGCGGGCGCCCGCCTCGCGGAGCGGGTCGTTGCACTGCGACAGGGCCGAAGTCGGGTCGTACGAGGCCGACATCAGCGCCCGCGCCAGGCCGCGGTACTCACCCGCGTGGGTGACGACCGCGCGGAGCCACTCCACGAGCGCCGTGCACGGCTCGTCCGCCCCCGCCAGTTCGCGGGAGCGGGCCAGCAGGGCCGTCACGGCGTCCTGGAACACCGCGTTCATCAGGGCGTGCCGGTTGGGGAAGTGGCGGTACAGCGTGCCGATTCCCACGCCCGCGCGCCGCGCGATGTCCTCCAGCGCCGCGTCCGTACCGTGCTCGGCGAAAGCCGTGCGCGCCACGCGCAGCAGCCGCTCGTGGTTGCGGCGGGCGTCGGCGCGCATCGGCCTGGTCGTCGTCATCCGGCGGTCCTCCCTCGTCCCTCCAGGATGCCATCGCGCACGAACGGGGAACCGGAGGGCCGTGTGAGTCGGGAGGGGAGAGGCTACCCTCCCGGGCCCCTCGCGGGCCGGGGGCCGTACGGGTGATGAGGGGGCGGGTGTCCCCGTAGGCCGCTCGTGGGGGCGGAGGGGTGTCGTGGGCGTCAGGGCCGTGCGTGGCTGGTGGGGCCGGAGGGCTCTGCGGGCCGGGAGGGGGAGGGTGCCCCCGTGGGCCGCTCGTGGGGCGAAGGGGCGGGTGGGTGTCTCCGTAAGTCGCCCGTGGGGGTGGAGAGGCGCGCGGGTGTCGGGAGGGCGATCGTGCGCGCTCCGCGGAACCGGAAGACCCTCTGGGCCGGGAGGGGGGTGGGTGCCCCCCTGGGTTACTCGTGGGGCCGGAGGGGCGCGTGACTCGTGGGGCGGAGGGCCCTTGTGGGTCGGGAGGGGGTGGGTGCCCTCCTGGGTTGCTCGTGGGGTCGGAGGGCCTTTGCGGGCCGGGAGGGGGCGGGTGCCCCCGTGGGCCGCTCGTGGAGCCGAAGGGGCGCGCGGGTGTGGGGGGGGGGGGAA
>NZ_JAWCTQ010000071.1:0-20530 GCF_032423885.1 Streptomyces tamarix | reverse complement strand
ACCGTCCGGCAGCGGACCGGTCCGCTGCCGGACGGTGGTGTGCGGAGTCGCTGAGCAAGGGAGGTCACCCCATCCACCGCGTTCCTGTGATCCCGTCGTCGACCTTCACATAGAGTGCGATCAAGAGGATCCCCAAGTCGGGCCTCGCGAGCGGGCCCTGGAGGTCTTCGCCCGGTCCGCAGGCCCGAAGCCCCGAAGTCCCGAAGTCCTGGCCCAGCGCTCGAACGAACTCGTCCGGACGTCGACCGAACGGAGTCCACCGGCCGTGCCGGACACGACCCCGGTCCCCGTGAGGTCGTGACCCGCTACCAGCGGGTGGTGCCCGGCACGTCCGCGGACGACCGTGATGCGTGACCAGTGGAGAGGAGCACACCCGTGACGGACGCGTCGTCCTTCCTGCTCGGACGCCTGCACGCGGCCGGCCTGACCGACGTCGTCGCGGTCGAGCCGGCCACCGGGGGCCTCGCCGCGATCGCGGGACTCGCGCGCCGCGGTGACGGCACGTCGGTGTTCGTCAAGGCGTTCGGCGAGCCGCCGTCGGACGACGCCTTCGCCGCGGAGGCCGAAGGACTCACCGTGCTGCGCGAGGCGGGCGGCATCGCCACGCCGGAGGTCGTCCTCGCGGACCGCGACCTGCTCGTGCTGTCCGTGTTGCGGCCCCGGCCGGGCACCGGGGCCTTCTGGGAGCAGCTCGCGCATGCGCTCGCCCACCTGCACACCACCACGCGGCACCCCCGATTCGGGTGGCACCGGGACAACTGGCTGGGCCGTCGTCGTCAGGTCAACACCTGGAACGACGACGGGTTCGAGTTCTTCGCCCAGCACCGCCTGCTGCGCTGGCTCGGCGAGCCCCGCGTCCAGGAGGCGCTCGACGCCGCGGACCGGGCGGCGCTGGAGCGGCTGTGCGACCGGCTGCCCGAGCTGCTGCCGGACAGACCCGCGTGCCTGACGCACGGCGACCTGTGGGCGCTGAACGTCATGGCCACCCCCCACGGACGGCCCGCGCTGATCGACCCGGCCGTGTCGTACACGTGGGCCGAGGTGGACCTGGCCCACCTGTGGACGACGACGCCGCCGCCCGAGGCGCACGCCTTCTTCGAGCTGTACGCCGAACTGACCGGGCTCGACCGCGACTGGCGCGCACGCATGCCGATCCTCCAGTTGCGCCAGCACCTGGCCGTGATCGCCCAGTTCGACCCCGACTGGGGCGCCGCCGCGCTCGTGCGCGCCACGCTCGCCCCGTTCCGGCAGCGGCCCTGAGCGCGGTTCGCTTCCCCGCGCCGGTACGGCACGCCCCGTGCCGCGGCGCCGCGTCCAGCAGGTGCTCCGGGGCGGGACGGTGCGCCGGACCCGTACGCCGGGGGTGCCGGGGAGGTTTGGGGGCGGGGCGCGCGGCCAGGCGGGGTGGTGGGTGTCCGACGGCGGAGGGGGACGTGCGTGGCTGTGGCGGAGCGGGTGAGAGGGCGGGGCGGGCGCGCCGGGTGGCGGGACGTGGTGCTGGCCGTGGGGCTGGTCGGGGCCGTCGGGGGCGGACTGGCACTGCTGGCGCGGACGGCGTGGGGCACCTCGTCCGGGGCCTTCGGCCCGGTGGCGCTGGTCTGCGTCGTCGCCGCCCTCGCCGCGGTGGCGCGCCGGGGCGGCCGGGGCGCGCCCCGGGCGGCGCCCCCGGGCGACGGCGTGCCCGGAGCCGTACCACCGGCCGAGGCCGCGCCCGGGGCCGGTGACACCGGGTCCGGGGCCGGTGGCATCGTGCCCGTACTGGACGGGGACGCCGTCGACCACGAACAGGTGGACCCACAGGGCTTTGAACACACGGTCGCGGCGCTCTGCGTGCGCGACGGCTGCACCCGCACCGAGGTCTCGGGCGGCCCCGGCGACCTCGGTGCCGACGTGGTGGCGACCACCCCGGACGGGCGGCGGCTGGTCGTGCAGTGCAAGCAGTACGCCGCCGACCACCCCGTGGGCTCGCAGGACCTCCAGCGTTTCGGCGGCACGTGCTTCGCCGTCCACGAGGCGGAGGTCGCCGTCGTCGTGACGACCAGCGGCTTCACCGCGCCGGCCGCCGAGTACGCCGCCGCGCTCGGCATCGTCTGCGTGGACGGCGAGGCGCTCGCGGCCTGGACGGACGGCCGCACGCCCCCGCCCTGGGAACCCGCCCTGCCCCCCGGCCCCTGACCGGGGCGGGCGGCACCGGGCGGCGGCCGGGGCCGGGCGGCAGGCATGGCAGGATCGGAACAATGACGGAACGGATCATCGCCGCGTGTGACGGGGCGTGCAAGGGCAATCCCGGGCCGGCGGCCTGGGCGTGGGTCATCGCCGGTGCGGACGGGGAAGTGGCCTCCTGGGAGGCCGGCCCGCTGGGGCGGGCCACGAACAACGTCGCCGAGCTGACCGCGCTCCAGCGGCTGCTGGAGGCCACCGACCCGGCGACCCCGCTGGAGGTCCGCATGGACTCCCAGTACGCGATGAAGGCCGTCACGACCTGGCTGCCGGGCTGGCGCCGGAAGGGCTGGAAGACCGCGTCCGGCTCACCGGTGGCCAACCGGGACCTGGTCGTGGCCATCGACGGCCTGCTGGCCGGCCGGGACGTGCGGTTCGTCCACACGCCGGCCCACCGGGTCGACGGGGACCGCCTGAACGCCGCCGCCGACGCGGCCGCCGGCCAGGCGGCCGTCACCCAGCAGCCCGCGGGCTCGGCCGCCGGCTCGGTCCTGCCGCCCGCCGACACCCGCGAACGCCCGCCGGCGCCCCGCCGCCCGCGCGCCGCGACCGCCTCCCGGGGCGCCGTACGGGCGAAGTTCCCCGGCCGCTGCCGCTGCGGCAGCCCGTACGCGAAGGGCGAGACGATCGCCAGGAACGACACCGGGTGGGGACACCCGGCGTGCGCGACGGCGTCCTGAGACGGCCGGCCGCGCCCGACGGGCGAAGGCCCGCGCGAAGGCCGTGCGCAGCCGGGGCCGCCCCGGCGTCGTACGGTCTTCGCGTCGTACGGTCTTCGCGACGCACGGCCTCGTGTCGTACGGTCTCGCGCCGCACTGGGCCGGGAAATCGTTTGCGGGGCGCGGGCGGCAGGACCGAAAGTGACCTGATGCACTCCGAAGCCCCCTTCACCGTACGCCCGGCCACCACCGGTGACGCACCCCTGATATGCGCGCTGCTCAACGAGATCGACACCATCGAGACCGGCCGGCCCGACACCGAACTGCACGCCGTCGAGACCGACCTCGCCCACCCCGGGGTCGACCTGCGGGAGGACTCCTGGCTCGCCTTCCAGGGCGGCAGGCTCGTCGCGTACGCGCTGGTGTGGGACGACTCCGGTGCCGAGCGCGTCGACACCGACCACTACGTCCTGCCCGGCCACGAGGCCGCCGGCGAGCGGCTGTTCGAGCTGGTCGAGCGGCGGGCCGCCGAGCGGGCGCGGGCCAACGGCGCCTCCCGCGCCGTCCTCCACCTCCACCTCAACGCCCGGCCCACCACCGACCTCGATATGCTGGCGCGGCGCGGCTGGGGCCGCGTGCGGAAGTACCACGTGATGACGCGGCCCCTGACCGGCGCCGACCGGGCGATCCCCGAGCCGCCGGCCGGCCTGGTGCTGCGCGACTGCGCCGACGAGGCGGACCGGCGGCGCGCCCACGCCCTGGTCCAGGAGACGTTCAGCGAGCACTTCGACCACCAGCCGCGCACGTACGAGCAATGGCTCGACGACATCGGCGGCGGTCGCGTCGACTGGTCGCTCGTGTGGATCGCCTCGCTCGGCGCCGACGACGTGGCCGTGCTGTACTCGCGCAACGACCGGCAGAGCATGGCGTGGATCGGCAACATCGGCGTGCGCCGGGCGTACCGCGGCCGCGGCGTCGCCGGGCACCTGCTGCGGCACGCCTTCGGCACGTACGCCGCGCTCGGCCGCGACACGATCGGGCTCGGCGTCGACACGCTCAACGAGTCCGGCGCGCTGCGCCTCTACGAGGCGCACGGGATGCGCACCCACTTCGCCGTGGACACCTGGGAAGTGGTGCTTCCCGCGGTGCCCGCCGGCGTGTGAGGCTCAACGTCCCTGCAGCGCCCTGACGTTGTCGCCGAAGGTCCAGTTCCGCGAACCGTCCCAGTTGATCGACCACGTCATCAGGCCCTTGAGCCTGCCGCCGTACGCGTTCCACGCCTGGGCGACCGTGCCCGGCTGCATGTGGCCGCCGCCCGCGCCCGGCTGGGCGGGCAGGCCGGGGACCTGCTTGTCGTACGGGACCCGGACGGTGGTGCCCTGCACGACGAGGCCCCGGTCGAGGCAGTCGGTCTGCGCGGTGAAGCCCGCGACCGTGCCCGCCGCGTACGAGTCGCCGGAGCAGCCGTACATGCTGCCGTTGTAGTACTGCATGTTGAGCCACCACAGGCGGCCGTTGTCCGCGTACTTCTTCACGATCGGCAGGTAGGCGCCCCAGATGGAGCCGTAGACGACGCTGCCGCCGGTGACGTACGCGGTCTCCGGGGCCATGGTCAGGCCGAAGCCGGGCGGCATGCGCTCCAGGACGCCGTCGATGATGCGGATGAGGTTGGCCTGCGAGGCGGAGAGCCGGTTGATGTCGCCGCTGCCGATCAGGCCGGTCTCGATGTCGATGTCGATCCCGTCGAAGTTGTACGCCTTGAGGATCGGCACGATCGTCGCGACGAACCGGTCGGCGACGGCGGTCGAGTTGAGGTCGATGCCGGCGGTGGCGCCGCCGATCGACAGCAGCACGGTCAGACCGGCGGCCTTGGCCTCGCACATCTCGGCCGGCGTGGGCACCTTCACGGTGTTGTCCATGCCGTCCTCCCACAGGACGGTGCCGTCGGAGCGGATGACGGGGAAGGCGGCGTTGACGACGTTGTAGCCGTGCTGGCGGATGCGGGGGTCGGTGATCGGGGTCCAGCCGAAGGGCGGGTGGACGCCGTTCGCGGCGCCGTCCCAGTTCTCCCAGTAGCCCTGGAGGACCTTGCCCGCGGGTTTCGGCTTGAGGGAGCAGGTGGTGGCCGCCGCGGTGTCGCCGGCGGCGGGGGAGGGGCGGGCCGCGGCCGCCGGCACCGCCGCGCCGCCCAGTAACTGCACGAGGCCCGCGACCACGAGTCCCATGCCCAGAAGCCTTCTCCTTGCGCGACGTGCCATCTCCGCGTCTCCTCCCTCGGGGCCCTGCCGGGAACCTCAGAGTCTTCTGGTCCAGACCTTTCGTCAAGAGGTCTGGACCAGACGTGAGGGAGGGCGAAGGCGGGGACGAGGACCGCGGGTCCCGGCGGTGCTGCGGGGAGCGCCGGGTCAGAAGGACTGGACGAGACGGGACAGTTCCGCGACGGCCGCCGCCAGCGGTGCCGCCGGCTCCGCGAAGGCCGCCAGCCGGTCCAGGGCGCGCCGCACCACCCCCGGCTCGGGCGAGTCCTCCGCCAGTTCCTCCCGCAGCCGGCGCAGCTCCACCCGCGGCGCCTCCTGGTCGGGGAGCGCCGCCCGGTGCTCCTCCAGCAGGCGCTCGACGAGCAGGATCAGCTCGTCGACCCGGGCGA
Source organism: Streptomyces tamarix (assembly GCF_032423885.1). Lineage (NCBI taxonomy): Bacteria > Bacillati > Actinomycetota > Actinomycetes > Kitasatosporales > Streptomycetaceae > Streptomyces > Streptomyces tamarix. The sequence goes on along the minus strand of NZ_JAWCTQ010000071.1, from coordinate 15,004 downwards.
GCTGATCCGCACCGGGGGCCTGCACGGTGATCCGGCCGGCGACCGCCCGCGCGTTCGGGCCCACGGCCTGGTTGCCGACGCTGCTCTGCCCGCCGTACTGCTGCACGCCGAAGTTGAGCACGCGGGACGGCTCGTCGGGCGGTCGCTGGTTCTGCTGGGACACGTTCCCCTCCTATCGTTCGGCCGTGCCGCCGGGCGGCGGCGGGCCCCCGGCCCGGGCCGGGGCGGGCCCGGCGGTCGCCTGGGCGCCGGTGCCCACCGCCTGGTTCCCCACGACGCTCACCCCACCCGTCTGCAGCACCCCGTGGTTCAGGATCGTCTGGGTCTGGATGCGGAAGTCGGCCGTGTCCACGCCGTGTTCGTCCAGGAAGTCGCGGACGGCGGCCAGGGTGTGCCGGTCGAGGGCGTTCAGCACCCGCCGCGCGTCCACCAACTGGGAGTGGTGGAAGTACTCGGGCCCCTGGGCGTCCTCGCGGATGCTCAGCCGGGCGCCCCGGTCGAAGGCGGGATCCTCGCGGGCCGCCCGCAACTCGCTGCGCAGCCGGCGCGGCCTGCGGTACTCGGCGAGGAGGTCGGCCAGGCACGACCGGGGCGCGCCCCACAGGGCGCCGCCGGCGCGCCGCAGCGCCCCGGGCAGCAGGGAGCGGCGGCTCCTCGCGGCGAGGGCGGCCGGGGGCAGCAGGTCGACCGCGTGCATCCCGCGCCGCACCGGCCCCAGGACGAACCGCTCGCACCGCAGGTGCAGCGTCCTGCCCACCACGGCGACGTGCAGGAAATGGCTGGGTACCACTTCACCGCCCCACAGGGGAAGGTGGCTGACCAGGAAGTGCCGGGCGACCCCGTCCGGGTGCAGCGCGATCCGGCGCACGGCTTCCTCGGGCAGGCGCGTGGCGGGTGCGCGCAGCGGGTCGGGGAGGAACCGGCCGTCACCGGCCAGCTCCCTGCCGCTCACGAACACCCGGTCCTCCACGACGAGGCCCGCCCCGCCGCCGGGGCCGGCGGGCGCGGGGAGCCCGTCGGCCGTCTCCGCCAACCGGCGGCGCAGCCGGCCCACCACGTCCCAGGCGTCGAAGTCCGCGACCGCCGCCGGTGGCCGCCGCACGTCGCCGACGGACGGCTCGGCGGGCAGCAGCGGCAGCGACAGCGTCCACTCCGATTCCCGCCTGCCGTACCCGACGAACGGCGAGAAGCCGCTGTGGCAGGTGACGTTGCCCCGCTGGGCGTCGGCCAGCGCCGCGATCCTGGCGGCGACCCACGGCTCCACCGCGGCCGGCCGCGGCAGCCTGTCCGGGTCGAACACGCCGCGCCGCAGCGCACCGCGCATCCGCGCGTCGACGTCCCTCTCCTCGTCGAGGAGGGTACGCATCGCCAGGACGGTGCCCGCGACCACCGCGAGCAGCGGCGGCACGCCGTACCCGTAGCCGCCGGCCAGCCAGCGCAGGAAACCCGGCAGGGGCAGGGCCGACAGCCCGGCCCCCGCCAGGGCGCCCGCGACGAGCAGGGAGACGGCCGTGACGGCCAGCCGCCGCACGGACGGGTACGGCAGGTGCCGCCCCCGCACGGCCGGGTACTTGCTGCGGGGCGCGGACGCGGCGCCCAGGTACCGCAGCGCCAGCCGGGCGAACAACAGCCACAGCGGACCGAACAGCGCGATCAGGCCGAACGCCGCCGCCAGCTTCCGGTCCCGTTCGCGGCGCAGGCGGCGGGCCGTCAGGCTGTGCCGGGCCACGGGCACCAGGTCGACGCCCGGCGACACGGCGATCGCCCCGAGCCGGTCCCCGAGCACGCCCTCGACCACGTGGCGGGCGAACGCCGGATCGGTGTAGGCGGCGGCGCACAGGTAGCGGGTCGCGTCACCCGGCTCGGTGCCGGTCGCGACGGCCACCCGTAAGTCCCCCGTGCCGGTGGCGGCGTCGGCCATGGCGGTTCTCCCTTCGCGAGTACGGGACGGCCTTCGGCCCCCGGCGCCCGGCGCGGTGGCCGCCCCGGCGTACACGACGGCGACGACGAGGCCGAACAGGACGCCGAAGACCAGGCCATCCGCGAGGAACGTGACGAACACCGCCCCCGCGTCCCGGCCGAAGACGAGGACGGCGTGGGACCCGTGGGTGATGACGGCCGCCCACGACAGGACCGATCCGACGAGCGAGACGAGCACACCGGTCCCCAGGGCGGCCGCGAAGCGGACGCCCCGCCAGGGGGGCGCCCCTCCCACGAGCCGGGGCACCAGCAGGGCCGCTCCGGCCAACAGGCCGACGCAGGCGACGTTGCCCCGCAGGTCCACGACGCCCAGGTACGGGTCGGAGCGCGGCGACAGCTCCCAGCCGGGGGCCAGCAGCGCGCGGTTGAGCATCGAGAGGAGGGAGTCGTCCGTCCAGAGGCCGATCAGCAGCTCACGCGCCCAGGGGCTGCCGAGCGCCACCAGGAACACGCACAGCCCGATGACCCTGCCCCTGTCATCCGCCCGAACCATGGCACCCCCCGGTCCACGTCAGGATCCGTACTCTAGGAAGCCGGCGGCGGCGTGTCAGCCGTTTGGACGACACGGTCGGGACGGGTCGCCCGCCGCGGCCGTCCGTCGGCGCGGCTCATCCGCCCGTCATCGCGCCCGGCCGCAGGTCGGGGTGCTGATCGACCAGACGGTCCGGCGCGGCCTGCCGCCAGGAGTCGACGAGGATGTCGCGCAGTTCGTCCAGGTCCTCCAGCGCGGCGAGACGTACCCGGACCCATCCCGAACCCGCCTCGTGCGGCGGCACCCAGAACTTCTCCGGCTCGGCGGCGATCAGCTCGGCCCGCTCGTGCCGGGGGCAGCGCACGGCGAACGACGTCTGGTCGTCGGGGACCGTGACGTACATCTTCCCCGCGACGCGGAACGTGGGCATGCTCCAGGCTTCCTTCTCCACCGTCTCGGGGAAGGACAGCGCGATACGGCGGACGTCCTCGGCATCGATCATGCCGTCCACGGTAGCCAGCACCACTGACAGCGCCCGCCGCCCGGTGCCGGTCCCCCTGGCCGGGCGCCCTTCGCACGGGTACGGTCCGGACTGTCGGATCCGGGTCCGCCGCTCCCGCGCCGGGCCCGACCGCGACACGGAGGTGGTGCGGTGAGCCAGGAGCCACGGCCCGGCGGCAGGTCCGCCGCCGAGGTCTTCGACGAGGTGGGCGCGCGCTACGAGGAGGCCTTCGCCGAGGTGCCGGGCCAACTCGCCGCGCTGGACTGGCTCGTCGGCACCCTGCCGCCCGCGGCGCGCGTGCTCGACGTGGGCAGCGGCACCGGCCGCCCCACGGCCGAGAGGCTGGTGCGGGCCGGGTTCGCCGTCACCGGGATCGACGTGTCCGCCGAAATGGTGCGGATCGCACGGGAGCGGGTGCCCGGCGCCCGCTTCGAACAGGCCGACGTGCGCTCCTTCGAAGCGCCGGAGGGCGGGTACGACGCGGTGTGCGCCTTCTTCCCGCTGCTGGTCATGGACCAGCCCGAGGTGGCGGGGGCGCTGACCCGGATGGCCTCCTGGATCGCCCCCGGCGGGGCGTTCGCGATGGCCACCGTGCCCGGTGACATCAGGGGGCTGGACATCGTGTGGATGGGCCACGAGGTCACGGTCAGCAGCCTCTCCGTGGAGGACCACCTGGCCCTGCTGGAGGGGGCGGGGCTGGACGTCGTCCACCACCACACGGCGGTGTACCGCCCGCACGGGCCGGACACGGGGCCGGAGGAGCACCTCTACGTCCACGCGCGGCGCCCCGCCTGACGGACGCGCCGCCCCGCCGCCCGGGGGACCGGACGGCGGGGCGGGGTGCCCGCGGGGCCCGGAGCGCCGGAATCAGGCCGCCGGGGCCGGGTACGTCGGGTACTCCACCCCGGAGACGTGCTGCACGACGCGGATGACCTGGCAGGAGTAGCCGAACTCGTTGTCGTACCACAGGTAGAGGATGGCGTTGTCGCCGTCGACCTTGGTGGCGCCGGCGTCGACGATCGACGCGTGGCGCGAGCCGATGAAGTCGCTCGACACCGCGTCGGGGGCGGTGATGAAGTCGATCTGCCGCTTCAGCGGGGAGGTCAGCGACACGTTGCGGAGGTAGTCGAGGACCTCCTCGCGGGTGGTCTCACGACCCAGGCGCAGGGAGAGGATCGCGATCGAGACGTCCGGGACGGGGACGCGGATCGAGCTGCCGGTGATGGGCGCCTTGAGGTCCGGCAGCGCCTTCGCGACGGCGGAGGCGGCGCCGGTCTCGGTGATGACCATGTTGAGCGGCGCGGAGCGACCGCGGCGGTCGGCCTTGTGGTAGTTGTCCAGCAGGTTCTGGTCGTTGGTGAACGAGTGGACGGTCTCCACGTGGCCGCGCAGGACGCCGTACTCGTCCGCCATCGCCTTCAGCGGCGGGACGATCGCGTTGGTGGTGCACGACGCGCAGGACAGGATCTTCTCGTCCGGCTTGACCGTGTCGTGGTTGACGCCGTGGACGATGTTCGGGACGTCGCCCTTGCCGGGCGCGGTCAGGACGACCTTGGCGATGCCCGGGCGCAGGTGCCGCGACAGGCCCTCGCGGTCGCGCCACTTGCCCGTGTTGTCGATGAGGATGGCGTCCTTGATGCCGTACGCCGTGTAGTCGACCTCCGACGGGTCGCCGGCGTAGATCACCTTGATCTCGTTGCCGTTGGCGATGATCGTGCTGTTCGCCTCGTCGACGGTGATCGTGCCCTGGAACTGGCCGTGGATGGAGTCCCGGCGCAGCAGCGAGGCGCGCTTGACGATGTCCTGGTCGCCGCCCCGGCGGACGACGATGGCCCGCAGCCGCAGCCCGTTGCCGGAGCCGGTCTTCTCGATGAGCAGGCGGGCGACGAGACGGCCGATGCGGCCGAAGCCGTACAGGACGACGTCGCGGGGCTCGCGGCGCTCGGCCTTGTCCGCGCCGGTCGCGCCCGCGACGGCCTCGGCGGTGAACTCCTCCACCGACAGGCCGCGGGTGTCGGTCCTGTACGTCGCGGCGAGCATGCCGATGTCGATCTGCGAGGGGCCGAGGTCGAGCGTGGTGAGTGCCTGCAGGAACGGAAGGGTCTCGGTGACGGACAGCTCCTCACCGGCGATCTGCCGGGCGAACCGGTGGGTCTTGAGGATGCTGACCACCGACTTGTTCACCAAGGAGCGGCTGTGGAGCAGGACGGTGACGTCCCGCTCCCGGTGCAGCTTCCCGATCATCGGGATCATCGACTCCGCGATCTCCTCGCGGTTCTTCCAGTTAGTGAACGAGTCGTCTTTGACAGTCACAGGATTATCTTTCGAGCTAGGCGGTGCTCATATGTTAACCACACGCTAGTTTGATCTATCAATCGGCCGGTTGGGCGGGCGGGGGGCGGAACGGAGCGGCCCCGAAGACGCCACCGTCGCGCGGCCCGGCCCGCGGTGGGCGCCGAACCCTTCTCCAAATGCACATGCGTCATATGTGTTTGTTAGCGTCGCGCGGTGTGAGGCTGACCAAGTTCACCGACCTGGCGCTGCGCGCCGTCATGCGGCTCGCCGTCTTCGAGGGGGACGAGCAGCCGACCACCCGCGAGGTGGCCGAGGCCATGGGCGTGCCCGCCACCCACATGGCGAAGGCGGTCACCCGCCTCCAGCGCCTCGGCGTACTGGAGGCCCGCCGGGGGCGCGGCGGTGGTCTGGCGCTGACCGCGCTGGGGCGCGGGGCGTCGGTCGGCTGGCTGGTCAGGGAGTTGGAAGGGAGCGGCGAGGTGGCCGCCTGCGAAGGCGAGGCACCCTGTCCCCTCCGTGCCGCGTGCCGGCTGCGCTCCGCGCTGCGCGACGCGCAGGGGGCCTTCTACGCCGCGCTCGACCCGCTGACCGTGGCCGATCTGGTGTCCTCGCCCACCGGGCCGGTCCTCGTCGGCCTCGTCGGCCGCCGCCCGAGCTGACCCGCACCGCCGCCCCGTCGCGGGGTCGGTGCCGACGTCGTCAGCCGCCTCTCTTAATGCGAAGATCATTTACTTGTTTGAGGAGCCCGTCATGCTGTCCGAGCGGTCCGTCCCGGTGATCCGTGCCACCCTGCCCGCGGTCGGCGCCGCCATCGGGGAGATCACCGAGCTGTTCTACGCGAAGCTGTTCACCGAACGGCCCGAGTTGTTGCGGGACCTGTTCAACCGCGGCAACCAGGCCAACGGCGAGCAGCAGAGAGCGCTCGCCGGCTCCATCGCCGCCTTCGCCGGCCTGCTCCTCGAACACCCCGGCGCCCGCCCGGACGCGATGCTCGTCCGCATCGCCCACAAGCACGCCTCGCTCGGCGTCACCTCCGAGCAGTACGAGCTCGTCCACCGGCACCTGTTCGCCGCCATCGCGGAGGTCCTCGGCGACGCCGTCACCGAGGAGGTGGCCGCCGCCTGGGACGAGGTCTACTGGCTGATGGCCAACGCGCTCGTCGCCGTCGAGACCCGGCTCCACCAGGAGGCCGGTACCGCCCAGGGCCCGACGTGGCGGCGGATGGAGGTCGTCGAGCGGCGCGAGGAGACGGCCGACGCGGTCTCCCTCGTCCTGCGCCCCGCCGACGGCACGCCCGCCGGGGCGTTCCGCCCGGGCCAGTACGTCGGCGTCCGGGCCGAACTGCCCGACGGCGCCCGCCAGACACGTCAGTACAGCCTCTCCTCCGCCCCCGGTGCCGCGCAGTGGCGGATCACCGTCAAGCGCGTCCGGGGCGGCGCCGCCGGGCCGGAGGGGGAGGTGTCGGCGTGGCTGCACGAGCACGTCCGCGCCGGTGACGTCCTCGACGTCTCCGCGCCGTTCGGCGACCTCGTCCCGCCGGACGGCGACGGGCCGCTGCTGCTCGTGTCCGCCGGAATCGGCTGTACGCCGATGCTGTCCGTGCTCCACCACCTCGCCGCCGAGGGGGCCGGCCGCCCGGTGACCGTGGTGCACGCCGACCGCACCCCCGCCGACCACGCCCACCGGGACGAGCACCGCCGCCTCGTCCAGGCGCTCCCCGGCGCCCGCCTGCACCTGTGGTACGAGGAGCCGGGCGACGACGCGGAGGCGTCCCGCGGCCGGGCCGACGTGTCCGCGCTCGACCTGCCGGAGGGCCTCACGGCCTACCTGTGCGGCCCGCTGCCGTTCATGCGCGCGGTGCGCGGCGACCTCCTCCGCCGCGGCGTGCCCGCCGGGTCCGTCCACTACGAGGTGTTCGGCCCCGACCTGTGGTTCGGCCGCGACTGAACGACCCCGTCCCGTGAGGCCGCCCGGAGCGCCCGGCCCGGCGGCGCGCCCCGCGGCGCGCCGCCGCCGGGCGGGTGCTCAGGCGCGTCCCGCCGTGCCGTCCTCCACCGGGTCGAGCATCTCCTCGCGCGGCGGCGTGGCCACCACGTCCGGCGCCGCGCCGCGCCGGCGCGCACCCAGCCTGGTCGCGATCGGCTCGGTGTAGCGGGCCGTCAACGGGCCCAAGACGACGAGGATCAGCACGTAGGCGGTGGCCAGCGGCCCGAGGGACGGCTCGATCCCGGACGTGACGGCCAGCCCCGCGATGACGATGGAGAACTCCCCGCGCGCCACCAGCGTGCCCCCGGCCCGCCAGCGACCCTTGGCGGAGACGCCGGCGCGCCTCGCCGCCCAGTACCCGGTCGCGATCTTCGTGGCGGCCGTCACCACGGCCAGCGCGAGGGCCGGCAGGAGGACCGGCGGGATGCTCGCGGGGTCGGTGTGCAGGCCGAAGAAGACGAAGAACACGGCGGCGAACAGGTCCCGCAGCGGGCTCAGCAGGTTGTGCGCGCCCTCCGCGACCTCGCCGGACAGGGCGATGCCGACCAGGAACGCGCCGACCGCGGCGGACACCTGGAGCTGCTGGGCGATCCCCGCCACCAGCAGCGTCAGCCCCAACACCACCAGCAGCAGCTTCTCCGGGTCGTCGCTGGAGACGAAGCGGGAGATCAGCCGCCCGAAGCGCAGGGCGAGGAAGAGGACCAGGCCGGCGACTCCGAGCGCGATGGCGAGGGTGACGCTCCCCGCGGCCAGCCCGACGCCGGCCAGCAGGGCGGTGACGATCGGCAGGTACACGGCCATCGCCAGGTCCTCCAGGACCAGGATGCTCAGCACGACCGGGGTCTCCCGGTTGCCGAGCCGGCCCAGGTCGCCGAGGACCTTCGCGATGACGCCGGACGAGGAGATCCAGGTGACACCCGCCAGGACGACCGCCGCGACCGGGCCCCAGCCCAGCAGCAGGGCCATCGCGGCGCCCGGCAGCGCGTTCAGCGCGGCGTCCACCAAACCGGCCCGGTACTGGGTCTTGAGGTTGGTGACCAGGTCGGTGGCCGTGTACTCCAGGCCCAGCATGAGCAGCAGGAGGATGACGCCGATCTCGGCGCCGATCGCCACGAACTCCTCGCTCGCCCCCAGCGGCAGCAGCCCGCCCGTACCGAACGCCAGCCCCGCCAGCAGGTAGAGCGGGATGGGGGAGAACTTCAGCCGTCCGGCGAGGCGCCCCAGCAGGCCGAGGCCCAGGATGATCGCGCCGAACTCGATCAGGAAGACAGCGGACGAGTGCACGTATCACTCCCTTCCGAGCAGCGCGGCGGCGGCGTCGACGCCCTCGCGGGTGCCGATGACGATGAGCGTGTCCCCGCCGGCGAGGCGGAAGTCCGGCCCCGGCGACGGGATGGCGTCGGCCCTGCGCAGGACGGCGACGATGGACACGCCCGTCTCGGTCCGCATCCGGGTGTCCCCGAGGTGCCGCCCGCACCAGTGCGACGTCGAGGACAGCTCGATGCGCTCGGCCACCAGCCCGAGGTCCGTCGTCGACAGGAGGCTGGGGCTGTGGTGCGAGGGCATCAGGGCGTCGATCAGCGCCTCCGCCTCACGGGTCGTCAGCTTCACGGACAGGGCGCATTCGTCGGGGTCGTCCCGCCGGTACGCGTTCAGCACGCGCGTCCCGTCGCGCTGGGCGACGACCGACAGGCGGCGCTCCTCGCGGGTCGTGAGGTCGTAGCGGACCCCGATGCCGGGCAGCGGCGTACTGCTCATCCGTGGAGCGTGCACGGTGGATCTCTCCTTGGTGGGGCGGGTGCGGGTGCGGGGCACGTGCGGGCTTCTTGACGATTACTTTACCTGGGCAACTAACAGGGTGATTTTCGGGTGAACGGTGGATTCCACCGCATGTCGGTCGGGTTTCCCGGCCCGTCGGGGCGTGCGGTCGCGTGTGTTCCTGTGCGATTCCGTGACGGCCCTCTTGTCCGCCGTACACCTGCGGCGGTTACGATCCGAAGGGTTACGGCCACAGGCGCTCCGGCGCGCGGCCCGATCGGAAGGTAGGGAACATGGGAACGTTCAGCGCTTGGCACCTCGCCATCGTGATCGGAGTCGTCGTCCTCCTCTTCGGGAGCAAGAAGCTGCCCGAGATGGCGCGCTCCCTCGGCAAGTCCGCCCGGATCCTCAAGAGCGAGGCCGCCGCGATGAAGGCCGAGAACAACAAGCCGGAGGAGACGACGACGCTGCCCCCGTCCCGCCCGGCCTCCTGACCCCCGCACCCCGGCCGGCGCCGGTGTGCCGAGCGCCGGCACCGGAACAGCCACGCGTGAGGTTCCGGGCCGCGCGGTGCGCCGCGCCGGGCGGCGGCCCGTACGAACGCCGCCCGGTGGCCCGGGGCACGCCTGAGCGCCGGCACCGGCGGAGGAACCGCCGGGCCGGCGCTCAGGGGTGCCGCGCACCCGGTGCGCGGAAGGGGCGGCAGGGCTTTCCGCGGCGAACCCGGGGGGCGCGCCCCGGGCCGTCCCGCCGGGACTCAGGCCAGGGTGCGGCGGACGCACTCGGCCACCACGGAGCGCAGGCTGCCCGTGCGGTGGAGGAGCTGCCGCTGGACGCGGGCGCCGTTTCCGGTCTCCAGGAGACCGGCGAGGGCCGTCTGGGCGGGCATCGTGTCGCCGTTCTCGTCCAGGGCGTCCCGTACGTGGTCGAACAGGGCCCGCACCACCGCCTCCGCCGGGGCCGGGCGCATCGTCACCGGGTGGATCAGCTCGCCCTCCAGGCCCGACCGGGCCGCCCGCCAGCTCGCCAGCCGCAGCAGCGCCACACCGTGCCGCGTCGGCGGCACCCCGTCGCGCCACTCCCGCGCGGCCGTGTCCACCAGGCCCCGGATCAGCGTGGCCAGCAGGACCGTCGTCGACGGGTCCAGGCACACGTCCGCGACGCGGATCTCGACGGTCGGGTACGCCTTCGACAGGCGGGCGTCGAAGTACACCATCCCCTCGTCCAGCAGCGCCCCGCTGGCGATCATGTCGGCGACCTGCTCGTGGTACCGGTCCGCCGACCCGAACACCTCGACGGGCCCGGCCGACGGCCAGCGTCCCCAGACCCGGTTGCGGTAGCTGCTGTAGCCGCTGTCCTCGCCCTGCCAGAACGGCGAGTTCGCGCTGAGCGCCAGCAGGACCGGCAGCCACGGGCGGATCCGGTCCAGCACCCCCACGCCCTCCTCGTCGGACTCCACCGACACGTGGACGTGGCAGCCGCACGTCAACTGCTCCTGCGCGGTGAGGCCGAAGTGCTCCTTCAGCCACTGGTGGCGCTTGTCGGTGCCGAGGGCGGGGTCCACCTCCAGCGGTGACGTGGCCAGGGCCGCGACGGACGCGTCGACGCCCTCGGCGTGCCGCGCCGCCTCCGCCCGCCAGCGGCGGATCTCCTCCTCCAGGTCCCGCATGTCCGTCCGGGGGCTGGTCGCGAACTCCAACTGCTGGCGCTGGAGCTCGCTCTCGAACACCTCCCCGTTGCCCAGCGGGTCGCGCGAGGCCGCCGCCAGGACCGCCGCCGACAGGGCGCGCGGCTCCCCGCTCTGACGGTCCACCAGGAGCAGCTCCTCCTCGACACCCACACTCCGCACACGAATCACCTTTCTCAGTTCCGGGTCGAACGCCGCGCGAGCCGCCGGGCGGACCGGCGGCGCAGCCACAGGGGAAGTACGTACCAGCACAGCGCGAACCACAACATCACCGCGCCCACCAGCAGGTCGGCGAGCAGCCCGGGCACCACGACGTGGAGGATGAGCAGCAGGGTGCAGCCGATCGTCAGGGCGAGCAGCACCATGCCGCACATCATCAGCCGGTGCGCGGTGTCGACCATCTCGTCCTTCATCTGCTGCCCGGACAGGAACCGGTGCAGGGACACCGGCGCTATGAGGGAAGCGGTGGCGGACGCGCCCAACACCACGGTGATCACGTAGATCACCCGGTCCGTCGTGGCCAGCTCCCGGAACAGCGGCGTGAACGCGACGCTCAGCAGGAAGCCGAAGAGGATCTGCACGCCCGTCTGCGCCACCCGGGTCTCCTGCAGGATCTCGTTCCACCTGCGGTTGACCCGTTCCCGCGCCGTCTCCGGCGGTTCGGACTCCGCCTCGCGCTCCGCGGCCTCCACGGCCTTCGCGATCTCCACGGCCGGGGCCGACGCGGCGGCCGGGACGATCAGGGTGGCCGGCGCGCCGTCCCCGCCCCGGGCGGACGCGCCCGCCGCGTCCAGGTCGACGGCTCCCGCGGCCCCCGCGACCGGGCGGGCGCCGTCGGGTTCGGCGCTCTGCGCGCAGGAGGGGCAGGTCCCTCTCCGGGGGCGCCCCGCGGGCCCCCCGACCGGCTGCTCCGTCATGGTCATGCGTCGTCCTCCGTACTCGGGGACGTCCTTGTGCCCGCTCCCCACCGAACCATTCCGACCGGCCGAACGGGTTGCGAATGCCCCCGAACGGGGTTAGCCGGACCGGATCCCGGGGGACCCGTGTTGCGTCAGGGCCCCGCCCACCGGCCACGACGCCGGCGGGCCCGGGGCGCAAGGGCAGAACGCGGAGGAGGGATCGTCGCACCATGACGACGGCACGAGAGATCATGACCGAGGGCGCCGAGTGCATCGGCGAGAACGAGACCGTGCTCGACGCGGCGAAGAAGATGACCGACCTCGGTGTGGGCGCCCTGCCCATCTGCGGGACCGACAACAAGCTCAAGGGCATGCTCACGGACCGTGACATCGTCGTGAAGGTCCTCGGCGCGGGCAAGGACCCGGCCGCGTGCAAGGCCGGCGACCTGGCCCAGGGCGAGGCGGTGACCATCGGGGCGGACGACGACGCGGAGGAGATCCTGCGCACGATGACGCAGCACAAGGTGCGCCGGCTCCCCGTCATCGACGGACACGACCTCGTCGGCATCGTCGCCCAGGCCGACGTCGCCCGGGCGCTTCCCGAACCGAAGGTGGGCGACCTCGTGGAGGCCCTGTCCACCGACTGACGTCCCGTCGGCACCCTGCCGGCCACGGGCCCCGGCCGCCCCGCTCACGCGGCCGGGGCCCGTCCTCGCCCGGGCGTGGGCGAGGACGACGACGCCCCGGGGAGGGGAGGCACAGGCCCATGGGCGACATCATGATCGGAACGTGCTCGTGGACGGACCCGGCCCTGGTCTCCAGCGGCTGGTACCCGCGCGGGAAGCGGGACGCGGAGGGACGGCTGCGGCACTACGCGGACCGGTTCCCCGTGGTGGAGGTGGACTCCTCGTACTACGGCCTGCCCAGCGCCCGCAACAGCCGGCTCTGGGCCGAGCGCACCCCTGACGGGTTCCGCTTCGACGTGAAGGCGTTCTCACTGCTCACCGGCCACCCCACCCGCCCCGCCGCCGTCCCCGCCGACCTGCGGCCCGCGCTCGCGCGCAACGCCGGGGCGCGCGGCGCGCCCGCCGACCCCGGCCTCCTCGACGAGGTCTGGAACCGCTTCGGCGCGGCCCTCGAACCGCTGCGCGAGGCGGGCCGCATGGGCGCGGTGCTGTTCCAGCTCCCGCCGTGGGCGGCCCCCGGCGCGCGCGCCCGCGCGTTCCTGGAGGAGTGCCGGGAACGGACGGCGGGATGGCGGGTGGCGGTCGAGTTCCGCCACCCCGGCTGGTGGGCGGAGGGCGAGCGGACGCGCACGGCGGCGCTCCTCGGCGACCTGGACCTGGCCTCCGTCGCCGTCGACACGGCCCCCGGCCTGGCGGGCTCGCTGACGCCCGACGTCCCCGTCACCGCCCCCGCCCTCTCCGTCGTACGGTTCCACGGCCGCAGTCCGGCCTGGGGGACCGGTACGAAGGAGGACCGCTTCCGCCACACCTACACGACGGACGAACTGCGCGAGTGGGCGCCCCGCGTCCGCGCGTTCGCCGACCGCGCCGCCGAGGTCCACGTCCTGTTCAACAACTGCTGCGGGGACGCCGCCGTACGCGCCGCCGAGGCCATGCGCGGCGTCCTCGACGACGGGGCCGCGGAGGAACCGCCCCGAACCGGCACACATGGCGACGGCCCGGCGGGGCAGACGCGTTCCCATACGAACGGCCCGGACCGGCGCGACGCGCCGTCCGCGACCGGAACCGGCACACAGGAGGTGTCATGTCGCAACTGCTGAGGCGCATCAAGAGGTTCAGCCGCAGTCCGCAGGGCCGCCGTCTCGTCCGGACGGCCCGGCGCGCCGCCATGGACCCCCGTCGGCGCACGCGCGGCCGCGGGCTCCTCGGCCGGGTGCGCCGCCACTGACGGCGCGCCCGCCCGGCACCACGCCGCGGCCCCCGGACGGTCGACCACCGCCGGGGGCCGCGGCGCGTCCGCGCCCGGACGCGGTCCCCCGTCTGACAAATGTCACGGCTTCCCGTGCGCGACCTCCTCCTCCGGGAGGAGACGAGGGCCGGCGCGACACCGTGAGGATGGGTGCGGGGCGCGGACCGGCGCCCCGCACCGACCCTCGCAGGAGTGCCCATGGACCCCTCGCCGCGCCGCGCCCGCCGCCGGCCGCGCCTCGCCGCCGTCACGTCGAGCGCCGCCCTGCTGTTACTCGCCGCCGGCACGCTGCCCGCGCAGGCGGCCCCCGCGGCGCCCCCGGCGGCCGTCGCCGAGCGCCACGGCCGCGGTCTCGACCGGGAGGCGCTGCGCGCCTCGCTCGACGCCCTCCACCAGGCCGGCATGTACGGCGCGTACTCCGCCGTCCGTGACGGCGCGTCACACTGGCGCGGTGCCGCCGGACACGCCGACATCGACACGAAGCGCCCGGTGCGGCCCGGCTTCCAGCACCGCGTCGGCAGCATCACCAAGACCTTCACCGCCGTCGCCGTCCTCCAACAGGTCCACGAGGGCCGCGTCGACCTCGACGCGCCCATCGGCCGCTACCTGCCCGACCTCGTTCCCGGCGAGCGGGGCCGCCTCATCACGGTCCGGATGCTGCTCAACCACACGAGCGGCCTCGGCGACCACGTGGCCGCCGCGTTCCCCGGCCTCCAGACGGACCCCGGCAAGGCCCTCGACGACGGCCGCTTCCGCCACTTCGCGCCCGAGGAGCTCGTCCGCCTCGGGCTCGCCGCGCCCTCGCCCGTACCACGGGGCACGTACGGCTACTCCAACACCAACTACGTCATAGCCGGGCTGCTGCTCCGCGAGGTCACCGGCCAGGAGCCGGAGGAGTACATCACCCGCCACGTCATCCGCGAGGCCGGGCTGCGCCACACGTACTTCCCCCGCACGCCCCGCCTGACCGGGCCGCACTCCAGGATGTACGAGTCGATGTACGGCACCATCGACCCCGCCCGCGACTACAGCGTCTACGACATGTCCTGGGCCGGTCCGGCCGGCTCCCTCGTCTCCACCATGGACGACCTCAACTCCTTCTACCGGCAGCTCCTGACCGGCCGGATCCTCGGCCCCGCCGAGCTGCGCGAGATGAAGACCACCGTCCCCGCGTACGAGGCGCCGCCCGGCCAGGAGGTCGGCATGCACTACGGCCTCGGCCTGTACACGATGAAGCTGTCCGACGGCCGCTGGTACTGGGGCCACGACGGCGCGGTCTTCGGTGCCGGCACGGTGGCGCTGTCCACGGAGGACGGCCGCCGGCAGGTCGCGATCGGCATCAACCTGATGAAGTACCAGCGCGTCGGCGACGACGGCCTCCCGCAGCCCCACCCGATCGACGAGGCGATGCTCCGCCACGTCGAGGGCGCCCTCGCGGGCACCCCGCGCGCGGCCTCCGCCCGCACGGCGGCGCCGGTGCTCGACGCGCT